>CAIWAD010000113.1 GCA_903910645.1 uncultured bacterium | reverse complement strand
GGCCACACGCTTGGCCGTCTCGCTGAGCGCGTGGATGGGCTTCACAATACGGCGCACCACCAGAGTGAAGGTGAGCACGCCTGTGAACATGCCCGCCACGGACAGGGCAAGGGCCAGAAGACGCACCAGGGCCACATCGGCTTCCACCTTGTCCATGGGAAGAGCCAGCACCAGTCGTCCACCTTCACCGTTTCCCGCTGGCACGGCGCGCCCGCACAGCAGCCGGCCTTCACTCTGGAGCAGTTCCTGTCCGGCTGGCGCCGTCATCAGCAGCCGGGCTTCCCTGGCCAGGACGGCCAAGTCCCCGGTGCCGGCCAGCACACGCCCTTCATTGTCCAGCATCAGGGCCCAGTCCACGGCCTCCGTGGATGCCAGATCCCGGAGATGCGCGGTCAGGGCCAGACTGTCACCCGCGGACATGCTTTCCCCAATCTCCCGCACCGACAATTCGCACGCCATGCGCGCCTGGCTCTCCAGGTGCTTCATCAGCAGGCTCTTCTGCACCGTGGGGAAGAAGAGGGTGATGGCAAGAGCGGTGGAACCCAACAGGAACAGGTTCACGCGGCTGAGTTTCTTCCCAAGGGGAAGACTGTCCAGGATGGAGGCAAGCAACTTGTCCAACAGGTGCATGGAAATCCCTCATCTGCATTGCGTGCAGGGGGAGGATGGACATGGCGGCCAAGTGCGTCGAAGGTGTGGTGCAGGATGATGCCGACGCATCCCCCCGGATGCCCTCCTCGTATCGGTTGAAGCGGTTTCACTTTTTAACAAGGCGTGGGAATTGGTTGGACGCCTGCGCGGTAGGACATGAGAATGGGGCCGAAGCCCCATTAAAAGGGGGGCCGAAGCCCCCTTGATTGATGAACAAATGACTCAGCAGACTGGGTGGATCCAGCCGAAGGGATCAGCCTCGTCGCCGTACTGGATGCCCGTGATGGCATCGTAAAGGCGCTGGGCCATTGGGCCGATGCTCTCGCCGTTCAAGGACATGCTGTCGTTGTTGTAATGGATTTCGCCCACGGGGCTCACCACCGCCGCCGTCCCCGTGCCGAACACCTCCTGCAGTTCGCCCGCCTGGAAAGACTCGAAGAGGCGCTGGATGCTCACCCGCTGCTCGTGCACGGGGACGCCCCAGCTGCGGCAGAGTTCAATGACGCTCATGCGCGTGATGCCGCTCAGGATGGTGTCTCCGTCCAATGGCGGCGTGTAGAGTTCGTCGTTGATCTTGAAGAAGATGTTCATGGTGCCCACCTCCTCCACATACTTGTGCTCCGTGGCGTCCAGCCACAGCACCTGAGTGTAGCCCTTCTCCTTGGCGCGCTTGGCGGGAAGCAGGCTGGCGGCGTAGTTGGCCGGGGTCTTGGCCATGCCCAGGCCGCCCCGGGCGGCGCGGCTGTGGTGCTGGGCCACATGCAGACGCACGGGCTTCAGGCCCTCGGGGTAGTAGTTGGCCACCGGGCTAAGCAGCACAATCAGGCGGAAACTCTGGCTGGACTGCACGCCCAGCAGGTTGTCCATGGCGATGACGAAGGGACGGATGTAAAGGCTGTGGCCGCGGGTGGATGGCACAAACTCCCGCTCCAGCTCCACCACCTGGCGGATGCCCTGCAGCACGGTGTCCTCCGGGACATCCGGGATGCACAATGCGCGGCAACTTCGGTTCAGCCGCGCCACATGGGCGTCTGGCCGGAACAGCACAATGGATCCATCGGGACGGCGGAAGGCCTTCTGGCCCTCGAACACCGCCTGCCCGTAATGGAAGGTCATGTTGGCGGGGCTGATGGCCATGGGCCCGTTGGGCTCGATGCGCGGGCTGTGCCAGCGGCCCTCCGAGTAGTCCATCACAAAAATGTGATCGGTGAAATAGACGCCGAAGCGCAGGTTGTTGTAGTCAATCTGCCCTTTGCGGCTCTCTGCGATGCGGGTGACGGGGAAGCTTTCCATGTGCGCCTCCATATGTGGAATCTGCCGGTATTGGCGTGGGCGTCCGGCCTCGGGTGGCTCTTTTCGCCCAGTGGAATGTGTTAAAAAAGCCTCGGGCCTCCGCCCTGAATCTGCCTGCCCCGCGGGGATTGGCGGAGGCTGGATGGCTCAATCCAGACCGTAAAGCTCGCTGTATTTGTTCTTCACATAGGCCAGCCAGGGCTGGGGACTTAGGTCCTGCCCGGTGATCAATCGCAGCAGCTCGCCCGGATCCACGCTGCGAGCCGGACGGTACACGCGCTCGGTGAGCCAGTCCTTCAACGGAAGCAGGCGTCCTGAGGCGATGTCCTCATCCATGGCGGGCATTTCACGGCGCGCCTGGTTGAAAATTTGCACGCCGTAGAGATTTCCCAGCGCGTAGGTGGGGAAGTAGCCCACGGAGCCGTCGGCCCAGTGCATGTCCTGCATGCAGCCGTCCACCGGTGATGGCGGACGCACGCCCAGCGTGCTTTCCATCAGCGAGTCCCACGCCTCCGGCAGATCCGCCACCGCCAAGTCGCCGGAGAGCAGGCGCAATTCCAGCTCGAAGCGCACGAAGATGTGCAGGTTGTAGCTAAGCTCGTCCGCCTCCACGCGGATCAAGCCAGGCTTCACCCGGTTGATGGCGGCGTAGAAGGCCTGGAATCCCACGCCGCTGAGCTGGGCGGGGAAGAGCTCCTTCACTTCGCCGAACCAGCGGTTCCAGTAGGGGCGTGAGCGTCCCACGAGGTTTTCCCACAGGCGGCTCTGGCTTTCGTGGATGCCCAGGCTGCTGCCCTGGGCCAGGGTGCTGCGATCGAACTCAGGGAGGAAGTTCTGCTCGTACAGGCCGTGACCGCCCTCGTGGAGGGTGCCGAACAGCCCGGCGCGGAAGTCGTTCTCGTGGATGCGCGTGGTGATGCGCACATCGGGCAGGCCGAAACTGGTGGTGAAGGGATGGGGGCTCCGGTCCTGGCGGCCGTGGTTGAAATCGTAGCCCATCTCCTTCAACATGCGCAGGCCCAGGTCCCACTGCTTCTGGCCATCGAAGTGGCGCGAGAGCATTTCATCGTCCACCCGGTGGGAAACTTCCAGCACCTGGCGTCGGAATGGAACCAGACCCTCCGCCAGCTCGCTGAAAACCGCGCGCAGCCTCCTGGTTCCCATGCCCGGCTCGTAACGGTTCAACAGGGCGTCGTAGGCCTCCTCCTCATAGCCCAGGGCTTCCGCCTCCAGGCGCACAATGGCGAAGACCTCCTCCAGGTGGGGGCGCCACGCGCCGAAATCGCCCCGCGGACGGTTCACCATCCAGCTGTCAAGTGCGCGACCTGTGGCCTCCGCCTTGCGCACCACCAGTTCAGCGGGCAGGCGCCGGGCCTGATCCACATCCCGGCGCGTCACCAGCACCAGGCGGGCATCCACGGGATCCAGCTTCCCCGTGTCCGCCTCCAGGGCGCCCAGCAATTCGTGGAGTTCGTCCGAAGCCATGCGTTCGTGGATAAGACCCTGCAGGGTGGTGATTTGTCGCACACGCGCCTCCAGCCCTCCCCGGGGCATGTAGGTGTGCTGGTCCCATCCCAACAGGGCGGTGGCGGCCTCCAGGTCAACAATGGTGGCCAATTGCTGGCGCAGGGCGTTGAGCTTGTCCATGGTGTGCCTCGAGCTTGTTTGCAGAAAGGTAGAACTTCCCCTGGCCTTGAATCCGGCGCCGCGTTGGGGAAACGGGCCCATTGCGCGAGCTTGCCACATAAACGCACAGCACAAGGAGATCCCGCACATGGACGGAGGCATTGCCCTGGTGACAGGGGCCAGCGCCGGCATCGGCCGCGCAACAACGATTGCCATGGCGCGGAGGGGCTTCCATGTCGTCGCCGTGGCCCGGCGTCTGGATCGTTTGGAGGATCTGGCGGAGGAAGTGCGGGCCATGGGCTGCCGCATGCTGCCCCTGGCGCTGGATCTGCAGGATCGCGGCGCGCTGGACGCCTTGCCGGAGAGCCTGCCGGTGGAGTGGCGGGATGTGGATGTGCTGGTGAACAACGCCGGTCTTGCCCTGGGGGCCGATCCGCTGGTGGCGGGGGATCCTGCGGATTGGGACCGCGTTTTGGAGACCAATGTGCGCGCCCTGATGGTCCTAACGCGCCGCCTCCTGCCCGGCATGCTGGCCAGGCGCCGGGGCCACATCATCAATCTTGGCAGCATCGCCGCGCGCCAACCCTATCCCGGGGGCGCCGTGTACTGCGCCAGCAAGGCGGCGGAGCTGGCGCTCACCCGCGCCTTGTCCATGGAATTGGTGGCCACCCCCCTGCGCGTCACCTCCATTGATCCCGGACTGGTGGAGACGGAGTTCTCCCTGGTGCGCTTCCGTGGGGACAGCGAGCGCGCCCACCGTGTGTATCACGACATCCAGGCCCTGCAGCCGGAGGATGTGGCCGAGGCCGTGGCCTGGGTGGCCACGCGTCCCGCCCATGTGCAGATTGGCGAGATGGTGTTGACCCCAGCCTGCCAGGCCACCACCACCCTGGTGCACCGTGGACCCTTCCCCGCATGAGGCCGCCTTCACCATCCCGCCGGCCGGATTTGCGCCCCCGTTCCACCAAGCGTGGCGCTCGCCCGCCAGTCAGGCGCACAGAGACCATCCTGCCCTTGATCGAAGAGCTGGATGAGGTGGCCAGGCAGGGGCTGCGTCCCGATGTGGGCCTTAGCCGCATTCTGAAGCGTGAGGAGCTGGAGCCCGCCCAACGCCGCCGCCTGGTGATGTCCATGGCCGCATGGTTCCGCTGGAAAGGTCTGGTGGGCGAGGATGCGCGACCGGATCAATCCCTGGGCCTGACCCGGCGCCTGGAGGAGAAGGCGGTGAAGGATGGTGTGGTTGCCGCATTGCGTCTGCTGGAGAGCCACCTGCAGCATCCGGTGGAGCCCCGGCTTCCCCATTGGATCGCCAATGATCTTCCCCGCGTGAAGGATGCCCGCGAGCTGGCCCTGGCCTTTCTTTGCCCTCCCTCCCTGTGGCTGCGCAGCGATGATGAGCGCGCCCTGCGCAGATCCTTGGGATCCCTTGCCCAGCGGCTAGAGGAACATCCGCACTTGTCGGGGACCTGGCGGCTGGAGTGCGAAGAGGACCTCTACGCCACGGAGGCTTTCCACAGGGGCCTCTTTGTGCTGCAGGATCCAGCCACCCAGGCCATTGGCCTTGTGTGCGAGGCGCAACCGGGCCAGCGCTGGCTGGACTTGTGCGCCGGAGCCGGCGGGAAAACCTTGCAACTTGCCGCCCAAATGAAGGGCAAGGGCATGGTGGAGGCCCTGGACATCAACACACGCCGCCTGGATGAGTTGCGTCGGCGTGCGCGCCGTCAGCAAATTTTCAATCTGCGTGTGCGCCAGTGGAATGGACGGCAACTGCCGCACATGCTGCCTGTGGATGGTGTGCTGGTGGATGCTCCTTGTTCGGGCAGCGGCACTCTGCGGCGCAACCCGGATTTGTGGGGCAATGCCGCACCCGACCTGGAAGGCCTGCTGGCCACCCAGGAGTCCCTGCTGGAACACGCCGTGACCCTGCTCAAGGATGGTGGCAGGCTGGTCTACGCCACCTGCAGCGTGATGGCATCGGAGAACCAGATGCAGGTGGAGGCGCTGCTCGCCCGCCATCCGGAGCTGGAGATTGAGCCCTTTGCCAACCCACTTGATGGTGGGATGTGCCCGGGCATGCTGGGGCTTACACCCGTGCAGGGCGACCACGACGGCACGTTCATGGCCAGGTTGCGCAAGAAAAAGGCGGGCTGATCAACCCTGGGCCAGGGTTTGTCCGTTATCCTCCCGCAGGTGCATGTAGAGCAGGGTGGAGACGATGCCCTGCAAGGGCCCCAGCAGACCCATGCCCAGCATGAAGGGCAGGGTTTGCATGGTGTCCGGCTCTCCGCCGGCGCCGTTCAGCAGGGTGCGCAGGGTGGGCAGGGCCAGCAGGAGCTCCAGCAGGCCAAACCCCAGCATGATCAGCAGGATGGGCGCCAGGCGCGGCTTCACCAGCCGGGCGCTGCGCTTGAGCGATTCCAAGACGCCGCATCCTTCCAGCACCATCACAGGCAAGGCAACGGAGAAGAAGGCCGCCGCCAACAGGCCGGGAACAATCAGGGCCACGAAGCCAAGCAGGGAAAGGCCCGCCACGGAGAGTGCCAGCATTCCGGTGGATGTGGCCAGGGCCATGCCGCGGAAGCCGGCGAAGAGATCCTCCGGCCCGGTGCGTTCATGCAATGCCACGCGCCTGGTGGCCATGACCAGACCCACGGCCAGTGGGCCCTCCACCGCCAGGGCCAGGACCAATCCAGCCACGGGGATCTGCCCCAGCGCGGCGCCGGCCATGAGCATGAAGAAACCGTAGAAAAGGAACCAGCCCGACTCCAGGGTCCAGGTCTCGAAGGACTGCCGCAGCAGTGTGCCCAGAAAGACAAGGGAAGATCTTGAAGCCTGTCTGGGCCGGAACTGTTCCTGCATGCGCTCTCCTTTCGCCTGCTGGAATATGGCAAGGGACGGGGGGCATGATGCCGCGGGAGCCCCGCCCCAATTCCGCCATGCACCGCCAGCGGCGCTGGATGAATGCTGCGAAGCGCCCCTTGGCGCCCACGCCGGGCAGGGCGCTTTACCTATATTCTCCTGACACATGGAGCGACCCTGGCCAGGCATTTCGTTGTGAACGGGGACTTGTGCGCACAGACGCCTCATTCGTGGCCCAACGGCTGGAACAGCTGACAGGACGCATGGTGCGGGCGGGAGGCCTGGAGTTTCGGGCCGCGCCTCCACGCATTGTGGCCGTTACCAAGTACCTGGCTGCGCAAGACATGCAGCAACTGCGGCAGGCCGGCCTGGAACTCTTCGGCGAGAGCCGGGTGCAGGACGCCTTGCCCAAGCTGGATGCACTGCAAGGGCCTGCGGCGCCCATGGAGTGGCACTTCATTGGCACGCTGCAGGGCAACAAGGTGAAGTCCGTGGTGGGGCGCTTCACGCTTTTCCACAGCGTGGACAGCATGGATCTGGCGAGGCGCATTGCCGCCACGGCGCGGGAGTTGGGATTGGAGCAGCGGGTTCTGCTTCAAGTGAACATCTCCCAGGAGGACAGCAAGCATGGCTTCAGTCCGGAGACCCTGGTGTCAGCCTGGTCTGAGCTTGCAGCGCTGCCCGGCCTGGATGTGCGCGGCTTGATGGGCATGGCAGCAGCCTGCGGGCCGGCGCGCCCCGCTTTCCGCGCGCTACGCCTGCTGCGGGATCGGCTGGACGAAGGACGGGGACTACTGCCCGAACTTTCCATGGGCATGAGCGGGGATTTCGAGGACGCGGTGGCGGAGGGCGCCACTCTGGTGCGCATTGGCACAAGCCTCTTCAGCGAGGAAGCGGAGACCTGATGAACGAGTTGATCAAGCTCGCGGCACAGATTTACATCCTGGTCATCATTGCGGCAGCCATCGTGACCTGGGTGGAGGTGGACAGACAGCACCCATTGGTGCAGTTCCTCTTCAAGGTCACGGATCCGCTGTTCAAATGGGTGCGTGAGCTCATTCCCCCCTTCAACGGGCTGGATCTTACGCCGCTCATCGCCCTGCTGGGCGTGAAGCTGGTGGAAAAGGTGCTCGTGGCCCTGTTGGAATTTTAGGAATGCGCTACACGCCCAACGACATCCGCGGCGCCACCTTCAGCAAGCGATTGCGTGGGGTGGACGAATCGGAGCTGCAGGTCTTCCTGGGAAGCCTGGCCGATCAGGTTGAGCAACAGGAGCGGGAGCTGGCCACGGTCCGTGAGCGGCTGCTGCAGCTGGAACGGGAACTGGAGCGTTACCGCAGCCTGGATCAGGGCCTGCGGGACACCTTGCTGGAGGTGAAGACCACCAGCGAAGGCGCCCGGGAGACCGCCCGCAAGGAGGCTGAGCTCATCCTGCGCGAGGCCGAGCTGCGCGCCGAGCAGGTCATGGCCAAGGGCCGTGATGAGCGTCGCGCCCTGGGGCGGGATCTGGAAACCCTGCGCGACAGGCGGGACAGTTTCGTGCGCCGCATTCGTCATTTGCTTGAGCAACAACTGGAACTGGTGGAACTGCTTTCCACCACCGAAGTCGCCGGGGAGGATGTCCCGGACGGCAATGCCAAGGAGGATTCCCGTGGGGGAAGCGCGGCCGACTTTTGATCATTTGCTGGAGTGCGCCGCGCGGCTGAAGGATTGGCTGGCGGGCGAAACGCCGCGCACGGCCATCATCCTGGGCACGGGCCTGGGCGGCCTGGCACGGGAAGCGGAAATCCTGCGCAGCCTGGACTACGAGGATATCCCCCACTTCCCGGTTTCCACGGTGGAGAGCCATCACGGCCGCCTGCTTCTGGCCCGTCTTGAACCTGGTCAGGCCCCGGTTCTGGTGATGCAGGGGCGCTTTCACTTCTACGAAGGCTGGAGCATGCAGCAGATCACCCTGCCCGTCAGGGTCTTCGGCATGCTGGGTGTGCGCCTGCTGGTGGCTTCCAATGCCTGTGGTTGCGTCAATCCGCAGTTCCGCAAGGGCCAGCTGATGCTCATGGAAGACCATTTGAATCTGCTGGGGGACAATCCCCTCATGGGTCCCAACCTTGACCCGCTGGGCCCGCGTTTCCCGGACATGAGCGCGCCTTACGACCGCGCGCTGTTGGAGCAGACCCGCCAATTGGCCCTGGAGTTGCGCATTCCTGTGCAGCAGGGGGTTTACGCCGCCGTGGCCGGACCCTGTCTGGAAACACGCGCCGAGTACCGCTGGCTGCGGGCCATTGGCGCCGATGTGGTGGGCATGAGCACGGTGCCGGAGGTGATTGTGGCCCGCCACATGGGCCTGCGCGTGGCCGGTTTCTCCATCATCACCGACGAGGGCTTCCCCGAGGCGCTGAAGCCCGTATCCCTGCCGGAGATCCTGGAAGCGGCCAGCCGGGTGGAACCCCATTTGACCGCCCTGGTGCGCGCTCTGGTGCGCCAGGCCTCCCCGGCCCTGGAAGCCGCCGATGCGCTTCCCTGCGAACTTGCTGCCCGGGCGGGCGCCCACTAAGCACCCTGGAGCCATTCTTGAACCGCTATCAACCCCTCCCCGCCAAGGTGGACTTCCCCGCGCAGGAGCACGAGATCCTGCGCTTCTGGGATGAGGAGCGCATTTTCGCCCGCAGCCTGGAGCAGCGCGCCGGGGCGCCGGACTGGGTCTTCTTCGATGGACCTCCCGGAACCAACGGGCGGCCCCACATCGGGCACATGCTGCAAAGCGCCTTGAAGGATTTGTGGCCCCGCTACAAAACCATGCGGGGTCATCGCGTGCTGCGTCGCGCCGGATGGGACACCCATGGTCTTCCCGTGGAGCTGAAGGCCGAGCGCGAGCTGGGACTGAAGGACAAGAGCGAGATCCCGGGCTTCGGCGTGGAGCGCTTCCAGGAATACTGCCGCTCCACGGTCTTCCGTTTCAAGGACGAATGGGAGGACAGCATCCGCCGCATCGGGCGCTTCCTTGACCTGGAGGACCACTACGCCACGCTGACGCCGGACTACATCCAGAGCGACTGGTGGGTGCTGCGGCAAATCTGGGACAAGGGCCTGCTTTACCGCGATGTGAAGATCATGCCCTACTGCGCCCGCTGCGGGACCAGCCTGAGCAGCCATGAAGTGGCCCAGGGCTACAAGGATGTAACGGACTTGACCTTGACCGCGCGCTTCCGCCTGAAAGGGGAGCCCGGCACCTACCTGCTGGCCTGGACCACCACGCCCTGGACCCTCATCGGCAATGTGGCCCTGGCCCTGGGCCCGGATGTGGACTATGTCTTCGCCCAGGTGGGTGAGGATGTCCTGGTCTTCGCCGAGGCCCTCTTGCCCACCGTGTTGGGAACCGCCCACCACCACATTCTGCGCCGCGCCAAGGGCTCCGAGCTGGGCGGCCTGGAATACGAGCCCCTGTGGGACTACTTCGCCACGCCGGACGGTGAGGGGCGAAAACCCCATCGCACCGTGGTGGACGGCTATGTCACCGCCGGGGAGGGCACGGGCATTGTGCATTTGGCCCTTTACGGCGAGGACGACTTCCGCCTAATCCGCGCCTACGATCTGCCCCGCGTGCAACATGTGGACGACGCCGGCCACTTCACCGCCGTGTGCGGGCCATATGCCGGCCGCTATTTCAAGGAGGACGGCCTGGATGTGGCCATTGTTAAGGATCTGGCCGCCCGCGGCCTGCTCCACGACAAGGCCCGCCACGAGCACAGCTATCCGCACTGCTACAAGTGCGAGAATCCACTGATGTACCACGCCAAGCCCAGCTGGTTCATTCGTACCACGGCCGTGCGCCAGGACATGCTGGACGCCAACAGCCGCATCAACTGGGTGCCCGCCAGCATCGGCGAAGGCCGCTTCGGCAGCTGGCTGGAAAACAATGTGGACTGGGCTGTTTCACGTGAGCGCTACTGGGGCAGTCCCTTGCCCGTGTGGTGCTGCGAGGGGGATGACGGCTGCGGTCATCGCCTCTGCGTGGAAAGCCTGGACGAGTTGCGTGGCCTCACATCGGCGGAGATCGGCCCGGACTTCGACCCGCACATGCCGTGGATCGACCAGCTGCCTGTGTCCTGCCCCGCCTGTGGCAAGGCCATGCGCCGCGAACCCTATGTGCTGGACTGCTGGTTCAACGCCGGCCTTATGCCCTGGGGGCAGTTCGGCTATCCTGCCAGGAAGGGCTCGCGGGAGATCTTCCAGGGGCAGTATCCGGCGGACTTCATCTGTGAAGGCCTGGACCAGACACGGGGCTGGTTCTACACGCTGTTGGCTCTGTCCACCATCCTCACTGGCGAGAGCTCCTTCCGCAATGTGATCTGCACCGGCCTGGTGGCGGACAAGGACGGCCGCAAAATGTCCAAGACCCTGGGGAATGTCATTGACCCCATGGATGTCTTCGAGGACTTTGGCGCCGACGCCGTGCGCTGGACCTTCTTCAACAGCCATCCCTGGAACGCCAAGCGCTTCAGCGAGGACCTGATCCGCGAGGCTGTGAAGCAGGTGGTGCTGCCCTACTGGAACATCTACGCCTTCTTCGCCACTTACGCTGAGATTGACGGCTGGTCGCCGGACAAGGGCCTGGCGGCCCCGGAGACGGAACTGGATCGCTGGATCCTCAGCGCCACGGAGCGGTTGAACGAGCGTGTGTGCGCCGCCCTGGACGCCTTCGATGTGTTCAGCGCCAGCGAGGCCATCACCGATCACCTGGACGAGCTGTCCAATTGGTACATCCGACGCAGCCGCGCCCGCTTCTGGAAGAGCGAGGACGATGCCGACAAGCACCGCGCCTACAGCACGCTCTACCGTTGCATCCGCGAACTGACGCAGATCCTGGCCCCCTTCCTGCCCTTTGTGACGGAAGTGGTGCACCAGCGCCTGCTGCGGCCTGCGGAGCCCGGCCTGCCCCTATCCGTGCACCTCTGCGACTGGCCCCAGGCGGATCAGGGCTACCGCGATGTTGTGCTGGAGCGCGAAATGGATCTGGTCTACCACGCGGTGAAGCTGGGGCGCGCACTGCGGGCGCAGCACCAGTTGAAGACGCGCCAGCCCTTGCGCAAAATGTTGGTGGTGGTGGGCGCCGGCGAGGATGACAGCTGCATCCGGCGCATGGCCGGCCTCATCCGCGAGGAATTGAATGTGCGCCACATCGAAATCAGCCGCGACGAGCACGAGCTGGTGGAGATCTCGGTGAAGCCCAACTTCCGCACCCTGGGCAAGCGCCTGGGTCCGCGCATGAAGGAGGCCTCGGAGATCATTGGCGCCTGGGGCACGGCGGAGATCGCCATGCTGGAGCACGGCGAGATGCTGGAGGTCCTGGGCGAACAGGTGCTGCTGGAGGATCTGGTGATCCAGCGCAAGGAGCGCGAGGGTTTGAAGGTGGTCACCGAGCGCGGCTTCACCATAGCGCTGGACACGGAGCTGGATGAGGATCTGGTGCTGGAAGGCCTGGCCCGGGAACTCATCAATCGCGTGCAGAACCTGCGCAAGGACAGTGGCCTGCAGGTGAGCGACCGCATCGCGCTGTCCATCCTGGACGGGCCGGAGCTGCGCCGCGTGGTGGAAGCCCACGGCGAGCGCATCGCCCGGGAGACCCTGGCGGTGGAGCTGCACCTGGTGCTTGACTCCGCCCCCCTTCGCGAGTGTATTTTGAACGAGGTGCCCACCGCCATCGGACTGGCGCGGGCCGGGCATGAAGCTTGACGCCGGACCCATCGGTCCCGGCATGGAGGACGCATGATCAGCAACCCATTCTACTCGCCCGAGAAGCTTGAGGAGTTCCGCCAGATCCTCCTGGACAAGCGCAAGGAGGCGCTTGAGGAGCTGGACTACCTGAAGAAGGAGCTGGAGGAGGGCCTTTCCCAGGCAGCTGGAGACAGCAGCACCTACTCGTTCCACATGGCGGACCAGGGCACGGACGCCCAGGAGCAGGAGAAGACCTTCATGTTCGCCTCCCGCCAGGGCAAATTCGTGCAGACCGTGGACATGGCCCTGGAGCGCATTGAAGAGGGCCGTTACGGCGTGTGCGTGAAGTGCGGCTGCCAGATTGCCGAGCAGCGCCTGCGCATTGTGCCCACGGCCAAGCTTTGCGTGAACTGCAAGACCCCCGAGGAATAGGAGCCCGCCATCACACGCCAGCGTGCCTTTTTGATCATGGCCTTCTGCTTCGCCTCGGACCAGCTGCTCAAAGTGGCGGTGCGTTCCTCCATGGTGGAATCCCAGAGCGTGCAAGTGCTGGGGGATGTGTTCCGCTTCACCTATGTGGAAAACCGCGCCGCCGTGATGGGCATCTCCCTGTTGCCCTTGTGGGTAGTCACCCTGGCCAGCCTGCCCGCCATGGCCATCATGGCCTGGTGGATGTGGCGTCGCCTTCCCAGCCGCAGCTGGCTGGCGCGCATCCTGCCCTGGGTGGTGGGGGGCGCGGCGGGCAATCTCTTCGACCGACTGATCTTCGGTCAGGTGACGGACATGCTGGATGTGGACATCCCCAACATCGCGCTGGGGGTCTTCCAGCTGGAGCGCTGGTGGGTCTTCAACCTGGCGGACTGCTACATCTTCACCGGCATGATCCTGCTCATTGTCTTCAGCTTCACGGGCAAGCTGGAGGAGGAGCCCGCCCCCATTCCGGCCGGATCCGGCGACCCGCCTCCCCTGGACGCCGCGCCGTGAGCCCGCGGGGCCGCCAGAGCTATGTGCGCTACGCGTCGGCGCCTCCCGCCACGCCCCCGGATCCGGAGCACATCCAGGTGGAGGAGATCCAGCTGGAAATTGGCGCAAACCAGTCCCCCGAGCGTGTGGACCTGTGGCTCTCCCGCCAGATCCGCTTCGTGAGCCGCACCTTCATCCAGCACATCATCGAAGAGGGCATGGTGCTGGTGGAGGGCCGTCCCGTGCTGAAACCCAGCCAGCGCGTCTCCCCTGGCGAGCGGCTGTTGGTGCGGGTGCCGCGCAAGCCCCGTCCCCTCATCACCGCCGAGGACATCCCCCTGGAGGTTTTGCACGAGGACGCGCACCTCATGGTCATCAACAAGGCGGCGGGCATGGTGGTGCATCCGGCCCGGGGCAACTTCAACGGCACCCTGGTGAACGCGTTGATGAATTACCTGGACGAAATGCCGGAGTCGGCGGGGGAGGACTTCCGCCCGGGCATCGTGCATCGTCTGGACCGGGACACCACGGGACTGATGGTGATTGGCAAAACACCGGAGGCCGTGCGAGAGCTTAGCCGCATGTTCCACGACCGGGAGATCCATCGCATTTACCGCGCCCTGGTGTGGGGAAGTCCGCGCCAGTTGCAGGGCAGCGTGGACGCGGGCATCGGGCGGGATCCCCGGGATCGCCTGAAGATGGCCGTGGTGCCGGAACCCATTGGCCGCCACGCGGTGACCCACTACAAGACCACGGCGCGCTTCGACTTCCTCTCTTTGATGGAATTGAAACTGGAAACCGGGCGCACGCACCAGATTCGCGTGCATATGAAACATCTGGGCCACCCCGTGTTCGGGGATGCGGACTACGACGGGCGGGACCTGCGACGGGCGGGTTTCACGGGGGACCGCCAGAGCCGCGCCCACCACTACCTGGACTGCATCCGCCGCCAGGCCCTGCACAGCTGGCGCATGGGCTTCCGCCATCCGGTGCTGGGGCAAGAGCTGGATTTCGAGGCTCCCATGCCGCCGGATATGGCCGAAGTACTGGCCAGGGAGACCCTGCGGGACGGTCCCCTGCCCGCCTCCACCAGCAGCGTGTGGAGCTGGGCGGACAAGCATCGCGGCATGGCGACGCCGCGCAAGGGTCGGAGCCTGCGGCAGGACCGCGACTCCGAGGATTGATCAAGGGCCGGCGGGCGCCGGTCCCACAGCACAGACCACCCTCCCTTCTGCAGCGCGGAAGGGTGGAGCAAGGAACGAGACATGACAACGACCCAACGCAACCTGGCCTTGTACATCGACTTCGACAACATCGCCATCGGCTTCAAATCCAAGAATGGCACCAAGCTGGACATCCGCATGGTGCTCAATCGCTTGCTCGAAAAGGGGCGCATTATCACCAAGCGCGCCTATGCCGACTGGCATTTCTACACCAAGTACAAGGACGAACTTCACGCCCACGGCATTGAACTCATTGAAATCCCCAAGCGCAGCATGACCGGGAAGAACAGTGCGGACATCCGTCTGGTGGTGGACGCCATGGACCTGTGCCACACCAATTCGCACATCGACACCTTCGTCATTTTTTCCGGTGACAGCGACTTCAGTCCCCTGGTGAGCAAGTTGCGGGAGAACAACAAGACCATCATCGGCATTGGCATGCGCGAGAGCAGCTCCAACCTGCTGGTGGAGAATTGCGACGAATTCCTGTTCTATGAGAATCTGGGCGCGGAGGAGAAGGCCCAGGAGAGCTCCCTGACCAAGACCATTCCCAAGGACAAGCTCTCCGCCATGAAGCAGCTGGTCAGCGCCGTGAACGCCCTGCTGCGCGAAGGCACGGAACTTCTGCTGGCCAGCCTCATCAAGGACACGATCAAGCGCAAGAACCCCAGCTTCAGTGAAAGCAGCCTGGGCTACAACAACTTCGGCGAGTTCCTGGAGGACGCCGCGCGCAACGACATCCTGGAAGTCACCCGGGATAAAACCCGTGGCGGCACCTGGGTGGTCACCAAGCTGAAGGGCCTCAGCAAGTAGGCGAAGTCCCAGTCCATCAAAAAAACGACCCGGATCCCACCCCTGGAATCCGGGTCCTCCTTCAACGGTCGGGGGCGAACTCTGCCTACAATCGCCGCCGCCCTTCTGCTTTGTCGTGGCCACTTTCCCGGAAGGAAAGCTGCGGACCGGGACCAGGACGCCTTCACCGTCCCCACGGAACATCTCCGGTCGGATCCGCCAGCCAGGGCCGTCCCCACACGGCCGCCCTTCTCAGACCTGCATATTGCAAGTGCTGTGCCAATGGAATCAGCTTTGGAGTCAAGCACTTCCCATGGCGGGATTGGTGGAATTGAGCCAAAGTGGGTGGTCTTGGCCAGCATAAAAAAGGGCCCCGTCCCGGTGGACGAGGCCCATGCATGTTCAAGCCGCCAGGCGACTATTTCAGCTGGAAAACGGTCTCCACCAGGAAGGTGCGGTTCTCCTCGGCGTCGCCCTTGATCTCACCGTCGCCATTGCGATCCGTGTAGGTGGTGCGCCAGTCCAGGCGCATGAGGGCGCCCGGGGCCACCTCGTAACCAACGCGCAGGCCGTGCACGGCGTGCTCGTTCTTGATGTCCAGCAGATCCTCCGCGCCCACCTGGTTGTAGTAGGCGCTCAGCTCCTTGATCTTGGGCACCTTGGCCAGATTCAAGCGGGCATCGCCCCACAAACTGTTCCAGTCCACGGCATTCGCCGCGTCCTTGGGCTTCATGGTGTTCCATGCCGCGCTGAAGGTGATGAGGTTGAAGAGGCTGGCGCTGGCGTCGGCGTAGAGGCCGCTCATGGCGGGGGCGTCCTTCAGCAGCTCTTCCCGCGTGTACAAGCTGTCGCCGCGGAAAATGGTGCGCTCCACATCATAGGTGCGGTTGAAGAAATCCCCAATGAACTGCTCGCCCCAGTTGCGGTACTCGGCGCCGGCCTGCAGCCAGTTGAAGGGCCGCCAGCGCACACCCGGCGCCCAGCCAGTGCCATAACCCGTGAAGCTGGCCGCCTGGAAATAGAGATCCAGATTGGGCAGCAACTCGTAGCCCAGATCCGCCCCCATGGCCTGCAGGCTCTCTTCAGCTTTTGAATAGTCCGCCAGCGGATTGTCCAGCCAGTCGTCGCCGGGATAGCTGGCGCTCTCTTTCATGCGTTCCCACAACTCGCCATCCCCCAGCGCGGTGTGCAGATCATCCCACAGCACATATTCGTCGCTGTCGTTGTGGTCGGGAAAACGGTCCAGCTGATCCGGAACATGGTCGTCGTCCTGGTCGGCCATGCCGGCGTAGAGGTTGCCGTCCATCACGAAGGAGGCGCCCACCCGCAGGTTGCCAATGACCGGGTAGCTGGCGCGCAGGCCGACGAGACCGGGACCGTCCAGCTCGCGCACATTGCCCACGAAGCCTTCCACCTGGGGGCCGCCCAGTTTCACGTCGAACTCGCCACCCACCCGGCGCACGGCGGGGTACTCGACCGTGTTGGCGTAGTGGCGCACCAGCATGCCGTAGCCCAGGGTCACATCATCCAGGGCGCCGGCCTTCAGGTATAGGTTATCCCCTTTGTGGCCCCAGCGGATGTAGTAGATCTTCTCGATCAGGTCCTTGCCCTCATCCCAATCCTGCTTGCGGATGTTGCCATCCGAGTCGAAATACAGGGTAAGGTCCAGGGCTATGCCCAGTTTGCCAATGGGAATCTCCGGCCGCAGGGCGATCTGGGTCCAGGTCTGGCCATCCATGGTGACGGCGCCGATTCCCATGGCTGCCTTCATCCCTTCCGCAGCTTGCTCCGGGACCGCTCCCTCCTCCTGGGCCATCAAGGGCAGCGCGCCCAGGAGCAGCAGGGGAGTTGCCAAACACAGTGCACGGTTCATGTTTGCCTCGCGATTGGAAGTGCCAAAGTGGTCAAGCCGTCATGGTCTTGCTCCACCAAGTTATCGACTCCTTCCCGTTCCCGTTGCTGTTGTGGGGAAAGGGAAACATGGCCCGCCGTCCGTCAGTTAAGCGCCAGCGGGAATCTGTGGTGAAGAGAGATCCCGGCCTACGCAGCGATGGCAGCCCCGGCGGGCAAATGAAAGCGATAGCGGGGATTGCAATTGGCTGATAAAGCGGTGGCCCGCCGCGAAGCGGAAACCCTGGCGGGCGTCCGATCCGCGACAGGCCACGCCTGTCACCTCAGCCAGATCAAGAAGGTAGGTCGAGTTAAAAGGTGATGCTCCAGAGGCGATCCATCAGCTTCTCACTGATGTCCTCCGCCAGATCACGCTGGAAATAACGGCCCTTGTCCACCTTTGCGAAGATCTCCACCAGGCGGCTGTCCTTTTCCACATCCATCAGCGGCTGCTGACGGCTGCGGGGATTCACCGGGATGCTCACCATGTGGCGCAAGTCGTCCCTCTCCTCACGCACAGCCTGCAAGCGTGCTTCCAAGGTGCGCTTGTGCATCTTGAAGCGGCGAAGCGTGTCGGCCAAATGGGCGCTCTCGGGAAGGGAAGGGGATGCAAAGGCCATTTTTTCCTCCTGCTGCTTTGTCGATAATCCCATAGCGCAAAGGCCGTGCCAGCTCTTGCGAACTTCGGAACTTGGTCAGTCGCTCAAGTGTGGAAGTGATTGAATCGCAACAGGTTGCCTGAACCAAAATGGGTGAATCGAACCAGCTCCAGGTTGGGCTATTCACCTTTTTGAAAGCGCGTGGCACTGGAGTGGAACCCTGGGGTCTCAGAGTGGCGGGCAAGGGGGGGACAAGGCTGCCCTGTCAGCGAATCCCCTTGAAATGGCCGCCTGGCGGGCTTCATCGTAGCCGCTGAAGGGACTTTCCCAGGATCCTGAAGGTCGGTGGCGGGTATGCCGGCTTCTTCTTGTGCCTGAAGTTCAGGGATGGATCAAAGCCCCACGGCCTTTCGTGGTATTATGTTGGAAGTGGATGTCAGGACGGGGGATTGCCATGGCGGAAGCCGCAGGGGACTTTTACCAGCGCCTTGGTCTGCTGCCGGGGGCTTCGGATGAAGACATTCGCCGGGCGTGGAAGCGCCTGGCCAAGGAGTGGCATCCGGACCGCAATCCCAATGATCCTCAAGCGGAAGATCGCTTCAAAGCACTGCATGAGGCATATCGTGTGTTGGGTGATCCCGCCCAGCGCGCCGCGTATGACGCGCGCTTGGCCGGCCCTGCCGACCGACCCCGTGCCGGCGGTGCTCCGCGTCCTGGACCTTCACGGCCCCGACCAGCCGCCCGGGAAGGGGGCCCCAGGCCGCAACGGGACAGCACGGAAGGGCCGCGTCCGGAGGCCCCTCGACCCCAGGCGGGACAGGATCTGCGGCGCCATCTCCCCCTGCCCCTGGAGCGGTTTGAAGGCGGCGGATCCTTCCGCGTGGAGCTGGGCAGCCAGCCTCCACTGGATCTCAAACTTCCTCTGCGCATCATTCCAGGTGATGAATTGGTCCTGCCCGGCATGGGCTTGCCCGGCCGCCATGGCGGGCCGGCAGGGCGCCTGATCCTGGTGCTGCACGCCCAGTTGCCTGCTGGACTTCGCCTGGAGGGGTCGGATCTGCACCTGACTGTGGAGGTGGACGCTCTCCTGCTCATGACGGGCGGAAGCTACAGCCTGCGCACGCCCAAGGGCCGCAATCTGGACTTGAATCTACCCGCCGGAAGCCAGCAGGGGCAGCGCATCCGCTTGAAGGGACAGGGCCTGCCCGCCGCCCAGGGCATGGGGGATCTGGTATTGGAGCTGGGGGCGCGCATTCGACCGGTCACGGGATTCCGCGCACGCCGTTTGGCGGAGAAGCTGCGCAGACTGCTGGAGGAGGGAGACAGCGACTGAGCCCGGCGGGCCTATTCGAAGAGTTTGTTGGACAAGGGATGGCGCCACACGATCCACAAGTAGCTAAGGTGGTAGGCGGGCCAGAGCAGGTTGTAACACACAAGTTCCGCCGCCACCGCCAGCCGATGGCTTCCCCACTTCAATTCCACCCATTCATGCAGAGCCAGGCCGGGAATCATCCACGCAGGGAAGAGGTCGGCAATCCAGATTTCGTCCGCATCGTCCTCGGGCCCCGGCGCCAGTCCGGGCATGCCGGAGCCGGGCACGCCGTAGCAGTGGAAGCGATAGGGATTCCAGGCGAAAAGCTTGACGACCATGCTCCAATGTCGGCAGGCGGGGCGAGAAAAATCACTGTCTCCATCAAGGATCAAGCCAGGCGCCATTCCCTTGCTTTGAAAGGAGCCCAGCCTTCCGCATTGCGCTGGGAGCAGGCGCTGGGTACATTGGTCACGCAGTTGGAACCGGTTGACCAATCCTTGCATCGATTGGGCCTTCACCCATGGACAGCACTGATACGCCGCTGAGCATTCTGGTGGTGGACGACGAGCGCGTTGTCCGCGAAGTGGTTTCCGAGCTTCTTGTCGAGGCCGGACACCGCGTGCGCCAAGCCATGGATGGCCGGGAAGCCCTGCAGCTGTTGGAAGAGGCCCCCGCCCAGCTGGTGCTGTCTGATATCCGCATGCCGCGCATGGACGGGCTGCAATTGTTGGATGCGGTGCTTGCCCAGCATCCGGGCACACGCGTCATGCTGTTCACCGGCTATGGCAGTATTCCCGATGCCGTGGCCGCCATGCGCAAGGGCGCCCTGGGCTACATCACCAAACCAGTGGACTTTCCCCGCTTGTTGGCGGACATCCAGGTCCTTGCCCAGGATCTGCACTTGTCCTCCCGGGGCGGTCAACTGATGACGGAAATGCTGCGACGCCTGCAGCAGGGCCTTCCCGCCAGCCGCAACCGTCGCATGAACAACCTCTTGCAGCTTACCATCAACCGCATTGCGGACAGCGATGCCAGCGTGCTGGTGACTGGGGAATCCGGTACGGGCAAGGAATTGATGGCCAGCCTGATCCACCATTTCTCCCCTCGCCGCGTCGGTCCATTCATACGCGTCAGTGCGGCGGCCATTCCCGCCACCCTGTTGGAGAGTGAACTTTTCGGCCATGTGCGCGGAGCCTTCACCGGCGCGGACAGGGATCGCAAGGGCCGCGTGGCGGAAGCCGAGGGCGGCACGCTGTTCCTGGACGAGATTGGCGAACTGCGGCCCGAACTGCAGGCCAAACTGCTGCGCGTGCTGCAGGAACGGGAATTCGAGCCGGTGGGGAGTTCGCGCACCCGCAAGGTGAACATCCGCCTCATCAGCGCCACCAATCGCAACCTGTCCAAAGCCATGGCGGATGGCGAGTTCCGCCAGGATCTCTACTACCGGCTGAATGTGCTGGAACTGCATTTGCCTCCCTTGCGCGAACGGCGCGAGGACCTGCCGGAGCTGGTGGACTTCATCCTGGCCCGTCACTGCCAACGCTTGCGGCGGGAGCTGCCCCGCGTGGATGATGAGCTGCTGGAGCACCTGGCCAACCTGGATTGGCCGGGCAACATTCGTGAACTGGAAAACCTGCTAGAGCGCTGCCTCCTGCATGTTGGCGACAGTTTGGGCCTGGCGCAGTTGCCGCCGGAGTATCGCCGCACCGGCGCCGAGGCCCCGCATCCGCCTTGGGGTGCCGATCTGGCAGGTCTTACCCTTGAAGAGGCCCGGGAGCGCTTTGAGCAGGACTTGCTGGCCCGCGTGCTGGAAGAGGAGGACGGCAATGTCTCCGCCTGTTCCCGGCGCCTGGGCATCGCGCGCAAGAACCTGCAAGCCAAGCTGAAGCGCCTGGGTCTTGAGCCTTCGCAGTTCCGCCGGAAAAGTCCGGCGAAAGGGCACGGTTCCGATCCGTCGGCACGCAAGTTGCCCGTCCCGCCTGCCGATAGGGCAAAGGAGAGTCACGCGCACAACGCACAGAGCAAGCATTCAGGCCATTTGTGAAGTCCACCATCGTCTATCTGATCAGCAGCGACGCCACCTGGGCCGAGCACCTGGACGAGAGCGTCCGGGATGAGCGCCTGGGCCGCGTGCAGTTCTTTCCCGTGGGACGCGGTGCCCTGTCCGCCTACCGCACGGCCTTGCCGGATGTGGTCATTTTCGATCTGCGCGAGGAGCGCCGGGATGTGACGGTGGCCATGACCATGATCCGGGAGATTTTCCCGCGCATGGCCGCCGGCGGCGTGATTGTGATTGGTTCGGCCGATCCCGCGGACCGGGTGGCGCTGCGCGAAGAGCGCGAGCAGCTGGCGCTGATCCAATTGGCCGAGTACCTGCCGCGCAACACACCGGACAGCTTCTACCTGGAACGCCTCCACGCTTTGCAACAGCGTGCCTTGGAGTTCCGCCAGCAGGCGGAATTGCCCGCAGGCTCCCAGGGGCTCAATTCCACCCTGGGGACGCCCGCCGCCACGCCCCGCGCCCCGGAACCGGCCAAGGCCCCGCGTGAGAGCGCGCCGCCTGCGGGCTTGCCCACTCTGCCCGTTCCGGATGGTGACTCCGCGCTTCCCGTGGTGAACAGCCGCATCCGCGTGCTGCTAAGCCTGGCCGACCAGCAGAGCGATCTGCTTGAGGCCCTGGTGGATGTGGGCGCCAGCCCGCTTCGCGTGGGTGAGAACGGCACCCTGGCGGAAAGCGACGAAGTGGACTTCCTGATTGTGGACAGCGTGTGCGCCGAGCGGCATGCCAGCCTGCTAACGCAGATGCGCCGTTCCAACCCTTGCCTGCGCATCATCCAAATCCCCGACGAAGGGGATCGCGGCATGCGCCGCCTGTCCAGGGACATCAGCGCGTTGTTGGCCGCCACGGCCTCCGGCCCGGCGGAACTGGCCAGCCAGATCCGCGCCCGGGTAAGCCAGGACAATGTGGTGCCCGTCCTGCTGCTGGTGGAGGACGAGCAGAACATCCGCGAACTCACGGCCCACTACCTGCTATTGCAGGGCTACGAAGTCCATCAGGCGGAGGATGGCGTGGAGGCCATGAGCTTGTTCAAGGCCCGCCGTCCGGCCCTTATCCTCAGCGATGTCTACATGCCGCGCATGAATGGGTTCAAGCTTTTGCTTGAGGTGAAGAACCGCGTGCCGGAACTGCCCATGCTCATGATGACGGGCTACAGCTCCGCCGCCGAGGTCTTGAACTCATCCAAGTACCGCAATGTCAGCTTCCTGGCCAAGCCCTTCCGGCTTAGCGAGCTGGGTGAGCGCATCCGCAGCATGCTGGGGTCCGCATCGTGAAGGGCGCGGAGCAGGTGGTTCCCGTCCATGGCGCCCAGCGGACGGATGAGGACGAGTTGCTGGCAACCTTGTCTGAGGAAGGTGGGGGCGGCCTGGAGCTGGCCCTGTCCTCGCTCACCGATGAGGACGCCATGCTGAAGCTTGTGATGGAGAAGTGCACTTCCGGTGACGAGCTGCTCAAGCTGGCCATGAAACGGCCCGAGCTGGTGGCCCGCTTGCTGGCGCGCAGCATCGACGAACGGCGAGAGATCGAGAATGCCCGCCAGGAGGGCGCCGCCGCGCGGGCGAATGAATCCGTTGCGCAGCGCAAGCAGACCGTTCTGGTGGCGGAGGATGATGTGGACAGCAACGCCACGGTGTCGTGGTATCTGCAACAACGGGGCTATGAGGTGATCCAGGCCCACAATGGGCTGGAGGCCATGCAGCTCTTCCACAAGTGCCACCCGGATCTGGTGCTGTGCGATGTCTACATGCCACGCATGAACGGCTTCAAGATCCTCATGGAGATCAAGAGCTGCTCGCCGGATCTGCCGGTCCTGCTCATGACGGGAAGCACCTCCGTGAGCCAGGTCTTCGAGACCTTCCATTACAACAATGTGGGCTTCATGACCAAGCCCTTCCGGCTTGGCGAACTTGGGTTACGCGTGCAAAGCTTCTTGGGAGTGGTCAATGACTGAAGCCCGGCGGATGGAGCACGAGCGCCGCCAGCGCATTCTGGAGCGCATCGCCACTCTGGACACCCTGCCCTCGCTGCCGCGTGTGGTGTCCGACATGTTGCGCCTGTTGTCCGACGCCAACTACAACATCGATGAGCTGATGGGACTGGTGCAGCAGGATCCCGCCCTGACCGCGCGGCTGCTGAAGCTGGCCAACAGCGCCATCTACGGGCGCCCACGGCAGATTGACAGCCTGCACGAGGCCATGGTGCTGCTGGGGGCGAAGGAGATCCATCGCCTGGTGACCACCATCTCGGTCATGCGCTCCTTCGACGACGCCTTCACTCGTGGACGCATCCTGGACAAGGAGCAGTTTTGGGCCCACAGCGTGGGCACGGGGGAGATCGCCGTGCGCGTGGCGGCCCATTTCGGGCTGGACTTCCGTGGCGTGGATTTCACCGCAGGCCTTCTGCACGATGTGGGCAAGGTGGTCCTGGACCAGCATTTCCACGCTGAATTCCGCGACTGTCTGGATTTGTCCCACCGGCGCGGCCTGCCCCAGTTCGAGGCGGAGACCCGCCTGCTTGGGCTGGACCATGCCGATGTGGGGGAGAAGCTGGCCGCCAAGTGGGGACTGCCGGACAGCCTGAGCGCGGCCATCAGCCAACATCACGCCTTCGATCCAGCCCATCCCAGCGCCAACCTGGTGGCCTGCGTGCGCATGGCCAACCACCTGGTGAAGGATGAGGATCTGAGCTGCCTGGGCGAGGACAGCCTGTGGGAGCTGGAGCTGGATCCCGCCTGGCATGTGCTGTGCAGCATGAAGCCCGCGCTGGACGAGGAAGGCACGCGTGAACTGCTGGCCGCCATGCGGCGGGACATCAAGGGATCGCGGGAGCGTGTGCGCGGCATGGTGAGTGAACTCACAGGCTGATTCCTTTTCCATTCTGCAAGCATCAGGTCCGGCTTCGGCCGGACCTTTTCATTTCCAGGCAAGCCCGCTGCAAGCCTGCTACCTTCAACCCATGTCACTGACTCTTGCCTCTCCCTTCCTGCTTGCTCCCATGGCCGGTATCAGCACGGCGGGCATGCGTGCCATCTGCCTGGAGCAGGGGGCGGGATGCGCCAGCACCGGGCTGGTGGACGCACAAGGGCTGGCGCGACGCTCGCCGGGAAGTCTGCGCCGCGCCCATCGTGGCGAAGGCCAGGGTCCCCAGATCCTGCAGCTCTTCGCCCCGGATGTGGACACACTTGTGCCGGCCCTGGCCATGGCGGATGAATTGGGATTCCAGGGAGTGGAACTGAATCTGGGTTGCCCCGCCGGCCCCATTGTGGAGCGCGGCTGTGGCAGTGCCCTGCTGGGACAATGGCAGATCCTGAAACCCATGCTCAGCGCTCTTGCTGGTTGTGGCATGCCCGCGGGCGTGAAGTGCCGCTGCGGGAGGCGGACAGGGGACAGGGATTTCGTGCTGCTGCACGAACTGGCCGGGGAAGCGGGCCTGGATTGGTTCAGCCTGCATCCGCGCAGCCTGGAAGGGGCCTACCGCGAGGCGGTGGATTGGAGCCTGGTGGAGCTGCTTCCCGCGGGTGGTCCGCGCCTGTGGGCGGGTGGGGATCTGCGCAGCGCGGCGGAGGCCCGGGCGGCACTGGCCGGACAACCGCGCCTGGAAGCGGTGGTGCTGGGAAGGGCGGCCATTTCCTCGCCGTGGATTTTTGGCGCTTGTCTGAGGCGTCCGGACCTGGATGCGGCTGCCCGTGCCCGGCTCTTGTCCCGCATGCTGCGCGCCATGGCCTGCGATCTGGACCTGGAGGAGGGAAAGCGCATCCTGCCGGGCCTGGCCACACTGCTGGGAATTCCACCCATGGCGGACATCCAGCTGCGCCTGGCGGACCGGCGCCGCATGGGGGAATGGGAAGCCATTCTGCGCGAGCGCCTGGACCTGGATGCGCTTCCCGCCCTGGATGAGAATCCCTTCCTGCGCTGAGCGCGCCCCCTCAGCTGGGTGGCGCCCTTGGCCAACAGAGGGTCAATTCACCCTGCTTTGGAGCCGATGAGAAGGGGAGCTTGAGACATGCCCCTCACAGGAGAGAAATCCATGCTTGATCGCCGACAGTTGGAACAGATCCGCAGCGCCGACCCCGAGCTGGAGCGTCGCTTCCGCACCTTGCTGGAGAACCGCACCGACGAGCTGGACGCCGCGGGAGCCTTCACCCCGCCCACCGACCTGGTCATGACCGACAAGGAGCTGGTGGTGGTGATGGAGCTGGCCGGCATTCGCCGCGAGGATGTGCGCCTATCCACCGGCCTGGACGAGCTGGTGGTGCAGGGGCGGCGCCGCGAGGTGGTGGAGGCGGACAAGGAACGCTGGCTGGCCATGGAGATCTCCACGGGCGGCTTCGAGCGGCGGATTCCCCTTCCGGCGGGCCTGCTCATGGAGGAAGTGGCGGCCAGCTACCGTGATGGCTTGCTGCTCATCCGCATTCCTCGGCAGGAAGGATCTGAAGTCACCTGGCACGGGGAGGAGCAGGCATGAGAACCGATGTGCCCGAGGGCCAGGAACTGGTTCCCGCCACCACATTCCCCGAAGTCCTGCACCTGTTGCCTGTCACCGACGCGGTGGTGTTTCCCGGACTGGTGCTGCCCTATGTGGTCAGCGATCCCCGCCTCATCCGCGCCGTGCAGGACGCCTTGCGCGGCAGCCGCATGCTGGCCGTTTTCCTGAAGCAGGAGAACGAGGAGAATGGCCGCCTGGCCCCGGTGGGCGCCGCCGCCCAGGTCCTGAAAATGTTCAGCGTGCCCGACGGCAGCCTGGGTTTGTTGCTGCAGGGTGTGGGCCGTCTGCGCTTCCAGGAGGTGGCCGCCCGCTCGCCGCACCTGATGGTGAAGGTGGAGCGCCACAGCGACGACATGCGCACCTCGGTGCGCACGGAGAGCTACCGTCAGGCCCTGCAGAAGTCCTTTGAGGATTTCTGCCAGCACAACAGCTGGGTGGGGGATGAGCTGCGCCAATCCCTGCGCAGTGTGCCGGAGCTGGGTCGCATGGCGGACCTTATCTGCGCCAACCTCAGCTTCAGTGTGGTGGATCGCCAGCGCGTGCTGGGGGAACTGGGCGTGGTGGAGCGGGCCAAGGCCGTGCTGAAGCTGCTTCGTCGGGAAGTGGAGCTGGCGGAGCTGTCGCGCAAAATCCAGGACGACCTGGCCAGCGCCATGGACCGCAACCAGAAGGAGTACTACCTCCGCGAGCAGATCAAAGTCATCCGTCACGAGCTGGGTGAGGATGAGGATGCCCAGGCGGAGTTGGAAGAGCTGCGCAAGCGTTTCGAGGCACAGGGCATGCCGGAGGGTGTGCGTGAGTGCGGCCTGCGCGAGCTGCGTCGTCTGGGGCGCATGAGCCCCTCGTCCGGGGAGTTCAGCGTGGCCCGCACCTATGTGGACTGGCTGGTGCAATTCCCCTGGTCCAAGCAGGACCGCGACCGGCATGATGTGGGCCGCGCCCGGCGCATCCTGGACCGCGACCACTACGGCCTGGAGACCGTGAAGGAGCGCATCCTGGAGTTCATCGCCGTGCGCAAGCTCACCGGCGGCGGACGCAAGAGCCCCATCCTCTGCTTCGCCGGACCTCCCGGCGTGGGCAAGACCAGCCTGGGGAAGAGCATTGCCGAGTCACTGGGGCGCCGCTTCGTGCGCCTGGCCCTGGGCGGCGTGCATGATGAAAGCGAGATCCGCGGCCATCGCCGCACCTATGTGGGCGCCATGCCCGGCCGCATTGTGCAGAAGCTGCGCGAGGTGGGCTGCACCAACCCGGTCTTCATGCTGGACGAAATCGACAAGCTGGGCGCCGATGTGAAGGGCGATCCCGCCGCCGCCCTGCTGGAGGTGCTGGATCCCGCCCAGAACCACACTTTCGCCGACCACTACATGGAAGTGCCGGTGGATCTTAGCCAGGTGATGTTCATTGCCACGGCCAACCAGCTGGAGCGCATTCCGGCGCCGCTGCGTGACCGCATGGAGGTCATCCAGTTGGCGGGTTACCTGCCCACGGAAAAGCTGGAGATCGCCCGGCAATACCTGGTGCCGAGGCAGCTGGAGGCCTGTGGCCTGAAGCGTGCCCAGCTGGCCTTCCAGCCGGAGGGTCTGCGCACAGTCATTGAAGAGTACACGCGCGAAGCGGGGGTTCGCCAACTGGAGCAGCGCATTGGCAGCGTGGCGCGCAAGGTGGCGCGGCGCGTGGCGGAAGGCGAGGACCTTCATGTGAAGGCTGGCCGCACCGTGGTGCGGGACCTGCTGGGCAACCGCCGCATCACGCCCGAGACGGCCAATCGCCAGCCTGAGGTGGGCGTGGCCACGGGCATGGCCTGGACGCCCTATGGTGGCGCCCTGATGTTCATTGAGGCGGGATCCATGCCGGGCGGCGGCCATTTGCGCCTGACGGGCAGTCTGGGCGAAGTGATGCGTGAATCCGGCGAGATTGCCCTTAGCTACATCCGCAGCCACGCGGCGGAGCTGGGCATTGATCCCGACTTCCACCGCACCACGGATCTGCACTTGCACTTCCCCGAGGGTTCCACGCCAAAGGACGGCCCCTCGGCGGGCATTGCCATTGCCAGCTGCCTGGTCTCGCTGCTCAGCCACCGGCCCCTGCGCCACGATGTGGCCATGACGGGCGAACTCAGCCTGCGGGGCAAGGTGCTGCCCATCGGCGGATTGAGGGAGAAAGTGATGGCCGCCCACCGGGCGGGCATCCGCACCATTCTTGCCCCGGCGGACAACCTGAAGGATGTGGAGGAGATTCCGGCGGAAATCCGCGCCGACCTGGAGATCGTGGGCGTGTCCCGTCTGGAGGAAGTGCTGGCCCGCGTCCTCAACTGAGGGCGCGCTGCATAAGTGTCGCCATGGTGGAAATGGTGAAGGGTTTTCCCACGAAGCCCTTCACGCCGGGCAGGCCCATCAGCTCTTCTTGCTGGTCCTGCGTGTAGCCGCTGCAGAAGACCACACGGAGATCCGGCCGCAGGCCGGCGATCTCATGGCGCAGCTCGATGCCGCTCATGCCGGGCATGAGCACATCCAGCAGGAAGATGTCCGGGTCGCCGGGACTTTGGCGGAGGGCCTCCAGCAGCGAGGCGCCGCCGTCGAACACCTTTACGCGGTAACGCAGGCTCTCCAGCACGCGCCGCAGCATGGTGCGCAGGACCTCGTCGTCGTCGGCCACCCACACCATGGCACTGGCATCCACTTCCGCGGTGGAACTCTCGGCGGCTTCCTGGGCGGGAAAGAGCAGCCTGAGCCGCGTGCCGTAACCCACACGGCTCTGGATTTCAGCCCGTCCACCGTGCCGTTGCATGATGGTGAAGACCATGGCCAGGCCCAGCCCGCTGCCCTGGCCCTTTTCCTTGGTGGTGAAAAAGGGGTCGAAGACCTTGCCCAGATGCTCATCGGGAATGCCCGTGCCCGTGTCCTGAATCTCCACCTCCAGCCAACGCTCCACCGGCGTCCGCCCCTCGGCATGGGCATTGGGATCCCCCAGCCTCAGCCGCGTGCGCACACTGATCACGCCGCCCTGATCCATGGCGTCGGCGGCGTTGATAAGCAGATTCAGGATGGCTTGCTCCACCTGCATGGCGTCGCCACGCAAGGGGGGAAGCTGCTGGGCCAGATCCTCGTCCAGACGGATTCCCGCCTTCATGGTGCGACGGAACAGATCCAGGCTGTGCACGGCGGCGGTGTTCAAGCTTACCGCGCCCATGCTTTCCGATCCTTTGCGGGCAAATCCCAGGAGCTGCCGAGTAAGCTGGGCGGCCTGGGCCACACTGCGTTCAATGGTGTCCAGGGGCGGAGTCAGCTCCTCTTGGCCATCCGCCAGGCGACGGAGCTGTCCCGTGTTGCCCAGGATGCCGGAAAGGATGGTGTTGAAGTCATGGGCCAGGCCTCCCGCCAGACTGCCTACACTGTCCATCTTCTGCCGCTGGATCAGCTGGTTGCGCAGTTGGCGGCGCTCGCTGACATCCTCGAAGAGGAAGACCACATCCGTGAGCACGGCAGCCTGGTTGCTCATGGGCACCGTGGTGGCGGAAATGTGGCGCAGGCCGCCATCGCCGCAGCAATCAGCAGGCAGGGCCAGCTCCTCGGCCCGGCCGGCCTCCCTGCGCAGGGCGCGCTGCCACAGCCGGGCAATCTCCGGAAGACGCTGGCGCAGGCTCTCGAAGGCCGCCGCGGCCTCATCTGTGGAAGACAAGCCAAGCAGACGGACGAAGAAGGCGTTGTGTTGCCGCACATTGCCACCCGGATCCAGCACCACCAGACCCAATGGCAATTGGGAGAGCAGGTTGTCCAGGAACGCCAGGCGGGCCCGGCTCTCCAGCTCTAGGTGGTGGCGCTCCGTGTCGTCCCGCAGACTGCCTTCGAACTCCTGTTGCCCCTCCACCCGGCGTGCCGACACCAGCAACTCCACCACCCGGCCGTCGCCACTCATGGTGGTGACCGGTTCATCGGTGACGACGCCATCCTGCGCCAGGCGGGCCATGAAATCCTGGTGGGCGCGCTCACTGCCCCAGATGCGGCGGGGTTCCACATCTAGCGCCGATGGCAGCGCCAGCACGCGGCAGACATAGGGATTCACGCCCACCACGCTTCCGTCTGGGTTCAGACGGAACAGGCCGATGTGCGCATTCTCCACCAGGCTGCGGAACTGGTGCTCGGATTCGGCGATGAGATGGATGAGCTCGGTCTGGGCCAAAAGCACGGCGGCCTGTCCGGCCAGGATGCTGATGATCTCCAGATCACTTACGGCGAAGGGCTTGTCCACCGGACGCGCCAGTGTAATGGCGCCCAGCACGCGCTCCCCCGCCACCAGGGGCACGCTCATCAAGACTTCGTCCGCCTCGTCGGGAGTGCCCGGAACCTGCACCACCAATGGGCTGGAGGCAGGATCGTTGACGATGGTCGCCTGTCCCGTGCGCGCCACATGGCCGGTAAGGCCCGTGCCCAGCGGGATTTCGAAACTCATGGTGAGATCGCCCCAATCCGGGGCGTCGGTGAAGAGGGGGATGAGCCGGTCTCCCTCGGGAGCCAGCCCGTAGATGGTGGTGTCATGGGAGTCCACCAGATGGCGGCAGGCCCGCGTGATTTCCCGCAGCAGTTCGCCCGTGTCCGCGGCGCCGGCCATTTTGCGGGAGATCTCAAGAATGGTCTGCAGGCGTCCCGAGAGTTGCTCGGCGTCCAAACTGGCGGGATCGCCCAGGATCACCAGCCACTCGTCCTCCCCGCCGTGGCACTGGCATTCCAGCAGCCGTCCGCCGTCCTGAGCGTCCAGCAGCGCCATGCCGCGGAAGCCCGGGCGAGGTGCCGGACTGATGAGGGTTGCGGGATCCCTGCCCAGCAACACGGCGGCGCCCAGGCCGCACATGGCTTCCAGTGCCGCGTTCACCGCCACAATGCCCTGTGGACCCGTGAGCAGACAGCCCTTGTGGCTGCTCTCCATCAGCGGGATCAGCAAGCGATGGCTCATTCTGTCCCCCCGACAACGAAGGATCCCCAATCAATCAACCAATTGGCGTCCCCGGCGGCACGGGGCCTGGATCCAGCAGGGCCAGCCCCTGGGGACCCTTGGCCGCCAGCAGCATGCCCTGGCTGAGGATGCCCCGGATCTTGGCGGGTTCCAGGTTTGCGACCACACAAATCATGCGCCCGGGCAGGCTTTCCGGCGCATGGTCCGCGGCAATGCCCGCCACAATGGTGCGCGCCTGGACTTCGCCGCAGTCCACGCTTAACTGCAGCACCCGGTCGGCGCCCTTGACGGGCTGGGCCGCCAAGATGCGGGCCGCCACCAGCTTGACCTTGCCGAAATCCCCAAAGGCGATGAGGCCCTCGCCCACAGGTGAGGATGAATCACCGGTCTTCCCTGGGGCTGCCGGGACAGGGGCGTCAGCTGTTGTGGACTCCGCGGGAGGCGCCAGGGATGCCAGGAAGGCCTCCTCGTCCATGCGAGGCACCAGCGGATCCCCATGAACAATGCGACCCACGCCCCGCTCCTTCCAGCACAGGCCATCCCGCGCCGGAGCCTCGGCGCCCAGCCGCTCAAGCATGCGCGTGCACAGGACCGGCATCACCGGGTGTAGGAGGCTGGCGCACAGGCGCAGCAGTTCGGCCATGTCGGCCAGCACATGGCCCGCGGCCTCGGCTTCCGTCTTCACCAGCTTCCATGGTGCGCACTGCTCCATCCACTGGTTCCCCAGGCGCAACAGGCCAAAGACCTGCTCCAGCAGCCCGTAAAGATCCATGCGCTCCAGACGCTGCTCCATGCCCTCCACCAGCAGCTCCGCCGCCTGGCGCAGCGCACCGCCTCCCGTGGCGCCCGTGGCGGCGGGCAGATTGCCATCAAAGTGCCGCGCCGCCAGGTTGGTCACGCGGCTGAGCAGGTTGCCCAAATCGTTGGCCAGATCCGTGTTCACCCGCTTCACCAGCAGTTCGGCGCTGAAGGAACTGTCGTTCCAGGGCACCATCTCGCGGATCAGGAAGAAGCGGAAGGCATCCACGCCCACGCGGTCGATGAGGTCCAGTGGTTGCACCACATTCCCCAGGCTCTTGGACATTTTCTGCTCGCCCGCCAGCCACCAGCCGTGGATGAGGAAGCTCTTGGGAGCTTCGATGTCCAGCGCCTTCAGCAGGGTGGGCCAGTAGACGCAATGGGTGGTGAGAATGTCCTTGCCAATCAGGTGGGCGTCCGCGGGCCACAGGCTCTGGAAGCGCTCGCCATCCTGCCCCAGACCCGCGCCGGAGACATAGTTCAACAGGGCGTCCACCCACACATAGCACACATAGTCCGTGTCGAAGGGCAGTTCAATGCCCCAGCTCATGCGCTCCTTGTTGCGGCTTATGCACAAATCCCGCAAGGGTTGGCGCAGGAAACCCAGCACCTCGTTGCGCCGGGTGTGGGGAAGGATGAAGTCCGGATTGGCCTCGATGTGCGCCACCAGCCAGTCCTGGAAGGCGCTCATGCGGAAGTACCAGTTGCGCTCCTTCAGCAGCTCCACTGGGCGATGGCACTCCGGACAGCCGCCATCCACCAGGTCCTTCTCCGTGTAGAAGCGCTCGCAGGGCACGCAGTATTGGCCTTCATAATCCGCGGCGTAAAGATGGCCGCCATCGTGCAGGCGCTGCAGCATGGCCTGCACCACAGTCACATGCCCGGGATCCGTGGTGCGGATGTAATGGCTGTAGTCAATGTTCAGGCGCGTCCACAGATCACGGAAGCGCACGCTCATGCGGTCGCACAGCTCTTTTGGGGAGATGCCTGCGCGCTGGGCGGCCTCCAGCACCTTCTGGCCATGCTCGTCGTCACCGGTCAGGAAGAAAGCCTCGCGCCCCAGCAGACGGTGGAAGCGCGTGAAGACATCAGCCAGCACCGTGGTGTAGGCGTGGCCCAGATGCAGATCAGAGTTCACATAGTAGATCGGCGTGGTGATGTAGTACGGCTTCACCTTCCCTCCTGTGGCACAATCCTTGATCCATTGAAAAGACCCGCCATGTGGAGGGCCGCATGTCCGCCGGACCCACTTCATCGCCAAGCTTCGTGCCCAAGTGGCGGCGGCTGCTGTGAAGTGCTCGCGGGCGAATGGATCTGCCCGCAAGAACCTCCAAGAAACCAATCCCGCCTGGGGCGTGAAGAGCGTGAAGCGGCCCTGGCGGTCGCTTAGGACTCCTGGCCCCCACCCTCTCCCGGACGGCGGTTGCGGCGCCCACCCCGCCGACCCCGGCGGCGACGCTGGGCGTCTCCACGGGCCTCGGAAGTTTCCTCGCCGGGAGGACCTTCGGCCCCATCCTCACCCTCCTCGTCTTCCTCCAGTGGAGGAAGGTCCGCAGGGGGAAGGGCGGCGGCCACCAGGATGCCGGGCTCCGCCGGTGGAGGCGCGTCCTCAGGACCCAGACCCTCGCGGCCACAGGCTCCCTCGCAGTGGTTCTCGGCGGGGTCGAAATTCATCAGGCGCTCCAAATCCGCCCGAGAGACGGACTCCAGCTCGCCCGTGGCGTAGCGGATGAGCACGTCTTCATTGAAGATGTCGATCTTCTCAATGAAGACGGCCCCGCGCAGGGTCTCCACCGCCCGCTCCAGGGGCGGGTAGCGCTTCAATTCGCTGCGATAGAAGTCCAACTCATAGCGCAGGCAGCACTTCAAACGCCCACAGTTGCCGGAGAGCTTCACCGGGTTCAAGGGCAGGTTCTGCTCCTTGGCCATGGAGGTGGTCACGGGGTCGAAACGCGACAACCAGCCACTGCAGCACTGGCGCTGGCCACAGGGCCCGAAGCCGCCGAACTTGCGCGCCTCGTCCCTGGCGCCGATCTGACGCAGCTCGATGCGTGTGCGCAGTTCCCCCGCCAGGTCCCGCACCAGGTTGCGGAAGTCCACGCGGCCTTCGGCGGTGAAGAAGAAGGTGACCTTCTTGCCATCCAGCTGGAACTCCACGTTCACCACTTTCATGGCCAGACGATGATCCAGCACCAGACGGCGGCACACCTCCTCGGCACGGTTCTCCTTCTGCAGGTTGCGGCGGCGCCGCTGGAAATCATGGGGACCCGCCTTGCGCACAATGGTGCGCACTTCATGGCGCTCCTCCTCCTGCGAAATGCGGTCCACCTCGCTGATCTGCACCACGCGGCCCAGATCTTCGCCCTTTTCCGCGTTCACAATGACATGGTCCCCAAGTTTCACAGGGAAGCCCATGGGATTGGTGAAGGCGGCGCGGCGGTTTCCTTTGAACTGGATCTCGAAAAAGTTCATGCAGGTTGCTTTCGTGCAATGGGCTCAGCCGCCCGGCGCATGGCTTGCGCCAGAGTGGTGAGCAGCAAAAAGGTGTTGACGTTGCGGTCCAGGCGCCGGGATGCCGTTCCCAGGCTTTCCAGCAACAGGTCAAGGCGGGGATAGTGCCAGCGTGAGCTGAAGGTCTCCAGCTTGGTCAGTTGCTGGCGGTTCACCACCCGGGGCGCTGCTTCCGCGCCCAGCAGGCGCACCAGTTCGGCGTCCATCAGCCAGATCTGCAAATCTTCCAGGAAGCGCTTCACCCGCTCCCGGTCCCGGGATTCCTCCATGGACACAATGCGCTGATAGAGCGCATCGCTTTCCCGAGCCAGGATGTCTCGAATGAAGGCTTCCGGTCGCCACAGCGTGTCCTGCTCGCCGGATTTCAGCTCATCCGCCAGCTCCACGGCGCGCCCCGGATTGCCGCTGGACAGTTGGGCCAGCTCATGGGCGTCCATGCCGCAGCTTTCGTCCAGGCCCTGGCCAGCCACCCAGGCGGCAAGAAGCTCCAATTGCACCGGCCGCAGGTGCAGTTGCTGGCAACGGCTGAGGATGGTGGGCAGCAGGGCTTCCGGCTGATGCGTGCACAGGAGCAGAACCAGACCGTCGGGGGGCTCCTCCAGCAACTTCAGCAGGGCATTCTGGGCCTGAATGCCCATCCGCCCGGCATCGAAGAGGATGGCCACACGCCGCCCGCCCTCAAAACTGCGCATGAGGGCCCACTTCTTCAGGGCGCGCACCTGGGCCACCTGGATCTGGCGGGCCTTGTCCACATGCGGAGAGAAGTGGGGCTTCTCCATCCAGCTGCCCAAGGCCTGGCGCACCTGGGTGGCGAAGTCTCCCAGCGCCTGGTCGGTGCCTTCCCCGCTGTCAGCCGCCGCGCCCAGGGTGGGCAAGGGAAGCACCAGCTCCAGATCCGGATGATCCAGACGGGCGGTTTTCGCGCAGGAAGGACAGCGCTCGCACGCCTCCTCGCCACCTTCCTGGCACAACAAGGCGCGGGCCAGGGCCCAGGCCGCCAACTCCATGCCCTGGCCATTTTCGCCATGGAACAGCAGGGCATGCGCCATTTGCCCACGGCGCATTGCACGCCGCAGGATGCGCACCAGGACATCCTGACCTGCCAGCTGCTGATAAGTGGACATGTGCCCCTTCCATCGTGACTGCTTTGAAGGTAAGGAACGGCGGGCGCCGGGGGGCCTTCCGGTGGGAACCCGCCCGCCCTGGATCAGGGCTTCAGCCACTGGCCGGGGTTGCGGGCCTGGCGATCCTGCCACAACTCGAAATGAAGGGCGCCCTGATCGGCGCTGTCGAAGCGTCCGGCGCGTCCCAGCAGCTGGCCGCCCGCCACGCTTTGACCTTCGCGCACATCCACATCCTCCAGCTTGGCGTAAACAGTCCAGCAATCCTGACCATGGGACAGGAGGATGGTGTTGCCGAAGCCGGCCACCCAGGTGATTTTCTCAACGCGACCTGTGTGCACGGCCTTGACGGGGCTGCCCGGCGCACAGCGATAGTCCACTCCGGGATTGTCCAGCACGGTCCCAAGTGCGGTGTCCTGACGGGAGCCATAGGGTCGGATCACCTTGCCACCCACCGGAGCCGGCAAGCGGCCGCGCAAGTCGGACAGTCCGCCGGTGGGGGCATTGTCCTGTGTGCGTGGTGTGGCGGGCGCTGGAAGTGGACCTGGCGCAGGACGAACCGCGGATGGCGCACTCTCTTCTTTGGCCAGTCGGCCGGCCACGGCATCCTGGCGGCGTTTCTCCTCGCCCAGGCGACTCTCGCGCTCCGTCCAGCGACGCTGCAAATCCGCCACCTGCCGGGCCACTTCATCGCCTGCCCGGCGCATGCGTTCCGCCTGCTCCGCCGCCAGGGCCTTGTCCCGCCGCACTTGGGTCAGCAGACGGCCCTGTTCCGCCTCCTCCACTTTCAGCTGATCCAGTTCCCGCGCGGCCTCCTGGCGGGCATCGCCAGCGCGTGTTTTGTCCCGGGTCTTCTGCTGGAGCAGTTGGCGATGCAGTTCTCCCTCCTGCCGCGTGCCATCCTGCATTCCGCGCAGCAGCCGTTGCACCCCCGCCAGCTCCAGCAATCGGGATCGGAGACCATCCAGCAGATAAGGGAGCAGACGCAGACTGCGGCCCTCTCGCGCCTGCCAGGCGGAGGAGAACCACAGGGCCAGACCGTCCACCCTGCGCAAGGGAAAGAGCTTGCGGGCCAGTTGGGCGCTTTCCCGACGCAGGGCCACATCCTGTGTTTTGGCGTGATCGCTGCCCCGGGCAAGGCTGTCCAGGCGTAAAAGGCTTCGTTCCAACTCCTGACCTTGCTGCGCCTCACCCTCCTGCAACAGGACAATCTCCTGTTCCAGTTGGCGACACAGGCGCCGCCGCGCCGCACCCTGCTCCTCCAGACGATCCAGGCGATCCAGTCCACCCGCCTCGCGGCCGGACAGATCCGCCAGGCGTCCCCGCTGGGTTTCCTGGGCGCGGGCCAGACTGTCCAATTGGCGGCGCGTATCCTCCAGCCGGGTGGAGGCCTGCCCCTCTCCGGGCGGGGCGCAGAGGAGCAGGACAAGGGCCAGAATGGCCTTGGCGGCGCTGCTCAAGCGGATTGGACGCTGGGTGTGGGGCCTTTCCATGGCCGAATATCGCATGCCGTTGGTTACATTGGAGGCCACACACCATCAATACCGAGAGGCTATAGATGAGCGCACAAGCCACCGCGCTGCACGACCGCCACTTGGCCTGCGGGGCCAAAATGGTGGACTTCGCCGGCTACCGCATGCCCATCCAATATGGATCCATCATCGAGGAGCATCTCCTGGTGCGCCGCCTGGGTGGAGTTTTCGATGTGTCCCACATGGGCGAATTCTTCGTGGAGGGCCCCGGGGCGGAAGCCTTCCTGGACTCGGTCACCGTGAATCACGTGGCCTCCCTGGCCCACGGACAGGTGCAGTACTCGGCCTTCATGACCCCCGAAGGCGGCATTGTGGACGACCTATTGGTGCACCGCATGGACGACACGCATTTCATGCTGGTGGTGAACGCCTCCAACCGGGACAAGGACTGGGCCTGGCTGCAAGCCCATGTGGGTGAGGGCGTTACCCTGAAGGATCGCAGCGACGAATTCAGCCTCCTGGCCTTGCAGGGGCGCGAAGCCTATCAGCTTGTGCTGCGCATGGCCGATCAGGATCTCAAAGACCTGCCCTATTACTGGTTCCGCGAAGGGAGCCTGGGGGGTATTCCCCTTATCCTGGCCCGCACCGGCTACACCGGGGAGCGCGGTTTCGAGCTTTATGTGAAAAACGAGCGCGCCGGGGAGCTGTGGGACCTGCTCATGCCCGCCCTGCGTGAAGGCGGCATGGGGCCCATTGGCCTGGGGGCCCGGGACAGTCTGCGCCTGGAAATGAAGTACGCCCTTTATGGGAACGACATCGACGGGGGCACCAGCACGCTGGAGGCGGACCTGGGTTGGATCACCAAGATGAAGAAGGGCCGCCCCTTCCTTGGGCTGGAAGTCCTGCAGCGCCAGAAGGCCCAGGGCCTGCAGCGCAAGCTTGTGGGCTTTGAGGTGCTGGGCCGGGGCATTGCCCGGCATGGCCAGGATTGCCTGATGGACGGCTTGTCCATTGGCCAGGTCACCAGCGGGGGCCACAGCCCCGTGCTGGGAAAGGCCATTGGCATGGCCTACCTGGCGCTTCCCCATGCGGTCAACGGCGTCGAGTTCGAAGTGGATCTGGGTGGCCGGCGCTGTGCCGCGCGGGTGGTGCCCACGCCCTTCGTGCAGCTGGAAGTGCCGTGCCGGTGAAGCTTGACCTTTTACTGACCCCTCCCCGCCAACCCCTCCCTTCCGGCGAGGAGGATGGCCTGCGCGATGCCCGCGTGGCGGTCATTGATGTGTTGCGCTCCACCACCAGCATGTGCCACGCCATGGCGGCGGGATGCCGTCGCATCATGGCGGCGGGGGATCTGGGTGAGGTCACGGAACTGGTGGAAAGCCTGGGTCGCAGCCGCGTGTTGTTGGGCGGCGAGCGGGAGTCCAGGCCCATTCCCGGCTTCGATTTGGGCAACAGTCCACGGGAGTTCACCTCACCACGCCTGAAGGGGACGAACCTCATCATGTTGACGGGGAACGGCACGCCTGCACTGGCCGCCCTGCGTCATGTGCGTTCGGTGGCGGTGGCATCCCTGGTGAATCTGGGCGCGGCCGCCCGCTGGCTGGCCGGCGCTGAGCGCCATGTGCTGGTGGTGTGTTCGGGGCAGGCCGGCCGCTTCTGTCTGGAGGATGCCGTGTGTGGCGGCATGCTCATCGCGCGCGTGCTGGAATTGCTCCCGGAGCAGGATGTGGAGCTGAATGATGCCGCCCGGGTGGGTTTGGTGCTGGCGGAGCGTTGGGGTGGGGATCCGCGCGATTGCCTGGATCAAAGCGCCCACGGGCAGCGCCTGAAGGCCATGGGACTTGGCGAGGACCTGGACGCCTGTGCCAGCGTGGACGCGCTGGATGTCCTGCCTTTCCAATGGGGAGAGGAGATCACTCTGACTCCACCACAAGTGGAGGATCCGGAGGAACTCTCCCCAGTTGATGCGACCAGTGGAGGCCAAGAGGAGAGCAGGGAGCGCTGATGGCCAGGAGCAGGGGCATGGAGCAACAGGGCGTGCAGGGGCGGATCCTGTTGGGAATCGGCCTGATGGGCTTCAGCCTTTTCCTGACTGTGGCCCTGGTTGCCGCGCATCAGGAGGAGGGTCTGCATCTCCTGGGCGCCATGGGGGATTTCTTCTCCCGCACGCTCATCACCTGGGGCCTGGGCCAGATCTGGTCACTGGTTTTTCCCGTCATGTTGGCCCGCTATGGATGGAATCTGTTGCGTTCCCAGCCTGCACCCGTGTGGGCGGCCAATCTGCGTTTGCTGCTGCTGGGCCTGGCCGGCGCCCTGACTCACGGCGCCATCGCCCGCATTTACAGCCTGCATGGCATCGACAGCGGTGGAGCCTGGATCTCTGGAACCTGGCTGGCCGTGCTCACCCGTCGTCTGGTGGAGGACTGGACCGGTTCAGTGGGCCTGTTCATCCTGCTGGCCACCCTGGATCTGCTCACCTTGGCCATTGTGTTCAAATGGAATCCGGGGCCATTCCTGGAAGGCCTGCTGGCCCGCATGGGCAGCCTTGGCCCACGCCTGCTGGAAAGGCTGGACGATTGGCGTGAAGCCCGCGCCCAGCGCAGGGCCGAGCGGGATCTGGCCCGCCGCCAGGCGGAGGCCAAGGATCTGGAGGAGACTCTGGAGCGCCCGGAGGCGAGTCCGCCGCGCGGAGGGCGTCGTCGCCCACTGCCTGTGCGGGAGGACTTTCCCCAGGTGGAGGAGCCCGCAACCGGGCTTGGGGGCGCCGTACCGGAGCAGGATTCGCCGCTTGTGCCAGACACCGCGCCGGATGCGCCGCGCCCCCGTCCCGTGCCGCGCAATGGCGACGAGTTCGAGATCACCCAGCCGGTGGTTGAAGACGAAGCCCTGTTCCGGGCGGAACGCACTTCGGAGTTCCGCTACAAACCGCCACCCGTGGATCTGCTGGCGGATCCGCCCGCCGATGAGTACCACGTGACGGAAGAGGATCTGCGCGCCAACTCCGAGGCCCTGGTGGCCTGCCTGGGGGACTTCAGCGTGGAGGCAAGGGTTGTGCATGTGCATCCCGGACCTGTCATCACGCGCTACGACCTGGAGCCCGCCCCTGGCGTGAAAGTGAGCCGCATTGTCGCCCTGGCGGATGATCTGGCCATGAAGCTCAAGGCGGAACGCATCCGTATCATCGCTCCCGTGCCCGGCAAGGGGGCCGTGGGCATCGAGCTGCCCAACCGAGTGCGCAACACGGTGTTCATGAAGAGCATTGTGAACACGGAGAAGTTCACCCGGGCCGACAGCCCGCTGGCCGTGGTTCTTGGGAAAACCTCCAGCGGCGAGGCGGCGGTGGCGGATTTGCGCGCCATGCCCCATGTGCTGGTGGCTGGCCAGACGGGATCCGGCAAGAGCGTGTGCGTGAACGGCATCATCTGCAGCATCCTGCTGCGCGCGCTGCCCACCGAGGTGCAGTTCGTGATGGTGGATCCCAAGATGATCGAGCTCTCCGATTACCGGCGCATAGCCGACCACTTCATTGCCGGCATGGATGGCGTGGAAGGGGATGTGATCACGGATCCCCAGGATGCCGTGCGCGTGCTGGCCGCCCTGGAAGTGGAAATGGACAACCGCTACCGCTACCTGAGCCAGACCGGCTATCGCTCCATCCAGGAGTTCAACGAGGCCCTGCTCTCCGGCGAAGTGCAACGCCGCCTGGAAGCAGGGGATTTGGAACTGCCAGGCCGCCAGGATCGCGCTCCGGAGAAGATGGTCTACCTGGTGGTGATCATCGACGAGCTGGCGGATTTGATGATGACGGCGGGCAAGGAGATTGAAACCTCCATCGCCCGGCTGGCGCAGAAAGCGCGCGCCGTGGGCATCCATTTGGTGGTGGCCACCCAGCGCCCCAGCGTGGATGTGCTCACCGGCCTCATCAAGGCCAACTTCCCGGCGCGCATCGCCTTCGCCGTGCGCCAGAAGGTGGACTCCAAGACCATCATCGATTGCATGGGCGCCGACCAGCTGCTGGGCCGTGGCGACATGTTGTACCTGGCATCGGGCAGCCCCGAGCCTGTGCGCATGCACAACAGCCTGATCACCGGCAAGGAAATCCGCGCCTTGCTGGACCACATCCGCAAGCAGAGCCGGGACTTCCCCAAGTTCCGCCTGCCCGTGTCGGGGGAAGTGGATGGAAGCCGATCCTCCTCCTCGCCGGCGGAAGGCGGTGCGCGGGACGAGCTGTTCTGGGATGCGGCGGAACAAGTCATTCTTTCCCAACAAGGATCGGTCTCCGTGCTGCAACGGCGCCTGCGCATTGGCCACAGCCGCGCCAGCCGTCTCATTGATGAGCTGGAGATCGCCGGCGTGGTGGGCCCCTTTGATGGCTCCAAGGCAAGGCAAGTGCTGGTGGACATGGACTGGATAGAGGAGCACCGCAGCCTGTGAAAGCGCTGCTTGCATGTGTGGGGATCCTGCTGGCCGCCTTGGTGTGCCAGGCTGGCGAGGCGGAGAAGCTTCTGCGCCAGGTTCGCAACGCCTTCCAGTCCCGGGACCTTTGGGAGCTTTCCTTTGAACAGCAGCAACTGCCCCAGCACGGCACGGACACGCTGCGCACACGGGGCCGCCTGCTGGCTTGTCCCGACGGCAGTTTCCGCGTGGACATGGAAGGCATGCACCTGCTCAGCGATGGCAAAAGCCTGTGGCGCTGGGAGGATGGAGGCGCACAGGTTCTGCTGGAGAAGCCTGGTCAAAGCGAGGACGTGCTCCTGCCCCATCAGCTGCTCATCCTGGTGGAGGAGCGCTTCAAGCCCCAGTCCTTGAAGAGCGCGGGTCCACGGCGCAAACTGATGCGCTTGTCGCCGCGCAGTGGTTCGGAGTTCATGCGCGAAGTTCAACTGACCCTGCAGAAGGAAAAGGACCAGTGGTGGCCGCGGGATGTGGCCTTCACGGATTTCACGGACACGCGCATGCGCTTTGTGGTGCTGAAGCGGCAGTCCTGGCCGAATCGCGGAGTGAAGGCCAAGGAGCTGGCGTTCCGCCTGCCTGCCGGCATGGAGCTGGTGGATCTGCGCCCGGGTGCCGGCGGCGGGGGCCGCCCATGAAGCGCAGCAGCCTGGTGGCCCTGCTCATCTCGCTCTTCTTCATCTATCTCTTTGTCTTCAATCCCGCGCCGGGAGCCTGGTACCGTGGTGAAGCCACCATGGCACAGGCCTTTCTGGCCACCCGCGTGGATTGGCCCACCGTGGGCAGGCTTCTGCTGCATCTCAAGTGGCTGCCCTTTGCCGGAGCCCTGGGCTTCCTCATCCTGTCCCTGGTGGTGCGGGCATGGCGCTGGCAACTCATTGCCCGTCCCCTGGACCGCGTGCCATTGGATCGCATGTTCCATTTGACCAACCTGGGCTACATGGCCAACAACCTGCTGCCCATGCGACTGGGTGAGGTCTTGCGCGCCGGCGCGCTGGGCCTGCGCAGTCAGGTGCCCGTGGCGGGCGCCCTGGCCACCATTGTGCTTGAACGCATGATGGACATGATCGGCGCCCTCTCTGTGTTGGTGTTGATGGTGCTGATGCAGGGGGATTTGCTGGAGGCCGCCGGGGCGGCAAGCCCGGAGGCGCTTGGGGCCCTGGACCGCTTCCGTTCGCTGGCACCGCTGCTGGCCACCGGCGCAGGATTGGGCTTGGCCTTTCTGCTCCTTTTGGTGCTCTTCCGTGAGCGCAGCCTAGTGTTGTCGGAAGCCCTGCTCACGCGCTTCCTTCCCGCCCGTCCGGCGGCGCGCCTGCATCGCCTCTTCGCCACCTTCTCATCAGGGCTGGAGATTCTGCGGTCCCCATGGGAAGCCTTGCTTCTGCTTGCCCAGACCTCCTTGCTGATGGGCTGCTACCTGGCGTCACTTGCCTGCATGGTGCACGCCTATGGCCTTCATCAGGAGATGGCCCTCTTTGGCCAGGCGCCCTTCGCCTCCCTGTTGATGCTGCTGGTTTTCGTCAGCCTGGGCTACATGATCCCCGCCGCGCCGGGAGCTTTCGGCACGGTGCAGTACTTCACGGCCCTGGCCATGGGTCTCATTGGGGCGGGTGCCGAGGAAGCCACCAGCTTCGCCTTGGGCAACCACCTCATCACCTGGCTGGTGCTGACCGTGTTGGGACTGGTGGCCCTGCCTTTCCTCAGGCTGCGTTTTTCGGATGTGATGCAATGGAAGGAGAGCGGCCCGTGAAAGCGTCGCGAGAAAGCCGGACACCCCGCCCGGACGAGGACGAGGGCGGACGCATTGACTTGGGCGAACTCTACCGCATCCTCTACGCCGGGCGCTGGTTCGTGCTGGCCTCCCTGTTGCTGGCCGTGCTGGCGGCCTTGGTGGTCAATTCGCGCATGACCTATGTCTATCGCGCGGAAGCCACCGCCATGGTGCTCACCAACAGCCCCTGGGAAGCGGGTCTGGCCTTGGACGGCGCACTGTCTGCAGGAAATTTCAGCGTGTCCGACCAACTGCGCATCCTGGAGAGTCGGCGCCTGGCGCGGGAGGTGGTGCTTAGTGCCGCCGCCAGTCCCTATGCCGACCGATTGGTCATGCTGGGAGAGTCCGACACTCCGGGCAGTGCATCGGAAGACCAGGCCATCGAATGGTTCCTGGCCCATTTGACCGTGAAGCAGGTGCTGAATTCCAATGTGCTCTCCATCAGTATTGAAGCCACATCGGGCTTCGAGGCGGCCTATTTGGCCAACACGCTGGCCGAGCACTTCCATCGGCAGAACCAGGAGTTCAGCCGTGCCGAGTACACGGAGCTCACCAGCTTCCTGAAGGACCAACTGGATCAAGTGACCACGCGCCTGCAGGGTGCGGAGACCAACTTGACCCAGTTCAAGGAGGGTTCGAAGCTGGCGGCCCTGGATGTGGAAACCGCCACCATTGTGCAGCAGAGCGCCAACGCCCAGACCGAGCTGAGTCGCATCAATCTGGAGTTGCGTTCCAACGAGGTAAGCCTGGAGAATCTGCGACGCCAGTACAGCCAGGGCCAGAGCAGCCTGGTGGACGATGTGGGCAATTTGTCCACGGGAACCATCGAGCGTCTGTCCAGGGAAATCGCGGACAAGCAGACGCAGATCGCCAATGTGCGGGCAAAGGCTGAACCGGGGTGGGAGGACTATGTGCGGCGTCTGGAGGACGAGCTGCGCAAGGTGAAGAGTTCCTTGAAGGAGGAGACCAACAAGCTTTCCATCACGGAGATGAAAAGTTCCGACCCACTTGGCACCATGCAGCAGATCTTCGAGCGCATCATTGATCTGGAAGTGGAAGGACGGGCCCTGCGCGCCGCACAGGATGCCCAGGGCAAGGTGGTGGCGGACTTTGAGGGCCGTTTGCGCCTGCTGCCGGAGGCGGGCCGCGAATATGCGCGGTTCACGCGGGATGTGGAGATCAACGAGAAGCTCTACCGCCTGCTGATGGAGAAGCACCAGGAGAACCAGGCGGTGGCGGCGGGGATGATTGGCAATGTGCGCCTGCTGGACAAGGCGGAAGTTCCCCAGCATCCCGTGCGTCCCAACAAGCGCCTCAATCTGCTGCTGGGGATCCTGTTGGGCTTTTTCCTGGGAGTGGGCGCGGCCTTCGTCTACCACCTCTTCGACACACGCATTGTCACGCCGGAGGATCTGCGCAAGGCCGGACTTCCCATGCTGGGGGCCGTCCCTACCATCAATGTGCGCCGTCTGGAACGGGCGCTGAAACAAAACGCCGGCAAAACCCTGCGTGAAGAGGACGCCTGGAAAGTACGGCGCAAGCTCATCACCCATTTCAGCCCCAAATCGCCCATCAGCGAGGCCTATCGCAGTCTGCGCACCACCCTTCTCATGAAGCTGGAGCGTTCGGTTGCCGACGGCCAGGATGTCAATCGCGCACCAGCCATCATTGTGACATCGTCCACCACCCAGGAAGGCAAGAGCCTGACCAGCGCAAACCTGGCCGTCACGCTGGCCCAAACCGGACGACGCACCTTGATCATTGACGCCGACATGCGCCGACCAACGGCCCACAAGAACTTTGGTCTGGAGCGCAATGTGGGGCTGTCGGGAATCCTGGCGGGCAGCCAAAATGCGTCCACCACCATTTCCGACACGGACATTGAAAATCTCCATGTGCTCAGCGCCGGGCCCATTCCGCCCAATCCGGCGGAACTGCTGGCCAGTTCGGCCATGGTCGAACTGGTGGAATGGGCGCGCCGGGAATACGACTTCGTCATTGTGGACACTCCGCCGGTGGTGCCCGTGACGGATCCCACCATTCTGGCCAGGCTGGTGGATGCGGTGGTGATTGTGGTGCGCAGCAACTCCAGCCATCATCGGGAAGTGTCCGAAGCCCTCTCCAAGTTGGAGCAGTCCGGCAGCCAAGTGGTGGGTGCGGTGTTGAATGATTATGACATTAAGCGTGTTTACGGCAGTTATTACTATTACTACCACTACTATAATCGCTATTATTATTACGGTGAAACAGCCAAAAGCCCCCGTCGGCGCTCCACGCGGCGGCGAGGGCAGCCCGAGCGTGCAGAACATGTCTCATGACTTGTCGAGTGCTGCGTTCCTGAATCCGGGTGCAGGATTGGAGGCCAATTCTCCGACCATGGACCGGAAGCTCGTCGCCGCTCAAACCCAAATCTTCAACACCTGATGCATTCCATGGAGAGACAGGCTCCCGCCAAGCTGAATCTGGGCTTGAAGATTTTGGGTCGCCGCCCGGATGGTTTCCACGAGCTGGAATCCATTTTCGTCCCCCTGCAACTGGCCGACCGCCTGTGCATGGAGGTGGCGGATCGTGACAATTTCTCCTGTTCCGATCCTGCCCTCCCCATGGATGAAAACAATTTGGTAGTCAAGGCTTTGCGGCTTTGGCGGGAGGAATCCCATGGGCGGGGGCGGCCCCTGTGCCACCAGGCCGTGCAGCTTCACTTGCACAAGAACATCCCTGCCGGGGCCGGGCTGGGTGGTGGTTCCAGCGACGCCGCCGCCTGTCTGCTCCTGCTGGAGGAGCACCTGGGTGATGGAGATCCAGGTTTTCCACTGGCGGAATTGGCCTTGAAGCTGGGCAGCGATGTCCCTTTCTTTCTGCAGTCGGACTGGTGCCATGTCACGGGGCGTGGCGAGATCCTGACGCCCATCGAACCGCTGTTCCAGGATGCCGTGGTGGTGCTCTGGCCTGGATTGCATGTCTCCACCGGCTGGGCCTATGCCGAGCTATCCCGTTGGTTGACAAAGCAGGGAGCCTACGCTAGCTTTCACGGTTCCCATGATTTCGTGAATGGACATGCGGATCCGTCCACATGGCCGGAGAATGATTTCGAGACTGTGGTCTTTGCCGCTCATCCACAGCTTCGGGAGGCAAAAGCCCTGTTGAAACGCATGGGAGCGCGCTTCGCGGCCATGAGTGGAAGCGGGTCGGCCTTGTTCGCATTGTTTGAAGATCTGCAGACGGCCCGGCTTGTGGCGCAGGAACTGCAGTCCCGCTATCCTGTGGTGGTGTCCACCCTCCCCCTGGACACCTCGCCAAGCGGGAAGGCTGAAAAGGGGGAGGCGGATGCGCATTACCGAGGTCCATGTCAACCTGCGTCATGAAGAGCGTTTGCGCGCCTTCGTGAACATCACCCTGGATGATGTCTTCGTCGTCCGCGGATTGAAAGTGATCGAGGGCCAGCGCGGCCTTTTTGTGTGCATGCCCAGCAGGCGCATGGAGGACGGCAGCCATCGGGATATTGCCCATCCCATCTCCAACGACTTTCGTCAGGAGGTGGAGGATCGCGTGTTGGAAGCTTATGCCAATCAATGCGTTCTTGGGCCAGAAGCCGCAGATCATACCGAGCAGGATGGTGCTGGCCCCATGGCCGGCATGGAATAAGGGCTTGGGGAACCGCAGGTCGGACCCCCATGAAGACGAGGGCCAACAGCCGTGACGGAGCTTCGCATCTTCGCCGGCGACATCTCCCGCCGCCTGGCGACAAACATCGCCGAAAGCCTGGGTATTCCCCTGGGCGAGGTCGATCTTCGTCGTTTCTCAGATGGTGAGTTGTATGTGAAGTACCAGGAGAACATCCGGGGAAAGGATGTCTTCCTGGTGCAGTCCACGGTGGCTCCAGCGGACAACCTCATGCAGCTCCTGCTCATGATGGATGCCGCCAAGCGCGCCAGTGCCCGGCGCATCACCTGCGTCATTCCCTACTTCGGCTACGCCCGGCAGGACCGCAAGGACCAGCCCCGTGTGAGCATCGCCGCCAAGCTGGTGGCGGACCTGCTCACCACCGCCGGAGCGGATCGCGTGCTGACCATGGATCTGCACGCGGACCAGATTCAGGGCTTCTTCAACATCCCTTTCGACCATCTTTATGGTCGTGCCGTGCTCTTGCCTTATCTGGAAACCCTTGGCCTGGATGTCCCCACGGTGCTGGCACCGGACATTGGTTCCGTGAAAATGGCGCGCAGTTACGCCAAGCGTCTGGGTGCGGATCTGGCCATTGTGGACAAGCGTCGCCCCCGCGCCAATGTGGCTGAGGTGATGAATCTTATTGGCGAGGTGCGGGACCGCAATGTGATCATTGTGGATGACATGGCGGACACGGCGGGCACCATGACCCAGAGCGTGAAAGTGGCCATGGACCTGGGCGCGCTTAGCGTCACCTGCGTGTGCACCCACGCCCTGCTCTCGGGGCAGGCTGTGGAGCGCATCAACGCGGCTCCCTTGAAGGAATTGATCGTCACGGACACCATCCCATACCGGGAGGATCTTGGCGTGGAGCGTTTGCGCGTGCTGAGCGTGGCGCCCATCTTCGCCGAGGCCGTGCGTATGATCCACGACGAACAGTCCATAGCGACACTGTTCGGCTGAGAAGACCAACAAATCAGGAGATTGAACCATGGGTGCATTCACCCTTGACGCCCAACCCCGCGAACGCCTTGGCAAGGGCGGCGCCCGTACAACCCGTCGCGGCAACATGGTGCCGGTGGTGGTCTATGGACAGAAGCAGGAGACCCTGCACTTGTCCGTGAAAGCTCACGACCTGGAAATGGCCCTTGCCAAGCATGCCCGCATGGTGGACCTTCATGCGGATGGCAAGGCCCTGACCTGCCTGATCCGCGACATCCAGCGCCACCCGGTGAGCGAGGAAGTGCTGCATGTGGACTTCCTGGTGGTCAGCCCGGACCAGAAGATTAACACCGATCTGCCCGTGCGCCTCCTGGGCAATCCCGTGGGCGTGAAGCAGGGTGGCCAGCTGCGCCGTCTCATGGGCAAGGTGAAGGTGAGCTGCACGGCCGGTACGCTGCCGGACTTCTTTGACATTGATGTGACGGAGCTGGAGGCGGGTCGCAACCTGCTGGTGAAGGACCTCCACACCGATGCCATCCGCCTGTTGAATCCGGACCACGTGGCCGTTGTCCAGATCACCAAGGCCCGCCTCAAGTAAGCCCGTCTGATGCGCATCATATGTGGCTTGGGGAATCCCGGGGAGCGCTACCGTAACACGTGGCACAACCTGGGATTTCTCCTTGTGGACCGGCTCGCCGGCAATTCACCCTTCCGCAGCGGCCGGGGTTCCTACCTGGAAGCCCGCCTGCGGCTGGAGGGTGAGGACACCGTGCTGGTGAAGCCCACCACTTTCATGAATCTCTCCGGCCAGGCCGTGGCGGAGGTGAGCCGCTTCTACAAGGTTGACGTCCAAGAAGTGCTTGTGGCTTTCGATGACATAGACCTGCCCCTGGGTGAAATCCGATTCCGCGAATCCGGCAGCGGCGGCAATCACAATGGCATGAGCCATGTGGTGCAGCACCTGGGAACGCAGGTCCCCCGCCTGCGCCTGGGCTTTCGCCCCCTGCATCCCGTGCCCGGCGCCCAATTGAAGAGTTTTGTGCTGGCCCCCATGCCAGAGGCGCTGCGCCCGGATGTGGGTGACATGCTGGAGCGTGCGGAAGGTGGCGTGCGCCTGTGGCTGCGCAAGGGCCTGCGTGAGGCCATGAACAGCTGCAATGGCGGAGCCGCTGGCGGTCGGGGCGCTGCGCCGCCAGCCCCCGTTGTGTAATCGCGTGGCCATTGAACGACCCTTGGCAAGGACTTCAGGGGACGCAAACTGAAAGTGATTGCGTTCCAGCCCAAGCCCGGGAGTCCCCGTGGTGGTGGATTTCCGGGCGGCGGCGGGGATCGTCACTGGCAGCTTCTGATTTCAATGGCGACAAAGGCCCGCTTTTGGCGGGCCTTCCTTTTTTGGGTCGGCTTCCGGGGCAGGGAAGCAGCAAGGGGTTCAGGAATCAGGCTGCGGCCTTGCCCTTGCGCGTGGTGAATCCCAGGATGACGCCCAGCACAATGCTCCACAAGGCGGCCAGACCAATCTGATAGTCCGGTGGCAGGGAAAAGGTGAGGGTGTGGGCGGGGATCCAGAACCAGATGAGGGTCCACCATGCCTTTTCCAGGCCAATCCAATTGCGCTGACGCAGGATCACATTGTCCCATAGACGATGGCCGAACATCATTTGCGGCCCAAAGAACAGATTGGTGAGCACGCTTACGGAGAATGCCCAGCCCAAACCCTGGCGGAAGCTCTCCGGCAGGAGACCATGGTCAATGGTCGCTGTGGTGGCGCCCTTCATCATCAGGAAGCCCAGCTTGATGAGCAGGCCCAACAGCCCCCATCCCAGTACTTTTCCCATGAACTGCGTGCGTGTGCAGGGCAGGGTGCGGCGATGCTTCAACCACCAGGGCAGCAGCTCGCCCAGGGTTCCCAACACCGCGAATTGAACAAAGGCACTGGTGAAAGGAAGCTCGCGAACCCAAGCGGTGTAGCTTTCAAACATGGGGGAATCTCCGGCTTGACAGGTTGCAAGATACCAAGCCTGCAGCGGATGGATACTCCCTCCCACAAAGGACCTCTCATGGAAGCGTGGTGCCGGTGTGGTGCCGGTGTGGTGCCGGTGCGGTGCCGGTGTGGTGCCAGTGTGGTGCCGGTGCGGTGCCGGTGTGGTGCCGGTGCGGTGCCGGTGTGGTGCCAGTGTGGTGCCGGTGCGGTGCCGGTGTGGTGCCGGTGCGGTGCCGGTGCGGTGCCGGTGCGGTGCCGGTGTGGTGCCGGTGCGGTGCCGGTGCGGTGCCGGTGTGGTGCCGGTGTGGTGCCGGTGCGGTGCCGGTGTGGTGCCGGTGTGGTGCCGGTGTGGTGCCGGTGCGGTGCCGGTGTGGTGCCGGTGCGGTGTGTCATCAGCTCAAAGCTGCTCCACTGACAATCAGCGGCCCAAGCCATTGTATTGTCATAACAAGAGGACAGCTTGAAATGGAGATCCCTGCTTTCACTGGGATGACAGGGCTTGGGACGGGAAAGCTGCCGACACCATGGAGTGCGGCCACCCAAAGTGTTTCAAATCCGACAGGTGTGCCGGAAAACGAACATCAGCACATTGAATTTGAACTAAAAGTGAATAGAACTTCGAGAGAAAGCTGTTGATGCACAACGGTTGATGTGGCCATGCCAGGAATGGCACAACTCTTGCAACTCCTTTTCGCGCCCTGAAGCCGAGAACCCCTCAATCTGAACTTGTGAAGTGACGATGAGTGTCGTCATCGGCCAGGCCTCTGTTGACCCCCCAACGGCCGGGTGCCCTTGGCCGTGAAGCACAACATCGTTTGAAGGAGAATCGGCATGAAGCGTCGACTGCTTGCTCTGTGCGCAGGCCTGGCTGTAGGCCCCGCGGTGTTCGCCGCAGTGGTGTCCGGCACCAGTGCCCTGGGCGTCCTGGACACAACCCCGCCCACATTCACCAGCGTGGATTTCCCCACCCTGGGACACACCCCGGCCCTGTTGTCCGCCTCTTGGGTGGCGGCGGATGCACATCCCGGCGCCGTGCGTGCCGTGTGGGCGCTGGACGATAGCGTGGATGAGATTGTGTTGGGCACGGCCTTCGCTTTCTCGGACGCGGTGAGCTGGACGGAAGGGGAGACCGGTCTTTACACCTTGCGCGTGGCGGCCCTGGATGCCTACGGCAACGCCGCCACCGTGCTTGGACCCGTCGTTGTGCTGCCTCCCGCCTGTGTGGAAAGCACGGCCCTGGATGCGGAGCTGCTGGACTTCGGCACGGTGAACCTGATGGGGCCCGTGACGCGCAGCTTCACCATCCACAACACCTCCACCGGCACCTGCCCCACGAGCCTTGCCGGCACCATCAGCGAAGAGTGCGGCACCTTCAGCGTCAGCCCCGCGAGCTATGAACTGGCCCAGGGCGAGAGCGTCACGGTGACGGTGACCTTTGAAGGCGATCACAGCGGCCAGACCCAGTGCTCCATCGTCAGCTCCCACGGCACGGTGATCTGCCAGGTGAACGACATGGTGGACGCTGGCGAGCTGGCCACCACCTTCGCCCTGTCCAATCCCTACCCGAATCCCTTCAACCCCTCCTGCACGCTGCGCTACAGCATGGATGAGCTGGGCGAGGCCAGCCTGAAGGTCTACGACCTGAAGGGCGCCTTGCAGGCCACCCTGGTGACGGGTTTGGTGGAAGCCGGCACCCACGAGGTGCAGGTGGATGGCAGCCAGTGGTCCAGCGGCGTGTACATCGCGGTGCTGGAGGCGGCGGGGCGCCAGCAGGCGCAGAAGCTCATGTTGAGCAAGTAAGGAGCATCCTGATGAACAAGACTTTGATGACCAGCCTGATGGGCGCCCTGGTGGCTGGCAGCGCCCTTGCCGCAACAGTGTCGGGTGTCAGCTTCGCCCAGCGCACGGATGGCACGGGCCTGGTGGATATCAGCTACAGCACGGACACGGCGGGCACGGTGACGGTGGAGCGCAGCCTGGACGGCGGCACCAACTGGACCAGTGTCCCCACGGCGCAGCTGAGCGGCGATGTGGGAAGTGTTGCCGCGGGCGCGCACAGCGTGGTGTACGCCATGGGCACAAGCTCGCCCATCAGCGTGGACAGCGCCATGTTCCGCGTGAATCTGGAGTATTCAACCACACCCGTGGGCATGGTGGGCCTGCAAGCCGGTTCCTTCTACATGGGCAATGGTGTTATGAATCAAGTCACTTTAACGCACAACTATTGTTTGGGTCAACACGAAGTAACCAATGCCGAGTATGTGGAAGCCCTGAACTGGGCAAAAGCTGAAGGCCTGATTACTGTTGTCTATGATGCGGTTTATGGAACTAGCAATGTGTATGCTTACGGTGTCAAACTGGTCTATGTATCTGGAATAAATTATCTGGAAATCAGATACAACTCCACCACAGGGCTATTCTATGTGCAGAGTTCAACCTACAATGGTGGTACATTTGGTCCAGGCTTCGCCTATCCTGGTGGCTACGACGCCAATGTCCATCCGGCCAAGATGGTAAGCTGGTATGGTGCCGCGTGCTATTGCGATTGGCGCAGCATGATGGAAGGCTTGGTTCCCTTTTACAATGGCAACTGGGCCATGGATCCGTCTGTCAACAACCCCTATTTGGCCACTGGCTATCGCTTGCCAACGGAAGCGGAATGGGAATATGCGGCTTGCATGAATGGTGACACCACCTATCCATGGGGTAACAGCTCGCCCACATGCACGGAAGCCAACTACAACCGCGGAGGCTATTGCGTGGGTTGGACCAGCGCTGTGGGTAGCCATCCGTTTGGCAACACGGCTCAGGGCCTGCAGGACATGGGCGGAAATGTGGGGGAATTCACCAACGACTACTACGCAAGTTCCCTGCCAAACCAGCCACGCACCAACCCCGTTGGGCCCACCACGGTGAGCACCAGCCGCGTAGCCAAGAATGGCAGTTGGCAGCGCGACAATACCTGGTTGCCCAGTGTGTGGCGTGCTCCAAATGGCCAAACAAATCAGATGTCGGACTTTGGCTTCCGTACTTGCCGGATCACCAACTGATCCCCCTCAAACCAGGCATTGCTGCAAGGGCCCCCGCGTGGGGCCCTTGCTCTTGGTGGCAGGATCGGCCCGGCAGGGTTTTGATGTTCGGCTCGGTGCAGGAGCGTTGCTGCACATAGTAGCGGAACACGGACCTGTCATTCCCGCGAAAACGGGAATCCAGGCTGACTCCAGATCCCAGCTTTCGCTGGAAGGACAGGGTGCAGGGCAGGAGAAGCGCTGCGCTGAGATGGAGTTCGAGACTCGAGACGAGAGCTGTTTTGCCTATGGGTGAATCAGGACGACAGGCGATCCACAATCAGCGCGATCATCACGAACAAGGCATAGCTGTTCACCGCGGCAAAACAGCGGATGAACACCTTGCGCCCCCGTTCGTCCGCCACGGCCTCGGTGGTGCTTGCCATGAAGCCGGCGCCCAGCCAGCGGGCCGCCGCTCCCATGAGCAGCAGGGCCGACAGCGCAATCAGCCAACCGGTGACATCGTGGCGCACGGCGCGAAACAGGGGCATCATCAGGCCGGCAATGGCCGTGGCGCTGGTCCAGGCGAAGGTCAGGCGCAGGATCTGGCGCTTCTCGAATCGGTCAAAAAGACTGGGCAGGCCGTTTTCCCGATAAGCGCGTTCGTGGAAGAGCAACAGGAGCCAGAAATGAGGCACCTGCCAGATGAAGAAGAAGAAAGCCACCTGATGGATGGTCAAATCCTGCAGCCAGCCGCCGCCGGCCACCCAGCCTGCCAGTGGCGGCAGGGCGCCAATGAAGCTGCCCGGCAGCACGGCGAAGGGGGTGCGCCGTTTCAACGGAGTATAGATGCCGTTGTAAAGCACGGCTGTGACCAGGCCAATGGCCATGGGCAGCCAACCCGCGCCCATCCACAACACCACGCTTCCCAGGGTGAGCAGCGTGGTGGCCCACAGCACCACGCCCCCACGGCTGATGCGGCCACTGGGAATGGGGCGCTGGGCCGTGCGCGGCACCAGGGCGTCCACATCCGCCTCCTGGGCGTGGTTCAAGGCCGCCGCCCCCGCCGCCTGCAGGAAGAGTCCCAGGAGAGGCGCCGCCACATCAGCGTCGAAAGTGCCACGGGCCAGCACATAACCCACGGCGGTGGTGAAGGTCACGGCGGCGGTGATTTTCACCTTCATCAGTTCAAGCAGCGTCTTCATGGTGCTCCCTCAAGCTGGTGGACGCTTCCCCATGGGTTTGCCTGTCCACGAATCGTCCGACCCCTGTCATGATCTGCAAATGCCACCCGGCAGATCTTGTGAAGTGCGGGCCCCTCCCGGCGCGGGCCGGAAGGGGCCCTGTCCACATTTAGAGGCCCTGCAGGACCTTGATGATCTCGTCCAGCTCCTCGTCGCTCAACAGGTCACGCTGCTCGGGCATGACCGGGTCGAAGCCCTTCACCACCTGGGCCTTGGGCTCCAGGATGCTGCGGCGCAGATAGGCCTCATCCACGGTGACTTCGCTCTCCCCATCCGTCTGCACCACCATCTCCTTGCGCCCCATCAGGCCCTTGAAGGAGGGACCCACCATGCGGCTGCCGTCCTGGCTGTGGCAGGTGGTGCAACCCTTGGCGGCCAGCAGCTCCGGACCGGTCACCATGGCGGGAGGATTGGCCTGCCAGGTGGCGTAGTCCGCATCCGGCAGCACGCGCACCGTGCCCAGCATTTTGCTGTGCTGGTCACCGCAGTACTCGGCGCACAGCAGATCGTAGGAGCCGGCCTTGTCCGCCTGGAACCAGGCGTGGTTGGTGCGCCCGGGCACCGCGTCCTCCTTCAGGCGGAAGGCAGGCACGAAGAAGCTGTGCAGCACATCCTTGCTTAGCAGCTCCAGGCGTACGGGACGGCCCACGGGCACCACCAGCTCCTGGCTGCGGCGGCCATCCGGATACTCGAAACTCCAGCTCCACATGCGGGCCGTCACCTTCACCAGCATGGCTTCCTGGGGCACATCCCGCATGCGCTTGAAGCCCGTCCAGCCGTACCAGAACATGCTGAGCACGAGCAGCGTGGGAATGACCGTCCACAGGGTCTCCAGCGCCACGCTGCCGTGGATCTGGGCCGGGTTGGGATTGCGCTTCACGCTGTAACGGAAGGCGAACCAGATCATCACGATGGTGATGCCAACAAGCAGCACGGCCGAGATGCCCAGGATATACCAGAAGGCGCCATCGACAATGCCGGAATAGCTTGAAACTCCTTGCATGGCGAGCTCCTAACGGTAGAGATAGTCGAAGAAGCTGAGGCCGAAGAACACGGCCATCAGCCCCACGGCGGTGAGGAACATGATTTTGAACACCGGGGGCTCCCACTTCAAATGCATGAAGAAGAGCAGGACCAGGCTGGCCTTCACCGGCGTAACGGCCATGGCCACCGCGGTGCCCACGGCGCCCGGCCAGTTCACCGATGCGCCCACGGTGATGCAGGTGAGCAGCATGAGCGCCGCCCACACCTTGATGAAGAGCCCGTAAGGCTGGGGAGCGTGCTCCGCGGTGCGGCCGTCCCCATGTGCATGGGTATTGTCGTGCATGGTGCCGTCCATCAGTTGGTGAGGTAGAAAAGAGGCAGAAGGAAGATCCACACCAGATCCACCAGGTGCCAGTAGAGGCCCGCGTTCTCCAGCTTCACGAAGTCTCCCTGGTGGACGCGCCCGCTCTTCACCTGGAAGGCGATGACGCTCAGGAGGATCATTCCCACAATGACATGGAAGCCGTGCAGACCGGTCATGACGAAATAGAGGCCGTAGAAGAGGCCCTCGCCGGCGGGCAGGGACTTCAGCACGGGTGAGCCGGGGTAGAGGCCGTGCTCGATCTTGGCGCTCCATTCGAAGAATTTGATCACCAGGAAGAGCCCGGCCAGGAAGAGCGTCCAGCCCAGTGTGTTCAGGGCGCTCTGGCGGTCACCCTTTTGCAGGGCCGTCACGGAGAGCACCATGGTCAGGCTGCTGGTGAGGAGCACGAAGGTGTTGGTGACGCCCAGTGGCACATTCAGGTGCCCGGCGGCCAGGTGGAAGTCATGGGTGTACAGGGTGCGATAGACCGAGTACACCAGGAACAGGCCGCCGAAGAGCAGGAGTTCCGTGAACAGGAAGATCCACATGCCCGTCTTTGCGCCTTCGTAGTCCTTGTGCGGAGCATGTGCACCATGGGCCAGGGTGGTGTCGCTCATGCCGTTCTCCCTTCACCGCGCTCGTAGGGGCCGGCCGTCACCGTGACGGGGGCGTCGAAGTTCAGCGTGGGCGGCGGGCTGGTGGTCTGCCATTCCAGCGTTGTGCCTCCCCAGGGGTTGTTCCCCGCCAGGGCGCCCCGGCGGGCGCTGCTCCACAGATTCCAGAACATGAGCACAAGACCCGTGGCAATGACCCAGGAGCCGATGGTGCTGATCACATGCGGCGTTTGGAAAATGGGCAGGTAATCGTGGTAACGGCGCGGCATGCCCATGATGCCCAGCACCAGCATGGGGAAGTAGAGCAGGTTGAAGCCAATGACCACCAGCCAGAAGGCGCGCTTGGCTTTCTTCTCATTCACCATGCGGCCGCTGATCTTGGGCAGCCAATAGTGGAGGGCGGCGAACAGGGCAATGCCCGTGCCGCCGAACATCACATAGTGGAAGTGGCCCACCACGAAGTAGGTGTCGTGCACATGGATGTCCGTGGACAGGGCGCCGTTCACCAGACCCGTCAGGCCGCCGATGCTGAACAGGAAGATGAAGGCCATGGCGTAAAGCATGGGGCTTTCAAGACTGATGCTGCCCCTGTAGAGCGTGGCCACCCAGTTGAAAATCTTGATGCCTGTGGGGATGGCCACAAGGAAGGTCATGAGGCTGAACACCACGCGGCTGGTGTCGCTCATGCCCGTGGTGAACATGTGATGCCCCCACACCAGGTAGCCCACGCCAGCAATGGCCATGCTGCTCATGGCGATGGCCTTGTAGCCGAAAATGGTGCGCCGGGAAAAAGTGGGCAGGATTTCGCTGATGACACCCATGGCGGGGAGGATCATGATGTACACGGCGGGATGGCTGTAAATCCAGAAAAGGTGCTGGTAGAGGATGGGATCACCGCCTGCCGCCGGATCAAAGAAGCCAATGCCCAGCAATCGCTCCAGCACCACCAGGACCAGAGTGATGCCCACCACCGGTGTGGCGATGACCTGGATCCAGCTGGTGGCGTAAAGGCTCCACACGAAGAGCGGCATGCGGAAGAATCCCATGCCCTTGGCCCGCATGCGGTGGATGGTGGTGATGAAGTTGATGCCCGTGAGCACGCTGCTGAAGCCCAGGATGAAGGCCGCCAGCACGGCCAGGCTCACATTGGAGTTGGTGCGGATGGAATAAGGCGCGTAAAAGGTCCAGCCCGTGTCCGGAGCGCCGCCGCCGCTGAACAGGCTGGTGACGGCCAGGAAGGCGCCCACCATGTACACCCACCAGCTGGCCAGATTCAGGCGGGGAAAGGCCACATCCTCCGCGCCAATCTGCAAGGGCAGCATGAAGTTGCCCATGATGGCGGGAATGCCCGGCACAATGAACAGGAAGATCATGATCACGCCGTGCAGGGTGAAGAGACTGTTGTAAACCCGGGGACTGACCAATTGCTGGCCGGGCATCAGGAGCTCCGCGCGCATGGTAAGGCCCAGGATGGCCCCGATGGCGAAGAAGCTCAGGAGCGAGTAGAGGTAGAGCAGACCCACGCGCTTGTGGTCCGTGGAGAAGACCCAGGAGAGGAGACCTCCCCCGCCGCCTTCCGGCCCGTAAAATCCGCGCGGAGGGGTGGCTCCGCTGGCCTTGTCCGTCATGCGTCCTCCCGATTCTGGGTGCTGGTGGTTGCTGTGTTGTCCTGGCGGGCTTTGCGGCCCAGGCCACGGCTGCCGCGCTTCTGGGTGACCGCCAGGAAGCCGGCGAAGAGGCCCACCGTCAGCAGCATGCTGCTGCCCACCACGCGCATGGTGTTGAAGACATAGGTGCGGCCCTCGGGGTCGTAGCTGAAGCAGATGGTGAGCAGGCGTGCCGTGGTGGGAAGCACATGTCCCTTTGCGGCTTCGGCGATGCCCATCTTGAAATCGAAGGGCAGGAACTTGGTGCCGTAGAGATAGCGCACAATGGTGCGGTCTGGCGCCAGCAGGATGAGCCCGCCGGGATGCACATATTCAAAGCCGGCCTTCTTGTAGGAAAAGCCCGCGGCCTTGGTGAGGCGCGCCAGCGGTTCCGCGTCGCCGGTCAGGAAGCGCCAGCTCTCCTGGGGCAGGGGGCGGCTGAGCATGGCCAGATAATTGGCGCGCTTCTCGGACGCCACCTCCGGCGTGTCCCGGGGCTCGAAACTCACCGTCAGGATCTGGAAGGGCTCCTTGCGCGGATCCAGGTCCGTCTTGCCCAGGATGTCCGCCACTTCGTTCAGCAGGGGCGTGCACACGCCGGGGCAATCGAAGTAGACGAAGTTCAAGATGGTGGGCTTGTCCACCAGGGAGTCCAGCCGCACGGGATTGCCCGCTTCGTCGCGCAGCAACACATCGCCGGGCAGGACCTGTCCCAGATGCTCATCGAAAAACACGCCGGCCTTGTCCTCCTCCGCCGCGGGCTGCGCGGCCCGGGCTGGGAAGGCGGCAAGGCTGGCCACCAACAGGACGATGGGCACCCATCGTCGGAAAGGGGGGGAAGGGGCCATGGGTTCTCCTGACTTGTTATTCAATCAACAAACTTAGTCCAGACGAACTTGCGAGGCAGGAAAAAGGCGGCCGGGTCCAGGACCGCAGCCGCCTGAGCTGCCTAGTTGGTGCTGGTGCCGGCCTGGGTGGCCACCGCCAGGGCCGCGTTCAAACGCTGCCAATCGGCGCCGCCCAGAGCCCCCACCGCCGGAGAGAAGCCGTTGGCCGGTGCTCCCGCATGCAGGGCCGCCGTCCAATTGGCGCCGCTCAAGCCCTTCAGGCCCACCAGGGTCTGGCCGGCCTTGGCCGCATGACGCACCAGATGGCGCAGATCGGCTGGCAGGGCCTCCACATTCAAGCTTGTGGCCTGACTTTCCTGGGCCACGCGCTGGGCGGCCACACTTACGCTTACGCGTCCGGGATCCCGCACGCCTGCGCTGAGACTGAATTCCGCGTCCATGGCCGCCACCTCCGCCGCGCTGGCCGCCGGCTTGGGGAAGGCCATGAAGCCCTGCACCACATGGGCCAGCGCCAGCCGCTGGGCCGGGGTGTAGGTGTCGTAGGCGGGCATCTTGGGCGGCAAACCCTTGCTCAGCGTCTGGAAGATCTGCGTGAGCTTGGGCCCGTTCTTCCAGGCCTCGTTCAGCGTGAAGTTGCGCGCCTGCAGGGCCAGACCGGCGGGGCCATCGCCCTTGCCCGCGGGTCCATGGCAGGCCACGCAGATCTTGCCGTATTCATCCTTGGCCCAGGTCTTCAGTGCAGGATCACCCGCCACGGCCTGACCCAGGTTGATGCCCGGCGCCTGACGGCCCTTCACCGCATCGAACTCCGTCAGGTCCGTGGGCGCCTGGGGAGGCAGATAGCCGTGGGCCGTGCCCGCGCCGCCCTTTGTCAGGGCCGGACCCACCAGCAGGCCGAAGAAGATGCCCATGGCCAAGAGGATGGCCAGGCTCCAGGCCAGGGTGGGGAGAATGCTGTTGCGTTCAGGTTGCGCCATGACTGCTTCCTACAGGTGATAATGAAGACTGGCGTCCAGATTGGGGTCGCCTTCCGGCAGGTCCTTGCCCACATTCATGCGGGCTTCCGCCAGGCTAAGTCCCAGGCCCGTGAAGAAGAGGCCGAAGGCCACTTCCTGCCAGCCGAAGAGCACGCCACGACCCAGTTCCGGGACAATCAGCCAGTACAGGTCCAGGGCCTGGCCCACCAGCACCAGCACCGCCACGAGGGACAGGCGACGGGCATCCATCTTCACTTCCCGCGAAAGCAGGGCGAAGAAGGGCACGATGAAGCGCAGGATGGGCAGGATGAAGGTGACCGGGTACCAGCCACCCGTCAGGCGGGTGTGGAACCAGAAGGTCTCTTCCGGCAGGTTGGCGTACCAGATGAGCATGAACTGGCTGAAAGCGATGTAAGCCCAGAACACCGTAAAGGCGAACAGGAACCCGCCCAGGCTGTACAAGTGGTCCGGACGCACTTCCTGGAGGCGGCCTTGCTTCTTCAGGTGCAGGATGCCCAGCACCGTGGCCGCCAGACCGCTCAGAAAGATGCCCGAGAAGCCGTAGACGCCGAAGATGGTGCTGAACCAGCGCGGGCTCATGCCCATGAGCCAGTCCACCGTCAACACCGTGACGCTAATGGCGAAGAGCCACATGAAAGGCGCACTGAAGCGCTTGGCGAAAAGACTGAAGCGCGGATCTTTCGTCTCATCCTGCTTCATGCTGCCACCGGCCAGGAGCTTCCAGCTCATGAGCCACACGGCAAAAATGAAGACCAGACGGCCAATGAAGAAGGGCGAGCTGTACCAGATGGCCTTGCCATGCAGGTGGGGCTCTGTGGCCAGGGCTTCACGGAAGGCCGGGGTGGACCAACCGAAATTCCCGGCAAGGCCCAGGGCCGCGCCAATGGCAAATACAACGGCCAGAGCGGGCAGGAGGCCCGACAGGCGTTCCGGCACGCGGCGCAACACAATGCTCCACTGGGCGCGGGTCAGGTGCTCCAGCGCAACGATGAACAGGGAACCCAGGGCCACGGCCAGGAGCAGGATGCTCCACACGAACCAGTTGGCGCTGAAACGGGCGGAATCCCCGGCAAACCAGGCGCCAATCACGCCCAGCAGGCCCAGACCGGCCATCAACTTGGGTAGCATGGTCTTGCCCATCAGTGGCTTCCTCCCTGGGCAACAGGCGCGGCCGCAGCCACGGCCTGGGCCGCCTGGACATCGGCGTCGCTGGCGTCCAGGGCCCGCTGCAGCACGCGCACATAGTGCACAATGGCCCAGCGGTCGGCGGCGGGAATGTCCTTGCCGTAACCGGCCATGGTGTTCTTGCCGGCGGTGACCACCGCGAACAGGTGACCGTCCGGGGCTTCCTTCAAGCGTGCCTGGTGCAGGTTGGCGGGAGCGCCCGTGTATTTGTCGCTCAGCAGTTTCGTGCCATCGCCCAACTGGCCGTGGCATACCAGGCAATGGGTTTCATAGCCCCGGCGACCCTTGGCAAGAGTCAGGCTGTCCGCCGACAGGGGGTTGACCAGCATTTGACCGGCTTCCTCCGGCGTGGTCCAGGCGGCGTACTCGGCGCTGCGCGACACGGTGCCCGGCACCAGCGGGCGCATGGACTGGCCGTCGGGGTAGAAGGCGTTGGCGCGGAAGGGCAGCACCTTGGTTTGCTCATCCATGATGGAGATGAGCGGCAGCTTGTTCCATAACCGCTGCAGGTGCCAGGTGCCCAGACCCGCCAGCACGCAGATGATCACCGTGGCCAGCACGGGCTTCAGCGGCAGCAAGGGGCCGGATCCAATTTCGTCCGTGCCGTGCACCACTTCTGTTTCCGGCGCGCCGGCCTGGCGCAGGGCGGCCTCGGCGCGGGCGGCGTCCTCCGCCGTGTCCACGCTCACCGCCAGGGCGAAGCGGTCCCGCGTGATCTTGGGCATGCTGCGGCTGGACAGGATGGGGTGCGAGTAGTGCGGCAGCTTGTTCACCAACACCAGCATGCCGAACACGGCGCCCACAATGCAGGCCAGCAGCACGGTCACTTCAAACACAATGGGCACGAAGCTGGCCCAACTGAAGTAGGGCTTGCCGCCGAACTGGATCTGGTAGTCCGTGGTGAACACCCAGCTCTGGAAACCCAGGGCCAGGGTCAGGCCCGACAATCCCAGGGCGAGGACGATTTTCCCCACATGGGATTTTGGAATGCCCAGTTCCTTCTCGATCCCGTGGATGGGATAGGGCGTGTAGGCTTCCAGCTTGTCGCCGTAGGTCGATTTCAGGGCACGAATGCCGTGGACCAGCTTGTCGGCGTCCTGGAACAGGCCCAGCACCAGGAAGGGACGATCACTCATGATGACCTCCATGGCCGGGCTGCGCGCCGGGAAGCACCGCTTTCAGCTCCGCCGTGGCAATCACCGGCAGGGTGCGGCTGAAGAGCAGGATCATGGTGAAGAAAAGGCCGAAGGTTCCGGCGAAGATGCCCATGTCCACCAGTGTGGGGCGGAAGTAGCCCCAGGCGCTGGGCAGGTAATCCCGGTGCAGGCTGGTGGCAATGATCACGAAGCGTTCGAACCACATGCCGATGTTCACAAAAATGGAAATGATGAACATGGCCACGATGCTGCGGCGGATCTTGCGGAACCAGAAGAGCTGGGGGAAGATCACGTTGCAGCTGACCATGGTCCAGTAGGCCCAGGCGTAGGGGCCCGTGGCGCGGTTCATGAAGACATAGTGCTCGGCGGGCACGCCGCCGTACCAGGCAATGAAGAACTCCATGCCGTAGGCGTAACCCACAATGGAGCCCGTGGTAAGGATCACCTTGTTCATCACTTCCATGTGGTCCAGGGTGATGAGGTGGTCCAGGCGCATGATCTTGCGCACGAAGACCAGCACGGTGACCACCATGGCGAAGCCGCTGAACACGGCGCCCGCCACGAAGTAAGGCGGGAAAATGGTGGTGTGCCAGCCGGGGATGACGCTGGTGGCGAAGTCGAAGGACACGATGCTGTGCACGCTGAGCACCAGCGGCGTGGCCAGGCCGGCCAGGATCATGTAGGCCTTTTCATAGTGGGTCCAGTGCCGGGCGGCACCGCGCCAGCCCAGGCTCAAGGCGCCGAACACGGCCTTCTGCACCTTGCCCGTGGCGCGGTCCCGGGCGCTGGCCAGGTCCGGGATAAGACCCACATACCAGAAGAAGAGGCTGACGGTGAAGTAGGTGCTCACCGCGAAGACATCCCAGGCCAGTGGGCTGTTGAAATTGATCCACATGCCGCGCTGGTTGGGATAGGGGAAGAGCCAGAAGGCGAACCAGGGCCTGCCCACATGGATGGCGGGGTAAATGGCCGCGCACATCACGGCGAAGATGGTCATGGCCTCCGCCAGGCGGGCAATGGCGTTGCGCCAGCGCTGCCGGAACAGGAAGAGCACGGCGCTGATGAGGGTTCCGGCGTGGCCGATGCCCACCCAGAAGACGAAGTTGGTGATGTCCCAGCCCCAAAAGACCGGGTCGTTGTTGCCCCACACGCCAATGCCTTCGTAGAACGTGTAGCCAATCAGGGCGAAGCCCAGGAGCATGAGGGCGCTGGTGAAGGCCAGGGCCACCCACCACACCATGGGCGGTTTGGATTCCATGGGGGCGTAGACGGCATCGTCCACGGCTCCCAGGCTGACTTCCCCCACCACCAGGGGCTTGGGCCGGATCTCGGCCAGCACGGCCTCATGACTCATGGGCGCCTCCGGCGGCAAGGGGGTTGCGCAGTTCGGCCAGGTAGGTCACGGCGGGCCTCACTCCCAGTTCTTCCAGCACTTTGTAACGACGGTCGGCCTGGGACAGGCGCGCCACCTCGCTGTCGGCGTTCAAATCGCCGAAAGTGATGGCGCCGGCGGCGCAGGCCACCGCGCAGGCGGGCTTGATTTCCCCATCCACCAGCGGGCGCGCCTCGGCCTTGGCCTGATTCTTGGCCTCGTTGATGCGCTGCACGCAGAACGTGCACTTCTCCATGACACCACGAGGACGCACACTCACTTCCGGATTGGCGGCCAGCTGCAGCACGGCGGCCAGTTCACCCGTGTAGCTGAAGTAGTTGAAGCGGCGCACCTTGTAGGGGCAGTTGTTGGCGCAGTAGCGCGTGCCCACACAACGGTTGTAGGTCATCTGGTTCAGACCTTCCTCGTTGTGCGTGGTGGCGGCCACCGGGCAGACATTCTCGCAGGGGGCGTGGTCGCAGTGCTGGCACAACATGGGCTGGAAGACCATGTCCGGATTCTCCTCATCGCCCTCGTAATAGCGGTCGATGCGGATCCAGTGCATTTCGCGGCCTTCGTCCACGCGCTCTGGGCCCACAGTGGGAATGTTGTTCTCCGCCTGGCAGGCAATAACGCAACCGGCGCAGCCCACACAGGCGCTAAGGTCAATGGCCATGCCCCATTTGTGGCCCAGGTACTCGTGGTCCGGGTACAGGGTCAGGGGAGCCTCTTCCTTCTGTTTCAATCCATGGTCCCGACCCGTGGCCAGGGCGGCTGCGGCGGCGGCACCATGCTCAGCACCCTTCCCTTCACTTTGGCCACCCGCGTGGGCGCCATGGGAAGGTGCGCCGGTCTCGCCGGCGGCAAAGGAGGCCAGCGGCAGGCTGCGCACAATGTCGCGGCCTTCCATCAGCTGGTGTTCCTGGGTGGTGTGGGTCATGGCGGTGGTGGTGGCCTTGGCCAGGCTCACATTGGGCAGCAAGGTGGCGCCGCCCTGCATCAGGGTGAAGGCGTTCACGCCGATGCCTTCCGCCACCGACAAGGCCGTGCGTCCATGGCCCAGGGCCAGGGCGCAAGTGCCAACCTTCTGGCCGGGCTGCACCAGCACGGTGCACTCCAGCGACTGGGCGCCGCTTGACAACATGACGCGGTCGCCGTCCTTCAAACTTTGGGCCTTGGCGTCCGCCGGGGCAATTGACAAAGGATTGCCCCAGGTGCACTTGGTCACGGGATCCGGGAGCTCCTGCAGCCAGCCGATGTTGGCGCCGCGTCCATCGAAGAGGCGGCGGTCCGCATGAAGCGTCAATTCCAGCTTGGAGGCGGCCATGGGCGCGGACCAGGCCGTGAGGGCGCCAGCGGAAAGAACAGGCGCGGGGGCAGCGGGGAAGGCCGTGGCGCTGAAGCCCTGCTGTAGCGAGGCATGCCAGAAGGCGTCAAAAGCCAGCGGGCTGCCCTGGCGGGCGTACTCAGCCTGCCAGAGCCCCTTCAGCCAGGACAAGCCATCCGCGGGAACGCTTTGGCCACCCTTGGCCAGCAGGTTCAGCAGAATTTCGTCCAGGGCGCGGGTGTCGTAAAGGGGAGCCACCACAGGCTGTTGCAGGAGGCCGCCCATGTGGTCGCCCCAGCATTCCAGCCAATGGTTCAGGGGCAGGGACCATGTGCAGGCGGCGGCGCTCTCGTCGGGCAAAAGGCCAAGGTGGAAGCGCTCGCCCGCGCCGGACAGGGCCTTGGCCCAATCCAGCCCCGCCGGGCCATCGTAGACAGGATTCACGCCGGCCAGCACCACGGTGGCGAATTCCCCCGCCTGGAGCCGCTTGCCCAGCTGGGACATTTCCGCGTGGGAGGCCAGGGGGCGCAAGGCGGCAGGACGCCAGCTGAAGGTATTGCCCTCGGCACCCAGCATGCGGTTCAGCACCAAGGCCGCGCCATGAAGGGCGGCGCTGCCCTGGTTGCCGGCCACCACCACGGCGGCGGGGCCAGCCTGCTTCAGATCCTGGGCCAATAACTCCAACAGCTTGCCATCCAGGCCTTCCGCCTTGGCGAATTCCGCCAGGGAGGGCGCGGACAACGGCGCGCCGGGCCAGGCCAACCCCAGTTCGTTCAGTCGGCGGGCCAGGGCGAAAGCCAGGGCGGGCAGCGCGCTGGAGCGCAGGGCCAGGCGATGATCACTCTTGCCGCCGGTCAAAGTCATGCGGGATTCCGCCGCCCACAGGCGGTTCATGCCTTCAGGCGTGGCCTCCCCGTGGGTCAACGGCCGACGCGCGGCAGCAAAGGCGCGGATCTGTCGGGGAAGATCTCCCTCACCCGCGAAAAGCTCGGCTTCCAGGCTGAGCACCACCCGGGCCTTTTCCAGGTTCAGGCGCGGCAGCAACTGGCCGGCGCCCAATTGCTGGCTGGCGGCCAGGGCACCATGGGGCGCGGCGGCTTCCCAACAGTGGATTTCCACGCCGGGATAGCTCTGGGCCAAACGCTCCAGCAGGGCCTGGCGGGATGGCGACACCACGGCGCCCGTGAGCAGAAGGCTCTTGCCTTTGCCCATTCCGGACGCCAGGGCGGCCAGGGCGTTGTCCCACGACTCCGTGGCCCCCGCCTTGGCCGGTGCCTGCAGGCGCTCGGGATCGTAAAGGCCCAGCAATTCCGCCTGGGCCCGCATGGGGGCGGCTCCCAGGGAGTCGGGATGGCTGTCATTGCCTTCAATGAGGATGGGTCGCGATTCCCGGGTCTTCACCAGCAAGGGGAAGACCCAGCAGGCTTCCGCGCTGCTGGTGGCATACCACATGGCACGCCCGGGAAGGCCATCCTCCGGGCGGCGCGTGTAGGGCACAATGTCTCCGCGGTCGATGTTTCGGCCACAGCCAGCGGCCCCTGCCGCCAAGGCGGCGGAGGCTCCCAGCAAGCCCAGGAAGCGCCTGCGGGACATGCCCGCGGCGGGATCTTCCGGCTGGTGGGCGCTGTTCGGCTCGAACTCGCGCTGCAGCGGTTCCTGGAAGGCGGGATCGGCGGCCTGCTCGGCCCGGCTGCGCCAGAAGCGCGGCGATGAAGGGGTGTGATCAGCCATGGCGGCTCACCGAATGTTGGGGCGGCCGGACCACGGGCGCTTCGCCCTTGGCCGGAGCGGATGTCCGCGGCGTGGCGGCCGGCTTGCGCAGCGCCGCAAGGGCACTGGAGCCGGGCACCAGGAAGAGCGCCAGGGCGGCCAGCAGGCCTCCCAGGGTTCCCAGGGCCTGTCGCCGGGTGGTGTGCGTCATCTGCACGGAACCTCCAGGAAGTTCATGTCAACGATGGCAGGCATTGCAACTGGTGGGGCCGGTGGGGTGGCCGGAAGCCACCTGCACCATGTCCGCCCGGGGAGCGGGCACGGGCGTGGACCACTGGCGCTGGCCGCGATGGCACTCAAGGCAGGCGCCCATGCGCATGTTCAGCACCTGCTCCACCACTTCCATGGTCTCCACTGGACCGTGGCATTCCTGGCAGGCGATGCCCAGGCCCACATGGGGCCGATGGTCGAAGTACACATGGTCGGGCAGGTCGTGGATGCGCTTCCAGGGGAAGGCCTGGCCGGCATCCAGGGCGGCCTTCAGGCGCTGGATGTGCGGGCTGTCCGTGCGCGTAAGGTTGTGGCACTTGAAGCAGGCCTCCACCGCCGGCACCATGGCGTGTCGTCCCTGGCGGGCTCCCGTGTGGCAGTACTCGCAAGGGATGTGGTTGTCCCCGGCGTGCACCTTGTGGGAGTAGGGAATGGGCTGCTCCGGCGCATAACCAATGTGGTAGCGGTCCGGTTGGGTGTTCCAGCCTACCAGGATGACCGTGATGAGCACGCTCACGACGGTCAGCGGCAGACCTACGCGAAGGAAGCGGTCAACTGCCTGCATGGTCTTCTGTCTGCCTTCGGTTTCGGCCTACCGGAAACGCTTTGCTCCGTAGGCGACTGAGGTCTTGAGGACAAGCGCCGAGCCGATAATGATAATGAGCAGGCCCTGAAATATCCATGACATTCATCAAACAAATGGCACCGCCATAGCGCAGAAAGGGCCCGACATGGTGCCGGGCCCTTCCAATTGGTGCTGAAGGCGGAGGATCAGAGGCCGCTGGCCTTGAAAGGATCCTTGTTCACGGCCTTGGCGGCCTTGCTCGGGCAGCCGGCGCCGGGGGTGCAGGGCATGGAGCAGGAACCCTTGGCGGCAGCGGCGGCACCGTGGCAAGCCTCGGCGCCCTTCATGCTGCAGGAGCCGTCGGCGCTCACCTTGCAGGTGACGGTCTTGCCGTCCACCACGCAGGTCTTCAGGCCATCCTTGGCCGTGGCGGGGTCCACCGTGCCGGCGGGGAAACTGCAGCTGCCATCGGCGTTCATGGTGCAGGTGGTGGTTTTGCCGTCCACCGTGCAGGTCTTGGAGGCGTGGGCGGCATCGGCACCGGGGGCGCCGCAGGAGGAGGCCTTGGCGGTCTTCTCGCCCTTGGGGCAGCAGCCGGCGCCGGCCAGGGCAGGAGTGCTTTGAACCAGTGCGAACACCACGAGGGCACCGGTGAGGATGGCCAGGATCTTCTTCATGAAATGTCCTTTCCGACAGCTTTGAGAAAATTGGTTGTGACCGTGTGCGCCTGCGCGGGTGGTTCCACAGCCGTGGACCCATCCGGGACAGGGCCATCATACTCGCATGCCTGCCCCATTGTTCCAAAATGGTACCTGGTTTTTTTCCTGACAGGTGAAGCGCGGGGCAGGGGGCACTTTCGCGGCAAGCGCCATTTGCCTATCATGGCGCCCATCCATCATAAGGAGATGACCATGAGCGGACGAGAGCCCGAATTCAAGACCGTGGAAGACATTTTCAAATACGCCATTCTGGTGGAGAGCCGGGGCCACGAATTCTACCTGGCCACCGCCGAGCGCACCACCAACGAGACGGCGCGCCAGTTCTTCCAGGAATTCGCCCAGGAAGAGCTGGATCACAAGCGCATCCTTACGGAATTGTACCGCACCTGGCGGGACAAGGCCACCTGGAATGAAGAGATTCTGCGCAGCGGGCGGGAGCACGCCTTCGACATCCACGATCCCATCCTGAGCGAAGCATTCAAGAAGAGCTTGGGCACCACCCACTTCGATACCACGGCGCTGGACATTGCCATTGTGTTGGAGAAGGAGGCGCGGGACTTCTATGCCAAGGCCGCCCAAAAGGTGGACGATGCTGAATTGAGGAAGATCCTGGTGTGGCTGGCCCAGTTTGAGGACGAGCACTACGGCACCATGGTCAAGCTGCACGAGTCGTTGCGTTCCGAATATTGGCACGACAACAACTTCTGGCCTTTCTGACATCTCCATCACATCCAAACCAGAGGCCGCCCTGTGCGGCCTCTTTTCGTAATGGGAATGCTTCAGTTTCGTGCCGAAGTGCACATCAAAGCGAGTCAGAATGAACGGAATAGAGAATTTTCATAGTATGAAATCATCTTATCATCTTGATTTACAACGCGATCATTAATTGATAATAGCATATCATTAAAGGTGAAAAAGTGTAAAATTGTTGACAGATTGGTTGACATCCGATGACAAAGGCGCGACATTTTGGGAGTTCGCTGGAAAGGCTACCCGATTTTTTATTGGAGGTGTGACATGAAGAAGTGGCTTCGACCGCTGCCTGCAATGGTTCTGACCGGCATCATGCTGGTTGGCTGTGCCGGCGAGGATGGAGCTGTTGGTCCCGCTGGCCCCATTGGACCTGCAGGACCGACTGGTGCGGACGGTCAGGACGGTCAGGACGGTCAGAATGGACAGGACGGCGAAGATCTTTACGCCTGGGCCTGGGTTGGTAACAATGGAAGCTCCTGCTACACCTGTCACTCGGAGACGGTGACGGAGTGGACGGGCACGGGCCATCCCAATGCCTTCGCCACCCTGGAGGCTGCTGGCCAGTCCAACAATCCCTACTGTCTGCAGTGCCATACGCTGGGCTGGGACGCCCCCGTGGCCTACGGCGACACCACCATCACGGACCATGGCATGTTCGACGGTGGCTATGACGACTTCTGGCCGGCCGCCGACGAGGCGGACACCGCCCGTCTGCATGCCCTGCAGGGTGTGCAGTGCGAGTCCTGCCATAGCAGCATGGGCCCGAACCTGTACGGTCACAGCCCCGAGATCTCCTTCGCCACCAACCCGGCGGAAGGCGACGACGCGGCTTGCGCCACCTGCCATGAAGGCCAGATGGAAGAGTGGCTGGGCGGCGCCCACGACCACCTGGGCAAGAATCCCGGCGTGACCATTGAAGACTACTCGGCTGAGTGGAACAGTGGCAGCTGCTGGACCTGTCACGGTACCCAGGGCTTCCTGGCTGCTTACGATCCGGACTACACGGGCACCACGCCTGTGAGCGGCGCCACCCTGAATCAGGTTGGCTGCGTCACTTGCCACGACCCGCACAATGGCACCAACGAAGCCCAGCTGCGCACCGTTGCCGACTACAGCACGGTCTATGTTCCGGCCGGCGGCACCGCCACCACCTTCACCGGTCGTGCCAACAGCCAGCTGTGCGCCCAGTGCCACCACGCCCGTCGTACGCTCACCAATGTGAACGACCAGGTGTTCTCCAACGCCAGCGGCGTGTTCAGCCTGCTGCGCGGCCCGCACGAGTCCCCCCAGATGGACATGTTCCTGGGTGCCGGCTCCTACGAAATCCCGGGCTTCACCTACAACCGCACGGCCATGCACAACAATGTGCCGGATCCCTGTGTGACCTGTCACATGGAAGCCAGCGCCCCGCACGGCTACACCATTCATGACCACAGCTTCGAAGCCAGCCTGACGGCTTGCCAGAGCTGCCATAATGGTGCCACCAGCTTCGACATCGACTTCGGTGGTGTGAACGGCGTGGGTGGCCAGACGGAAGTGGCGAACCTCATGGGCCAGATTGAAGATTACTTCACGGCTCAGTTTGGCTTCACGGTGCCCACGGACTCCCTGTCCAGCACCACTTTCACCAGCGCCGTCCTCCATCCGGAGTGGACCAACACGGCCTGGCGCGAAGCGGTGTATTGCTACCTCTTCGTGAAGAACGACGGCAGCATGGGTGTGCACAACCCGGCTTACGCCAAGAGCCTGCTGACCAACGCCCTGAACTACCTGAACCAGTAGTTCCTGGCGGGCATTCGCCCACAAGAAGAGGGCCGGCAATCGCCGGCCCTCTTTCTTTTTGGCTCCGGTGCCAGGTTGGTGCCAGGTCAGATCACAATGCCCAGCCCGCATTGCAGGGAGACACTGCCCAGGTACCATCGGCATTCTTCTTGTTCATGCCGCAGCTCGTTCACATTGGGGCAACGCATGAGAAGCCTCCTTTTCTATTCGCAGTAGACCTGAACGCGCTCTTTGTCGCTGTTGATTTCAATGCGTGTCTCGCTAAGCGCGGCCACGATGGCGTCCAGGGATTTGCTGTCCAAATCATCGATGTTGAAGTTCAAGCCCCGTTCCTGCATGGCCACATCCACCTGGGCCCTGGTTTTCCCGGGCAGCAGGCCCTTCAACTTCAAGCCTGCCCGCAGGAGGCCCAACGGCACGCGGATGTTCACTTGTTCACCATCCACCTTGTTCACCAGGACGCGCAGCGTGCTCACCTTGCGACCGGCGCCCTTGCCTTCCTCCGCGTCACCGTCCACGGGCAATGCCTCTTGGGGAGTCTGTTCCTCCCGGCGCACCGCGTCCAGCAGGCGTTCAGCCTCCATGGCGTTGATTTTCCCTTCAGCCAACAGTTCCAGAATGCGCAACCGCTCGTTCATTTGATCATCCCCCTTCACGCTAGTCCCCAACAGTCTGTTGAACCCGGCCGATTGGTGGCCAGCCCTGTATCAACGACTTCCCTGTCGCTGTCAAATGCCCATTCCCCTGGCCCAAGGCAAACTCACCGGCTTCCACAAGCCACCCGTGTGCGAGACTTATGGGATGGACGGTCCAACGGGCCGTTCGTCTTGATTCTCCGTCGCTTTGTCCGCGGAAGTTTTGCTTTCCAAACGCGCCAAGGCTTCCGCAACGCCCATGGAACCGGCTTCCAGGGCATCCAGTAGTGCAGATAGCCCCGGTGCCGAAGGAGTCGGAGCTTTCGTGGCCACGGTTTGCACTTGAGCCTCCACGAAAGTGAGCCCCTCCGCCAGCCGATCCAGTCTTTTCTTGATGGTGGGATAGCTAAGGCCGAAGGAGGCTTCCATTTGTTTGATGGAACCGTGGGCGCGCACAAAGGCCGCCACGAAAACCTGATCCTCCGGCGTCAACAGGGCCAGGGGCGAAGGCGCGAAGTCACCTTCCAACAGAAGCTCTTCGTCCACCAGACGCACCCGTTCAATGCGATAAGGCTTGCCCTGGGTCCAGTGTGCCAAACGCAACCAGTCTTCCATTCTACCTCCTCTGTCTGTGGTAAAGATTGACAGTGGAATTGAAAAAATCAAGAATGGAGTGCCGTGAAATGAGAAAAATCAAGAAATGTCAATTTCCTATGCTGGACGATGAGGTGGGGATAATTTGATTGAAGCAATGTTCGTGAGAAAGGAATTGCAGAAACGGATGAAAAAACACATATTCATGACGAAAAATCGGTCAGAAGTGATTTGAAAAGCGCTGAATCGGCTCGAAACGGAAACGCAAAAAATAATTCACTTTTGGGAGGAAGAATGGCCCTCACCCATGACAAAGCCCAAGTGGAGCGGGTGGACGAACTCATCCGCAAGGCTGGCATTCGTTTCATCAACCTTCAGTTCACGGACATCAATGGCATTGCCAAGAGCGTGGGCATTCCTGTTACCATGTGGCAGGATGTGCTGGATCATGGCCAGTGGTTTGATGGCAGCTCCATCCAGGGCTTTGCCCGCATCGCCGAGAGCGACATGTTGCTGGTGCCGGATCTGCCCACTTTCATTCAAATCCCCTGGGATGAGGATGTGCCCACTGCCCGCGTGATTTGCGATGTCTTCCACCCGGACGGTTCGCCCTTCGAAGGGGATCCCCGCCGCGTGTTGCGCCGCCAGCTTATGGAAGCGGATGCCCAGGGTCTTACCTACTACACCGGCACGGAGCTGGAGTTCTTTCTGTTCAAGCCCCATCCAGACGGTAGCCTGCTGCCTTTGGTGCCGCAGGATCAGGCCGGGTATTTCGATGTGTCCACGGATCTGGCCCACACAGTGCGTCGCCACATGGTGGACAACCTGGTCAAAATGGGCCTGGAGATTGAGGCCCTTCACCACGAAGTGGCCGTTGGCCAGCATGAGATCAACTTCAAGTACGACAAGGCCTTGGCCACGGCGGACAACGCCGTCACGCTGCGCCTTACCATCAAGGCGGTGGCCCAGAAGTACGGGCTTTACGCCACTTTCATGCCCAAGCCCATCTTTGGTGAGAACGGCTCCGGCATGCACACCAACCAGAGCATGTGGAAGGATGGCAAGAACGCCTTCTACGGCGGCAAGGACAGTCACGGTTTAAGCGATCTGGCCAAGTACTTCATCGCTGGACAGCTGACGCACGCCCGCAGCATGAGCGCGGTCATTGCTCCCCTGGTGAACAGCTACAAGCGCCTGGTGCCGGGTTATGAAGCACCGGTTTACATCAGCTGGGCCACCAGCAACCGCAGCGCCCTCATCCGCGTGCCACGCATCAGCCCCGGGCGCGAAAATGCCACGCGCATCGAGCTGCGCTGTCCGGACCCCACTTCCAATCCTTATCTGGCCTTCGCGGTCATGCTGGCCGCCGGCCTGGATGGCGTGAAGAGGAAGATGGAGGCGCCCAAGGCGGCGGAGGAGGATCTTTTCCACGTCTCCGAGGCCAGGCGCCAGCGCATGGTGTCCATGCCGGGTTCGCTGGGAGAGGCCATTCGCGAGTACAAGAAGAGCCGATTGGTGCGCCAGGTTTTTGGCGAAGAGCTCTTCCAATCCTACCTGAATGCCAAAACCCAGGAGTGGGACGCTTATCGCCTTCAGGTCTCCAAATGGGAGCTGGACCGCTACCTGGCCATCTATTAGGCGCAACGGAAGCAGCAACATGGAAAAGGGGGCACTCGTGCCCCCTTTTCGCCTTCACCGGGAGAATCCGGTGCCAGGACGGTGCCAGGAGCGCTCCTGGCACCGTCCTGGCACCTGCTTGCTACCGATATGTAAGCGGGAGGAGCAGGGTGAAGCTGGCGCCCTGGCCCTCGCCTGGGGAAGAGGCTTCCAGGCTGCCGTTGTGCAGCTCCGCCAGACGGCGGCTGATGCACAGGCCCAGACCGCTACCCTCGCTGAAGGCGCTGTGGGGGCGGAAATAGCGCTCGAAAAGGCGCTCCAGGGTCTCCGTGGACATGCCAGGGCCATTGTCCTTCACCACCACGCAGGCCATGGATTCCACCTGCCGAAGGGTGACCTCCAGTCTTGCGCTTCCTGAGGCAAGCATGCCCAAATGAGTCACGGCATTGCGCAGCAGATTACGCAGGATCTGGGCAAGCCGGGCTTCATCCCCTTGTACAAGAATGGCGTCCGCCGGGCGTTGCCAGAACAGGTCGATATCCCGATCCAGGCAGGCCAGCTCCACCGCCGCCACTTCCTGATCCACCAGTTCGCGCAGATCACAGGGATGAAGGCGCAGGCGTAGACCGGCATCATCCAGACGGGCCAAGTCCAGCAGATCCATGATCAGGGTGTCCAGGCGTCGGGCCTGGCTGCGGCACAGACGCAGGCTGCGCAAGCTATCCGCGTCATCCAGACGCCTTTCCAGCATGTCCAAATGCCCAATCACCGTGGTAAGTGGTGCGCCCAACTCGTGGCTGACCTCGCTGACAAGCTGGCGACGCTCCCGGTCACTGCGTTCCAGTTGCAAGGTGAGCTGCTGCAACCGCGAGGCCATGCGATTGAACTCCTGGCCCAATTGGCCCAGCTCATCCGGATGGGCGTCCTCCAGGCGGCTTTCCATATGTCCATCGCCCAGGCGGGAAAAGGCCTCATGGAAGCGGTTGAAGCGGCGCAACAAGGGGCGTGCCAGCAACCATCCGGCCCCACCGGCGCTGGCCGCGCTGGCCAACAGGATGAGCACCAGCAGGCCCTGGCCTTCCACGCTCCACAGAGAGTTGGCCCGCGATCCCGCCAGCAGCAGCCAGCCCTGGGGCGTGCGGCGGGCCACCAGGGCCAGATGTTCCTCTGCGGCCCAGGCCTCAAGCGCCTCTGGGCGCTCGCTGTCCAGAGCCAAGCCCTTCAGCCGCGCCAGTCGTTTGTCGGTGCTTAGAAAGCCGGCCGCCGCCACATTGCCACCGCGATCCACCCAAACCAGGCTCATGGCCTGAGGACGCCCCAGGCTTAGTTGCATGCGGTGGCGCAACTCGGCCTTGCGGCTGATCATGGGTCCGGCCCCCGCCCACAGGGCCAAACTGTCCTCCACGGCGGGCAACAGGAGGCGGGCCTGCTCTTTCAATTCCTGCTGATGGAGGACAAGATCACGCGCATTGATCCAGGAGGAGACGAGGATGCCGGCCAGCAGGGCCTGCAGCAGAAGCAGGATCAGGAGCAAGCCGCCGTAGCGCGCAGCCAGGCTGCCGAAGCGCGCAGCCAGACCGCCGGGGGCCTTGGGCCACAGCCTCACGCCTCGGGCTCCAGCGAAAGGCGATATCCCATGCCGCGGGCGGTGCGGATGCCGGGCATGCCTTCACCCACCAGCTTGCGACGCAATCGGACGATGAGCGTGTCCACGGCGCGGTCGTAGCCTTCATAATCCACGCCCCAGGCCAGCTCAATCAGCTCGTCACGGCGGAGGATGCGATCCTGGTTCATGAGCAGGCTGCGCAGGACACGCACTTCCAGCGGGCTCAAATCCAAAGGCTGGCCGTCACGGAATGCCTGGTGGCCTTCGGCGTCCAAGTACAAGCTGCCCAAGCGCAAGCTGGCGCCGGGCTGCATGCGGCTGCGGCGCAGCAGGGCCTGCACGCGGGCCTTCAGTTCTCGCAGGGAGAAGGGTTTGCCCAGGTAATCGTCGGCGCCTGCCTCCAGGCCCTCCACCTTGTCGTCCTCGCTCTTCAGGCTGGTAAGCAAGAGCACGGGCAGGCTGCTGAGTTCCCGCACCTTTTGCAGGACTTTCAGGCCGTCGCCACCGGGCAGGATGCGATCCAGGAGGATGAGGTCCGGAAGCTCCTTCTGCAGGTGGGCCAGGGCACTGCGCACATCCCCGCAGGGCGTGCATTCCAGGCCCTCACTCTCCAGGTTGCTGCAGATCAGCTCGCGGATATGGGGATCGTCCTCCACCACCAGCAAACGGGCCTTGGCCATGACACTCTCCAGGTGCGGTGTCTTTATGACGCGTGGCTTGGTCTGTCACAGGTTTGCCACACAGCTTCAGGGGAAATATGAGTCTTTTCAGGCTTTGTGAAGACCCGTCAGGTGTCCAGGAAAGGTCAAGGGTGAAGCATCTGCTGTCCATGCTGCTTCTTTTGCTTCAGCTGCCAGCACAGGCGGCCCTGGAGGCGCGCTGGTGGAGCCTGTCCGCCGGCACCGAAGGAACATGGCATCACGACCAGAACCCCATCATGTTCCGGGATGCCCAGGGCCGCACGGCAAGCCTCTATGCCGGCGCAGGCGCGGGCAACCGCTGGACAGCCCTTGCTGGATTTTCGCGGCAGGTCTTGTGGCAGGATTGGTGGAGCTACCGAGGCCTGACGCGCATGGCAGTGGCCAAGGTGGCCGTGGGATCCCATTGGGGCGTGGAGCTGCTGGGCCATTCCACCACGGCCTTTCAGGAAACCTGGTATGGGGCAGATGCCCAGGCCCCCGATTCCGCTGTGCACTCGGAGGCGTCCAATTGGGGAGCGGGAGCGGGGCTTAACTGGTGTCCCAATCCTTTCAAGGAGGACATTGAAACCATTGGTTTGCGCGTCTTGCGTGCCCCTGTCATGGCGGCTAACAGCAAGGCGAGCAGGCATCCCGCCATGGAAGTGGCCCTGGCGCGCAAGGGAGCCCGGGGCGACTGGTATGTGGAGGAAAAGGTGGGCCTGTTGGGCAACCGCAAGCAGGCCAAAACCAAGGTGGCGGCTCTGGTGGCCATTGCGGCGCGTCGGGGTTCGCTGGGCCTGCAGGGGCGTGCCATGGTGGGCAGGCAGGCCCATTGGTTCGAAGCGGAGCGACTGGTGGTGCACGATGGTGCCTCAGACTTGCGTAGTGCCGCATCGCTGGGCCTGTCCTGGCAATTGTGGAAGGGCTTGAGCGTTGAAGGAAGCGTGGGTCAGGATCGGACAGAGGATTCCCGCAGCCGTTGGGCCTTTGCCTCCCTGCGCTGGACACAACTTCACTGGGCGACGCTGGAATAGCGCGCCCTCTTTTATGGGGAGAGGAAAATGAGGAAGCTGGTGCCCCTGCTGCTGACGCTGGCCTTGTGTGCCACCGCGTGGTCCCAGGAACTGGGTCTTTCATTGAAGCTTGACGCCAAGGGCAAGCGCCCGGCCAAGCTGGTGGTGGAGGGCCAGGTGAGCAAGGCTGTGTGGCTGGGCGTGTCCTTTTACCCATATGGCACGCAGAATGTGTTGGCCGATGGCACCCATCAGGTTCTGCAAATCCCCGTGGGCCGTTTCGAGCACAGTTTCACCATTGCCGATCGTCTGCTGGGAGGCGGCGTGGAGGCGGCCCTGTGGGAGAAGAAGGTTCCGTCAGCCAATTGTGCCGGTCCCTGCGAGTGGTGCAAGAAGAACGGTTACCACCTGGAGAACCAGATCCTCTATGTCTACGGCAGCCTGGCCCAGTCGGCGGCTGGTGGAAAGGGCAAGTAACATGGCGGCCAACCTGTCCCATCTCCATCTGAGTCCGCAGGGTTTCCTTTTCGACCACCACAGCGGGCTAAGCTTCAGCACCAACAGCACAGGCGCCTACATCCTGGAGCGGCTCATCCACGGTGACGCCCGCCAGGAGATTCTCAACTCCATGATCCTGCACTTCGATGTGACACCGGACCAGGCGGCCAGTGACCTGGACGAGTATTTGGCCAGTCTGCGCCAGAACCGGGTGCTCCCCCGCGAGGCCCGGAGCCAGGAGGCTTGAGCATGCGCAGTCTCACGTCATGGCGCGAGGGCGCCATTGCGGTAAGTGGCCTCAATGCCGCCGACAATCCCGCGCCGGGCATCGCCGTGGCGCGCAGCCTGCGGGAGGCGGGCCACACGGGACGCCTGGTGGGCCTGGCCTACGACGCCATGGACGCCGGCGTCTACCAGCGCGAACTCTTCGACGAGATCTATCAGGTGCCCTTTCCCAGCCGGGGCAGCGATGCCCTCATGGGCCAGTTGCGCCAGGTGTTGTCCCACGGGCCCCTGGATCTGGTGCTGCCCACCCTGGACAGCGAAATGGAACTCTACCTGACCTTGCAGGACGAGCTGGCTGAACTGGGCGTGCGCTCCTTCCTGCCGGATGAGCAGGGCTTGTCCATGCGCGCCAAGTCCCGGCTGGCCCACTTCTGCCGCACCCATGATTTCGAAGTGCCCGCCACGGAAGTGGTGAACAGTCTGTCCAGCATGCACGATGTGTGGGAGGAGATCCAGGATCCCACGGGACGGGAGCCGGTCTATGTGAAGGGCGTGTTCTACGACGCCCGCAAGGCCTGGACCCTGGATCAGGCCACGGCGGCCTTCATCGAAATCAGCGCCAAATGGGGCCTGCCCATCATCCTGCAGCGCGGCCTGCCCGGCTTCGAGTACAATGTGTGCTGTCTGGGAGATGGCGAAGGTGGACTGATTGGCGCCGTGCCCATGCGCAAGCTGGGCGTAACGGACAAAGGCAAGGCCTGGAGTGGCGTCACCGTGGGCGAGCCCCGGCTGCTGGAGCTGGCGGAACGCATGATCCACGCCTTGAAGTGGCGCGGCCCCTGCGAGCTGGAGATCCTCTGTGAGGAGGAGACCGACCGCCTCTGTCTCATTGAAATCAACCCGCGCTTTCCCGCCTGGTGCTACCTGTGCGCCGGAGCGGGCCAGAACCTGCCCGCAGCCCTGGCCCAGGTGGCCTTGAACGGCCATCCCGGCAAGCTGCCCCCCGCACGCAGCGGAGTCATTTACAGCCGCGCGGCGGTGGACATCATCTGCGACCTGGATGTACTGGAGAGCATCAATGTCTCCGGCCGCGTCCTGCATCGCCCAACAGGAGCCTGAGCCCATGGCATCCCCGGAGCGTCGCCTCTACGAGAAGCCTGTCCTCATCCGACACCAGTCCGGCCTGCAGAACAAATTCGGACGCGCCCCGGGCCTGCGTGTCATGGAGGAGCTGGACGGAATTCCTCTGGCATCCCTGGCGGAACGCTTCGGATCGCCCCTGTACCTCATCAGCGAGAATGCCATCCGGCGCAAGGTGCAGCAGTTCCGCCGCGCCTTTGAAACCCGCTATCCCCGCGTGCGGTTGGGCTGGTCCTACAAGACCAATTACCTCTCCGCCGTGTGCTCCATCATGCATCAGGAAGGATCCTGGGCGGAAGTGGTCTCCGGCCACGAGTTCCAACTGGCCCGCGAACTGGGCGTGCCGGCCTCCCGCATCATCTACAACGGCCCGCACAAGGACGACGACTCCCTGCGCGAGGCAATCCGCGGCGGAGCGCGCATCCATCTGGACCACCTGGAGGAGATCGCCCGTGTGGAGGAGCTGGTGCGTGAGTGCGGCCTGCCGGAAGGCGTGGCCAAGCTGCCGGTGGCCATCCGCGTGAACATGCAGCTGGACGCCCAGCATTGGGATCGCTTCGGCTTCAACCTGGAGTCCGGCCGCGCCCACGAGGCCGCCCGGCGCCTGGCAGACAGCGCGGAGCTGGAGCTGGCAGGGTTGCACACCCATGTGGGCACCTATGTGGACAATGTGGACATTTACCGCCGCGCCGCCGGCCGCATGGTGGAGTTGGCCCTGTGGGTGCGGCGCTACACCGGGGCGCGCATCCGCTGGTGGGACATGGGCGGTGGTTTCGCCACACGCAACACGCTGCACTGGGCCTACCAGTCCGGCGAGGTGAGCTGTCCCACAATGCAGCAGTATGCCGAGGCCATCTGCCCCGTGCTCTCCACCCTGCCCCTGGAGCCAGGCGAGGAATTGCCGGAACTCTTCTTTGAAACCGGTCGCGCGCTCATCGATGAGGCCATGCATCTGGTGGTGCGCGTCATCTCCGAGCGCCGTCTGGGCGACGGCAGCCGCGCCCTGGTGGTGGACGCCGGCGTGAACCTGCTCTCCAGCACGGCCTGGTATCGTTACGATGTGATTCCCGTGCGCAGCCAGCCCTCCATGATCCTGGAAGAGACCACCCTGCTGGGCAACCTGTGCATGCAGATCGATGTGTTGCGCAAGGGCGTGCCCCTGCCGGCCCTTGCGCCTGGCGACCTGCTGGTGGTGCGTCACATTGGCGCTTACAACCTCAGCCAGAGCACCCAGTTCATCCACGGCCGTCCGCCAGTGGTGCTGGTGGATCCCCACGGTGGCGCGCATGTGGTGCGTGAGAAGGAGACGCCGGCCTATTGGCGGCAGTTGGATCGCCTGCCCGGGCATTTGGCTGGGGGATCCTCCCCCGCATGAGCCCCGGACGCGCCACACGCATCGCCAAAGGGCCCTGGCAGCCCTTGATCGATGAGGTGCTGAACACCATCGGCGGCGTGCTCTTCACGCCTCGCCGACGCAGTGGCGTGCTCTTTCTGGCGGCGCTGGGCAGCAGTCCACGACACATTGTCTTCGCCCTGCTTGGACTCTTCACCGCAATGTGGGCCGGACGCCTGCTCTCGCCCCAGGCGGCCATCCATCGCCTGGGCCTGCACCATGGCGCGGGCCTCTTGGCAGGAGCGGCCCTGGCCACTTATCTGCCGGACGGATTCTTCCCCTGGTTCCTGGTGCCGGCCGCCGCCTTGCTGGCGGCCTTGCTGGTCTCCGCCCTGACGCCTTTGCTGAGCCGCAATGGACTGCCGGTGCTGGCCTTGCCTTTCGTGCTGGCCACCTTCGTGACATTGTCCACGGCCACCCTGCTTTTCCAGGGATCCCTGCCTCTGGCCGAGATGCAGCCTCTGCTTCCTGGACTGGAACAAATGGAAGTGTGGTTGGGCAGCCGTCTGCCCTTGCTGGCGCAGGAGTATCTGCGCAGTTTCGGTTCTCTGCTCTTCCTGCCCTCCCTCACGGGTGGCCTGCTGGTGGTGGCGGGGCTGCTGGCGGGATCGCGCATAACCGTGCTGGCCATGCTGGCGGGTGGACTGCTGGGCACGGGGCTCCTGCAGGTGCTGTCTGGCGGGATCTTCCAGAAGAGTGCCTTTGGTCTGGTGGCATTCAACGCCATCCTGACGGCGGCGGCCCTAAGCGGTCTCTTCCTGGCCATCAACGCGCGCAGCCTGGTGTACGCAGCCCTGGCGGTGGGTTCCAGCATGCTGGTGGCCATGGCTCTGCATCCTGTCCTCTCGGTGCTGGGACTGCCCGTGCTGGCCCTGCCCTTCACCCTGACCGTCTGGCTCTTCCTCTTGCCCCTGCGCATGGGCACGCTGGATTCTGAGCGATTGGGCATATGGGCGCCACCCCTGGAGCTGGTGGGGCGGGCGGAGGACAATCTGCGCGCCTTCGAGCGTTGGAAGCGGCTGCGCGAGTTGCCCGGCCCGGTGCTCAGCCTTCCCTTGCGCGGAGTCTGGACGGTTACCCAGGGTCCCGGCGGCGACCTTACCCACAACACCTTGCTGGGCGCACAGGCCTGGGATTTCATGTTGCTGGAGGAGGATGGACGCGGCGCCGATTGGCCGGCGGACCAGGTGGAACATTTCCATGGCTGGGCCTGTCCCGTGTTGGCTCCGGCGGACGGCACCGTGGTGGCGCTTGAATCCTCCCAGCCGGACAATCCCGTGCACGCCGCCAACACTTTCAGCCCTTGGGGAAACTGGCTGCTCATTGCTCATGTTGAAGGCAGCTGCACGCTGCTTGCCCATTTGCGCTCCGGCAGCATCGGCGTGGCGGCGGGACAACGGGTCAGCCGGGGGCAGGAACTGGCCCAGGTGGGCAACAGCGGCCGCAGCCCGGAGCCACACCTGCATCTTCAGCTCAACGAAGGCCCCTGGCTGGCTTCGCGCAGCCTGCCCGCCCGCTTTGGCAGCTGGGTGGAGTTCCCGCCCGGCGAGACCGCCATTTTCCATCCGCTGGGGCAGCCGGATCGCGGCATGCGCGTGGGCTCTCTGGAAGGCATGGACGGGCAGGAGTGTTCGGCCTGCTATCCATTCGCCGTGCCAGGGCGCCAGTGGCGCTACACGGTGACGCGCGGCCGCCGCCAGGAAGAAGTGCTGCTGCGCTTGCGTGCCGGGTTGTGGGGACGCCTTATCCTGGACGACGGTGTCAGCACGGCCCAGGTGGTGTGGTGGCCGGGCTGGGTGCAACTCCTTCCATTGGCGGAAGGCGATCCGGATCGCCTGTCCCTGCCCGGGCGGCACGGTCTGGTGGATCTAATGCTGCTCATGCTTCCGGCCCTGTCCTGCCGGGTGGACGGCACACTGCGCACGCGCTGCCAGGTGCGTTCCCATGGTCTGGCCCAGGGTTGGCGACGCCTGCTGACTCTGGAACAGGACGGGGATGTGGAACTGAGCGCCCGGGTGGAGGAAGGACCCACGCTTTCCCTGCTGGGAGGCGCGCAACTTGGCGCCCAAGGCAAGCGGCGCATGAAGGCGGAGTATCGCGCGGAGGCCCACCGGGGCATCACGCGCCTGGTGCTGACACAGGAAGGTGGACGGGTGCTGGCCGATTTCCGCCTGCAACAGAATGGGGGAGAGGACGCATGAATTCCCGATTGGGCGCCACCCTGGCGCTGCTGTCCCTGGCGGCCCTGACGGCACCCCAAGCCATGGCCCAGATTGTGCAAAAGTGGACGGTTGCGGAGTCCGATGTGGTGGTCAGCTGGGCCTGGCCCGATCTCAACGGTGATGGCATCCAGGAGCTGGTGATGGAGGACGGCGTGTCCTCCTGGTTCTTCGATGGCGCCGACACCTACACCCAGGTATGGCTGGTGGAGGATTCCAGTTCCAGCACCAACACGCTCTTCCAGTTGTGGCAACAGAAGGCGGGATTCCTGGTGTTCCGCCAGCAGAACGCCGTGGATCAGCAGTCGCGCCTGGATGTTTATCCGGCGGGGGCCGCCAGTCCTGCCTGGAGCACGGCCGTGCTGCCCGGCAACATCACGGAAGGCGGCATTGGCGATCTGGACGGCGACGGACAACAGGAGCTGGCCTACTCCTGGCACTCCTGGGATGGCAGCGCCTACACCAGCCATTGGACCGTGCGCAATCTGGCCACAGGCGCGGTGGAGCTGGCGGAGCAAACGGGCGATGGCTTTCTGGCGGGCCCCTTCGTGGGCAATGTGGAAGGGTCTGAAGCCGACGAACTGCTCCTGAACTGGTACTGGACCAGCGGAACATCCGAACTGGTGTGTTGGGGCACCAATGCCGTGGCGGTAACACCCCCGCAGCGACCGGAATCCATGGGCTTAAGTGCCCGTCCCAATCCCTTCAACCCTTTGTGCATCATCCGCTTGGACGGCCTTGCGCCTGCGCCGGATCTGGGGATCTTCAATGTGCTCGGTGAAGAAGTGCGCCGTTTGCCCCTGGCGGGCAGCGGCACGCGGGAAGTGGTGTGGGACGGGCTGGATCAGCGTGGCCGACCCGCACCTTCCGGCGCCTATGTGGCCCGGGCGGGTAGCCAGAGTCTGCGTATCACCTTGGCGCGCTAAGGCTGCAGCGCCTTTCCACCGCCTGGACAAAGGCCAGGCGTTTGCCTTCGTGCAGCAGATCCTCGTCCCGCAAAATGGGGAAGGAGGCATCCCGGCGCCTTAAGGCCTGCACAAGGAAGCCATCACCCCCATGACTCAGTGCGGCTTCCGGCGGGCCTGGCCAAGCCATCAACCGATGTTCACCGTATATCGCCACATCCCCTTTGCCGCAGGAGGGGGACCGAGCCTTCAGCACGGCTCCCGCCACGCCGTCCGCCACCAGCACATGCGCCAGGAAAGCACACCAGGATTCCATTTCCGTCGTCCATTCCCTGGGGCTGTTGCACTCCATGAGGTGAAGTCGCCCATCCCGCATTAGCAGGCCAATGGGCGGGCGTGGCGTGTCCATGCCCAAATCGGCTTCCGGGCACAAATCCAACAGAGTCCAGGAGGATGGCAGCAGGCCAAGGGCGGCTTGAGGCTTGGACTGGCCATCAAAGCGGCAGGCCGTGCCCAACAGGCAGCGGCTGGCCAGAATGGAAGCTTGTGAGGGGAGTCTCTGGTCCATGGTTCACTCAAAAAGAACGCCGGCAAGCCGGCGTTCTTCACAACTCATGCTGTGAGAATCAGCCCGCGGCCTTTTCAAGACGGCCCAAATAGGTCTCAAACTCTTCCCGGGACATGTCCTGGGCGGCACCCATGGCGAAGGCAATGGCATCAAAATTCTGCACCTTGTGGCACATTTTCTGGATGCGCAGGATGTCTTCCTGGGTTAGTTTGAAGGGCAGCTTGTTGTTGGCCAGCCAGGCGTTCACCTCATCTTCGTACTCCAGACCCCGAACCAGCGTCCATACGCCGTTCAGCTTGAAGTATTTGGACAGGCGATCCAGCACGCGCAGACTGGGGCTGTGATCCGGATCGTTCAGAATACTCTGCACACTACCCACACCGATACCGGCATGCTTGGCCAGGCGGATGATGCCGATGCCTTTGCCGTCGCCGTTTTCGTTCATGAGCTTGCGCAGGGTTTTGCCGACCTGGGTGTGGATCACCCGGGCCTGCGGGTCAATGCGTTTGCGTACCATGGCGGTCCCCATCAATTATTCCAGGTGAAAGTGTCGAACCCCAGCCCATTTCCTACAGTCAAGTAGCAAACTGCGAAGAAATGAATAGTCACACAATGCTCACAAGTGAACGAAGTGCAACAGGTGTTGCAAAGCCATGACTGACAACAACACAAGCACAATGTATCGAGAGAATTGCGCACACGCCACCCTTTGGCCTTTCATTTCCTACTTTTTCGGTCGACATCAGTCCAAGGAGCAAGAAAATGATTTCGAAAATTCAGTCCCATCTGGGTTCCGAAGCGGCAAGTCTACTGGAACACAAGTGTCAAACCATTGACCGCAGCCGACTGCATCTGCCCGGCCCCAACCATGTGGACAAAGTGTTCGCCGCAAGTGATCGCAGCAATCGTGTCCTGCGCCAACTGCAGTGGTTGCACGAATGTGGCCGCTTGGGTGGCAGCGGTTATCTGTCCATTTTACCAGTGGATCAGGGAATTGAGCACAGCGCCGGCGCCAGTTTCTCGCGCAATCCGGATTATTTCGATCCGGAAAACATCGTGCGGCTGGCCATGGAGTCGGGCTGCAACGGCGTCACCTCCACCCTGGGCGTGCTGGGCATTGTCAGTCGACGCTATGCCCATCGCATCCCCTTCGTGGTGAAACTGAACCACAATCAGTTGCTCAGCCATCCCAACCAGTATGACCAGATCATGTTCGCCCAGGTGGACCAGGCGGTGGAAATGGGCGCCGCCGGTGTGGGAGCCACCATTTACTTCGGCAGCGACGAGAGCAATCGCCAGATCCTGGAGGTTTCCGAAGCTTTCGCCTACGCCCACGAGCGCGGCCTCTTCACCATCCTGTGGTGCTACCTGCGCAATCCCGCTTTCTCCACCGGGGACAAGGACTACCATGTGGCGGCGGATCTTACCGGCCAGGCCAACCACCTGGGCGTCACCATTCAGGCGGACATCATCAAGCAGAAGCTCCCTGAATGCAATGGCGGTTTCCCGTCCCTGCATTTCGGCAAGAGCGATCCCCGCATGTACGGCGACTTGATCAGCGACAATCCCATTGACCTGGTGCGCTGGCAGGTGGTGAATTGCTACATGGGCCGCGCCGGCCTTATCAACAGCGGCGGCGCCTCCGGCCAGAACGATTTGTCCCAGGCCGTGCGCACTGCCGTGGTGAACAAGCGTGGTGGCGGCATGGGCCTCATCCTTGGGCGCAAGGCTTTCCAGAAGCCGATGAAGGAAGGCGTGGAGATCATCAACGCCGTGCAGGACGTGTACCTCTGCCCCGAGGTCACCGTGGCCTGACCCTTTTCCGCAGGACCTTCAAGCCCCTCCGTGGCATTGGCTGCGGGGGGGCTTTTCCATGCAGGCTAAATCCACATGTCTCGTTTGTCGATAGCAGTTGGAAGCTGCGCCGCGGGGCGCCCGCCATGAGTATGAGGCGACGATGCAAGTGACTCCCATCCAGACTGGACGAAGGGGTGAAGCCCTGAACGCCCTGGCTCCCCGGACGACCCTGCAAACCTTGTTGAAGCAGGTGGGTACCGGGGTTCTGCTGGCGGATCGTCAAGGCATCATCCGGGAACTCAACGGCCCGGCACGGGAACTGCTGGATGTCCAGGGTTCCGTGGTGGGGCGCAGTCTACGGCACTTCGTGCCACTGGCCGCCTGCGGATTGTCGGCACCGGTGCAGGCCTTGCTGGACAGGCTGGAGGCATTTGAGGGCGAGATCCTCCTTTCGGGGAACAAGGCCTTCAGCATGCGCCGCAGCCGCGTGCGCGGGTTGGCCGTGCAGGATCGGGATGGCCGACTGCAGGATTTCCTGCTGGTGCTGGATCCGCCACTTGAAGGCCCGCTGGACGATGTGGAGCGAACACGCCTGTTGAACCAGCTGCAGCGCAGCCAGCGCATGGAGAGCTTTGGGCTTCTGGCGGCCGGCATTGTCCACGACTTGAACAATGTGCTGGCCTGCATCATGGGAGCCGCCGAGCTGCTGGATTCCCACGGCACGCTGGATGATGAAAGCGCCTCCCTGGTGGCGCAAATTGCCGAAGCCACCTCTCGTGGCGCCCTCATGACACGCAAGGTGCTGCGGGTGGCCCGCCTGGAGGATGGCGGCCGCGAGACCGTGCAGTTCAATCAGGTGGTGCGCGATGTGGCCGTGCTCATGCGGCGCAGCGTGGATCCCCGCATTTCCATCCGCATGGAACTGGACTCCGCGGACAGCACCGTGCGCGCGGAGACCACCGTGTTGCACCAGCTGCTGATGAACCTGTGTGTGAATGCCCGCGATGCCATGCCCGAGGGAGGCGAAATGAGCCTGTCCACACGGCGTGGCACCGTGATGGATCTGCGCGAAGCCCGGCGTGAGGCGGGTGGCCTGTGGATGGGTGAAGCCCGGATGTCGGGCATGGATCCCGGGTGCCAGCTGGTTCAGGTGGATGTGTGCGACACGGGCACAGGCATCGACCTGGCCTGTCTCCACCGCATCTTCGACCCCTTCTTCACCACCAAGGAGGAAGGACTGGGCACGGGTCTGGGCCTGGCCATGGTGCGCAAGTCTGTGGAGGAGCTGGGCGGCTGTCTGTGCGTCACCACCCTGAAGGATTGGGGCACGCAGTTTCGTCTCTTCTTTCCCTGGGTGGACGATATGGCCTCACGCATGCCGAGCCTGCCCAAAACAGAGCGGGAAACGGTGAAGGGCCAGGGAAGAGTGATGGTGGTGGACGATGATGAAGTGGTGCGCGGCACCATGTGCGATTTGATCCGCACCCTGGGTTACGATGTGGTGCCCATGTCGGACGGCCTTGCAGCGGTGGAGGCCTTCATGGCGGACAGCACCGGATGGGACCTGGTGCTGCTGGATCTCATGATGCCGCGCATGGACGGCCTGGAGGCCCTGCGGCGCATCCGCGCGCTGAAAGATGACCAGGCCGTGCTGGTGGTAACGGGCTTCGCCGGCCAGCAGAACCTGCAGCGCCTGGAGCAGATTGCCCATGTGCCTCTGCTCATGAAGCCTGTGAAGATCCGTGAGCTGAGCCACTGGATCTCCGATCTCGTGCACTGATCCCCCCTTTTTCCTACACCACAAACAGCAGAGGGCCCCCGCGGGGGCCCTCTGCCTTGTTGACTGTGGAAGGCCTTAGTTCAGGCGCAGGAATTCGATGCGCCGGTTGCGCGCACGACCATCAGCCGTGCCGTTGTCCACAAGCGGCTTGTCCGGGCCAAAGCCCTTGGCTTCCAGGCGCGCGGCCTCCACGCCGCGTTCCACCAACCAGGCTTTCACCGTGTCCGCCCGGCGTTGGGACAGTTCGCGATTCAGCTGGGCCTTGCCCTGGTTGTCCGTGTGGCCCTGGATCTGCAGCGTGATCTCCGGATTCTCCTGCAGCGTGCGCAGCACCTTGCCCAGGGGCTCTTCGCTGCCCGCCTGCAGGGTGGCCTTGCCGGAGTCGAAGTTCACGCCTTCCAGCACAATGGACTTGCCCGCCTCCACCTGCACCTCGGGCTTGGTGTCGGGGCAGCCGTCCTGGTCCTTGTAGCCGTTCACGATTTCCGGCTTGTCCGGACACTTGTCCTCTTCGTCCAGCACGCCGTCCTTGTCGTTGTCCGGATCGGGGCAGCCGTCAGCGTCCTCGAAGCCGTCCTTGTCCTCGGCCTGGTTGGGGCACTTGTCGTCCACATCCAACACGCCGTCCTTGTCGTTGTCCGGATCGGGACAGCCGTCACTGTCCTCGAAGCCGTCCTTGTCCTCGGCCTTCAGCGGGCACTTGTCATCCGCATCCAGCACGCCGTCCTTGTCGTTGTCCGGATCGGGACAGCCATCGCTGTCCTCGAAACTGTCCTTGTCCTCCGGGCGGGTGGGGCAGCGGTCCAGCTTGTCCTCAATGCCATCGCCATCCGTGTCCACCGGCTTGGCTTCACCGGGGAACCAGGCCAGGCCGGCGCTGAGTGTGGTCCAGTGGTCGGAGTCGTCGTTCAGCTCCAGATCGTCGATCCAGTCCGTGGAACTCAGGTGGAAGAGGCCTTCCAGCGTGAGCAGCCAATTCTCATTCAAGCGATGGCTCAGGCCCAGCCCCAGGGGCACGGCCATGCCGGTGGTCTCGCTCTGCACGGTGATGTCGTGCTGGGGGGCGTGGTCGTCGGAGCCTTCCAGGTCCTCGGCGTTGAAGGTCACCCACTCCAGGCCACCCGTCACATATGGAGTCCAGCTGCGCTCGCCAAGGGGCAGGTACTTCAAGCGGCCCGTAAGGCCCAGGAGCGGGGTCTTGAAGCGCAGATTGTCCGACTCATTGGCGGAAAGGCGCACGCCTCCCACCACCAGACCCAGGGCCATTTTCTCACTTAGCCAATGATGGGCGCGCAAATCCCCGTAAGGCCCCATGCCGCTCTTGTCCACATCGCCCGCGTAGGTGCCCAGGCCCAGCGCGGCCCCGTACTCCCACTTCCCCGCGTTTTCCGCCCAGCTCTGGCGGGCGACCAGCGCCCCCAACAAGCAAAGTCCCAGCGTGAGCTGTCTCATGTGTCCCCCAATGATTTTATGCGATTTGATCGTGCTGTGTGGCCCTGCGTTCTGCACGGCGATTCAACATACCAAGGCATGCGGCGGAGGGCAAGATGAAGCCCTGGCCGCGCCAAGCGGGAAATGGCTGCACGGAAGAAGGTCCGACCGGGTGGCGGCGCCGCGCTACCCGATGATCACGAAACGGCCGGTCTGAATGGTGCCTCCATCTTCCTCCGTGGCGTCCTCCACGCTGAAGTAATAGAGGCCGGGGGCCACCTGCTGGTAATTGCGGCTGTTCAAGTCCCAGCTCTCGCTGAAGGGGCTGGACCAGCGGGCGTTGGTGTCCCCGTCCACATTGTGGGGAAGGATCTGCACCAGATCCCCGGCCACGGTGTAGATGCGGATGACGCAGCGTGACGGGAGATTGATGAAGTCCAGACGCCGGTCCTGTTGTGGGTAGTAATCGGGACTGCCGTCATCCTGGTTCTCCCAGGCCAGGCCATCCCCGCCGCCATGGCCGACCATGTAGCGCCGGGTGTAATCCTGGTCCATGCGATAGGGATTGGGCACCACGCCCACCGGCCGTGACGGCAGTCCGCTGGGGGCCAGGCGCGTGGCATTGGCCATGCGGGCGCTTTCCAGGGGCTCTGTGCCGGTCAGATAGTCCCCGAAGTCGTAGGCCGTAACGGCGTACCAGCGCGGGAAGTGGCTGCGCACGGGGGAGAGGCGCAGCTCATAGACCGTGTAGTCCTCGGCCACATTGAACTGGCCGTCGCCATTCTCGTCCGTGTAGGCCTCGCCGGCATCCCACACATGGTTGGCGTTCAGGTCCTGGAAGGCCTCCCCGGCATTCCACACGCCATTGTCGTTGCTGTCGGCAAAGGGCTCCGGCGCATTCCACACCAGGTCGCTGTTGGCGTCGCTGAAGGGCTCGGTCCAGCCATGGGGATTGCGGATGGCCGCCAGTCCATTGTTGGGGCCCACCGCCTGGCGGTTCCAGTTCTCCACCGTGCTGTCCGGTGGGGCTTCATTGAACCCGCGGCCGTCCGGCATGGTGCGCAGCCTTCCCTCTCTATCGTAGTAGGCGAAGTCCACCTTGTCCCACTCGCCCAGCAGGCCGTAGCCCTGTTCGGCGTTCTCATTGGCCACCCACACGCGGTAGCCTTCAAAATCCCGCAGGTGGCTGAAGGGATCCACATAGCGCTCAGAGTTGTCCTTCCAGCGCAGGATCACCTCCTCGTCGCCGGTCTCTGCCAGGATCACTGGCGGCGGCGGGGGGGGTGGACCCTGGAAGTCCGGGATGCCATCACCCCGATCCAGCACGCCGTTCAAATTCAGGTGGCCAATGAACCAGTCGCACACATCGCCTTCGCCAAAAGAGCGTCGCGCACGACCGCCCTGGCCATTGTTCACCCAGGCGTGGCCTCCGCGGCTCAATTTGGGCCCCGCGTAGACATAGCCCGAGTCGGCCACGAAGTTCTGCAGGCTCCACAAGAGCTCGTCCTCGCCCTCATCCAACAAGCTGTTGTTCTCGCTGCCATCGGCGTCCGGGCCTTTGTACCAGCCCATGAAGTGACCGAAGTACCACACGGCGGCGCTGTCCTGATCTGCTCCCAGTGGCGCGTAGAGGCCGTCCCTGCCCAGATCCTCGCCATACCAGCCGTCGCCCGTGTCGGGCACGCCATCGCCCTCGTCCAGGTCCCCCGTGTCGGGCACGCCGTCCTGGCCGAAGTCGAAGACCGGCGTGTCCACCAGCTCGTTGTCGTAGATGCGCTGGGCCCACAGCGCGCTGTTTTCCAGGCCGCGGAAGTTGAAGAGCCCGGGATCCAGCGGGCCTTCCGGCTGCTGGGGAGCGTTCACATCGTGGAAGTTCATGCCGGCCACCAGGGCCACGGTGAAGGAGAATTTCTCACCAGGATTCAGGCGGTATATCCAGCGACCACTGGTGTCGATGTGGTCGAACACGCCCATGGGTCCCCAACTGACCAGATAGCGCGTGTCGTAGCCGTTGGCCACATCGGCGGCGTTCACCCCGCTGATGGCGGGATCCTGCCAGCCCTCGCTGCGCGTCACCACGCCCTCGCCATTGCGCCATTCCTGGGGGTGGGCGGCGATCCACGGGCTGTTGTCCACCATCCACTGGTTGTAATCGAATTCCCCGTTGGAGAGCACGAAGTACTTCTCCGGATCGTTCAGGGGCGTGCCCCGCAGCTGGCTCCAGTTGCCTTCCGGGCTGCCCGACCAGCTTAGCCAGCTGGGACCGTAGTCCTGCTCGGCGCTCAAGGAGGAGGTCCACCAGTTGAATGATGTGCGCAGTTTGGGATTGGGGCTGCGCAGCACGCGGAAGCCGGTCACATGGGGTGCGGTGAACTGGTTGCCACTATCGATATCCACATCGCGGCCGTCGTTGTCGGCAATCCACGCGGTGTTCACATCAATCCACTGGCCGCGGGCGCTGTCGTAAGCCTGGGTGATGAAACCGGCGATGTCGTCCAGGTTCTTCTCCTGGTAGCCCCGCCGCCCCACATCGCCATCCACATAGAGCCCGATGTAGAGGTTCTTCAAGTAGCGCTCGGCCACATTTTCCACCTCGTAGTCGATGATGATGGTGCGGCTGGCGTACTCGTAACTCCAGGACATGCTCTTCTGGGTAATGCGGATGCCCAGGGGCTGGTGCACCACGCCTTCCACAGGGGGCGTGAACTGCGTGTCCACCAGGGTGTCCGAGTACACGGCGATGAAGTCCTGCTCGCTCACCGCCAGCGGGCTGCTCACATTGGCGCCCAGGCCGTTGATGGCGTTGCTGCGCGTGCTGCGCTCCTCAATGGGCGACTTGTCGTCGGGATAGAACTCATGGGCCTCGCCGGCCACATAGCCGTCGGCGCCGGTGGAGACGCGAGGCTCCGCCAGCCCGTATTCATCCACGATCAAGGCCCCCACCCACAGGCCGGCGGCGAAGAGATACTGCACGCGGCTGCCACCGGGCACTTCGCACTGGGGCGCCCAGTCCAGAGCCTCGTCATCGTTGTAGGCGTCGGCATCGTAATCGTTGAAGTTTCCCAGCCAGCCCCAGTTGTTCACGGTCAGCCACATGGTGCCGAAGCGGTGGGTGCGGTTGTCCAGCCATGGCAGGGCGTCGGCCCGTCCGCCTTTGTGCACGGTGCCTTCCTTGATGAGGTAGTCCGCCTGGGGCGCGCTCCACGGCAGCAGCAGGCCGGCAAGCACAAGGAGGAGGAAGGGGGCGGGCCAATGGAATCGGGCGGCTGGACGCATGGTGTCTCCCGGGTGTGACAAGTGGAGGCAAAGTAGGAAGCGGCAGGGGCGCCTGTGGCCTCCGGCATGGCACTTGTGAAGGTTGTGGCAGCCTTGCTTTGTCTCTTGTGGGGCTGGAAGGTCTCAAGAATATTGGGCGCCACACACACGCAACACAGCGGAAGGACAACCACATGAACGCCATCGACCTTCTCAAGGCCGAGCTTGCCGACGGCTATGCCGTCACCCAGCGCCTGCTGGATCTGGTGGACGAGGGGAGCCTGGATTGGAAACCCGCCACGGGCGAGAACTGGATGAGCACGGGCCAACTGTTGAAGCATGTCTCCAATGCCTGCGGCAGTGGATTCAAGGGATTCATCACAGGTGACTGGGGCTTCCCCGCCGATTTCGATCCTTCCTCCATGAGCGAGGAGGACATGATGCCCAGCGCGGACAAACTGCCCACTGTGGCCTCGGTGGCCGAGGCGCGCCGCCTGCTGGCGGAGGACCATGCCTTGGCCTTGGCCTGCCTGGCCCAGGTGGACGAGGTTGAACTTGATACGCGACCCGCGCCCGCGCCCTGGGACGGCAGCACCATGATGCTGGGACGCCGTCTTCTGCAGATGGTTCAGCATTTGGCCCAGCACAAAGGCCAGCTTTTCTATTACTTGAAGCTGCAAGGCAAGCCGGTGAACACCATGCACCTGTGGGCCTGATCCAGCGGTGGACGGCATCCTGCGGGATGGCTCCCGCGGGATGCGGCCCCCACCTTTCGAGGTTGCCATGAGCTCTGTCCGTTCCATTCCCCTGCGTGAAGAGATTGCATCCAGCATCATCCACGGCGTGGGTCTGGTGCTGGCCATGGCCGGGCTGGGCGTGCTTACCGCCTTTGCCGCCCTGAGGGGCACGGCTTGGCACATCACCGCCTGCAGCGTCTATGGGGCCACACTCATCCTGCTCTTTGGCGCCTCCACCATTTACCACGCCGTCACCCATCCCCGCGTGAAGGCCATCCTGCGCATGGTGGACCACAGCGCCATCTATCTGCTCATCGCCGGGACCTACACGCCCTTCACCCTGGTGAACCTGCGCGGTCCCTGGGGCTGGGGCATCTTTGGCGTGGTGTGGGGCTTGGCCGTGTTGGGCATCCTCCTGCATGGACGCTTGCAGCGTCTGCGGTTGACCATTTATCTGCTCATGGGTTGGGCCATTGTAACGGCCATTGTGCCCTTGTGGAGACATGTTGATACGGGCGGCCTTGTGCTGCTTGGGGCGGGAGGCCTGGCCTACACCCTGGGCAGCGTGTTCTATGCGTGGAAGAGCCTGCCCTGGAGCCACGCCGTGTGGCATGTATTCGTCCTGGCGGGCGGCGCACTGCACTACTTCGCCATCCTCTTCTATGTGATTCCCCTGGCGGCATGAGCGGCGAGGGATTGATCCTGCCCCTGGCCGGTCTGGCGGGCGCGGCGGTGTGCGCCACTTCCGGGGCCCTGGCGGCGGGACGCAAGCGCCTGGATCTCATTGGCGCCTCCTTTCTTGCTTGTGCCACCGCCCTGGGGGGAGGAACCCTGCGCGACCTTCTGCTGGACCGCCACCCGGTTTTCTGGGTGGAGCGCCCCGCCATCCTGTGGACCACGCTGGCCGCCACCGTGCTGGCCCTCTTGTGGGTGCGTTTCGCGCGCCCACCGTGGCGGGCCCTTCAAGTGGCCGATGCCCTCGGTCTTGCCTTCTTCACCATCAGCGGGGCCCAGGTGGCGGAGGCGGCGGGACAGGGCGGCGTCATTGTGGTGGTGATGGGCCTGCTCACCGGCGTGGCGGGCGGCGTTATCCGCGATGTGCTGGCGGGGGAAATCCCTTTGCTCTTCCGGCCCACCGAGCCCTTGTATGCCACCGCCAGCCTGGCCGGCGTCACCTTTCACCAGGTGGGCCAGCGCTTGGGACTGGATCCGGGCTGGGCTGCCCTGGGCGGCATGGGACTGGTCTTGGCCCTGCGTCTGGGCGCGGTGGTGCTGGGTTGGCGCCTGCCCGCGCTGGAACTGAAGGATGGCGCGTCCTGACCGGGGAATCCTGGTCTTGCAGGAAGCACCACGGATTGAAAATGGAAGGAAGCAGGGTGGAGCACTGTTATCGGCCCGGCCCACTGGGAGCGCTGGTAGACGAGAGCGGCCGCGCGGCGATGGAGTTCAGTCGATTGCTGATGGATCTGGATGATGCGGCACTGGACCGCGTCCGGACCGCGCAGGGCGAGCTGCGCACGGTGCGCGCGGTGGTGGAGCATGTGCTCATGGCGGCGGGCATTTACCGGAACCTGCAACGCAAGGCCCTTGGCATGGCGACGGAAGCCATGGGCGCGGCTCCTGGCGATGGTCAGGCATTGCGCCGCGAACTGGAATCCCTGGCCGCCCAGGCCTGGGAACTGCTGGAGGACAAGGCACACTGGGATGATGACCAAGTGTGTGCGGTGGTCATGGACGCCTCCTGGGGCCAACGCTTCGACCTGGAGCAATTGCTGGAACACGCCCTGGCCCATGTGCTGCGTCACCGCCGCCAGGTGGAGCGCTGGCTGGGAAGTGAAACAGGGCTGCATTCATGACTCCATGCATGCCCGCGCTTTTCCTGGGCCACGGCAGCCCCATGAACGCCATCGAGGGCACAGTTCACAGCCGTCAGTGGGAAGAACTGGGCCGCCGGCTGCCCCGCCCCCGCGCCGTTTTATGCCTTAGCGCACATTGGGAGACCGATGGCTGGCAGGTGACGGCCACGGAGAAGCCGCGCACCATCCATGATTTCCGTGGTTTTCCCCCAGAGCTCCAGGCCTTCCAGTATCCCGCCCCCGGCAGCCCGGAGCTGGCCGCCCGCGTTTGCCAGCTGGTGGAAGGGGCTCAGCCCAATCTGTCCTGGGGCCTGGATCACGGCGCCTGGTCCTTGTTGTGCCGGCTTTACCCTCAGGCCCATGTGCCGGTGGTGCAGCTGGGCCTGGACCGCCGCTCGGATCTGGTCGCTTTCGTAGAGCTGGGCAAACGGTTGCGGCCGTTGCGCCGGGAGGGCGTGCTGGTGTTGGGCAGTGGCAACATTGTGCACCATCTGGGGCGCCTGGACTGGGAGGATGTTGAAGGCATCCGCCCCGCCGGTTGGGCTGTGGAATTCGACAATTGGGTGGCCGGGCGTGCCCAGGCGGGCGACCTGGCGGCCTTGGCGGACGCGGAATCCCATCCCCTGTGGCCGCTGGCGGCTCCCAGCCGGGAGCATTTCCTGCCCTTGCTGTCCATTCTGGGTTTGCGGGCGGAAGGGGAGGATCTGCATTTCCCCTGCCAGGGCGTGGTGATGGGCAGCCTGTCCATGCGTTCCATCCTCCTGGATGGAAATCCTTGCGTTTAAGCCCTCCTGCGCTGTCAACTCCGGGAACTTGCGGCCGATAATGGCTAGAAGCGGCAAAACGCCGCTTTGAGCTCGGTTTGCAACGAACAGGATGTCCATGCGGCATTTCGGCGGACAGGCAGGTGCCATCTGCGCTGAACAAAACCCCTCCGGCGGAGCCGGGGCGGTGGCGCCGCGTGTGGCTCCCCAGGTGGAAAGCGCCCGCCTGCTGGTGGTGATGGCCAATCCAACCTGCGGCCAGTTGCTGGAGCAGGGACTGCTTGTGGCCGGCGCCCTGGCGGATCGCCGCAGCGCCCACTCCCTTCAGGACTTTCTGGAGCTGCTGTGCCGCTTCAAGCCGGATTTGATCCTGCTGGAGGACGGAATCTCCTGGCTGGACGCCAGCCATGCGGTGGAGTTGGCGGCAGAGCAGGATCCCATGCCGCCCGTGCTCCTGGTGTCGAAATGCCCCAGGGCCGAGCAGGTCGTGGATGGCATGCGGGCCGGCGCGGTGGATTTTGTTGATCTGGACCTGCCGGATCGCTTGTCCATTGCCATCACCCGTGCGCTGGGCAAGGATGCCCAGGGCGCCAGTTGCCGTCTGAACCCGCGCGTGCGGGACGAGCTCTTCATGCGGGCGGTGCTGGATCATTCTCCCCTGGGCATCAGTGTGCGGGACCGCAACGGCCTGCTTCTGTCATGCAACCGCGCCTGGCGGCGCATCTGGGCTCTGGCGGAGGAGACCGGCCAGGCGGACTCCCTGGCCGTGTGGGGTCGGGAAGGGCTGGACGATTTCAGCCTGCCCTGGTGGGAAGTGGTGCAGCGTGTGGGCCACAGGGGCCGCCTGACCATTCCCGACACGCGCATCATGGGGCAGCGTCCGCAAACGGCGGAATGGATTGCCCAGCACTTCTATGCCATTCACGATGGCACAGGTGAAGTGGATCGCATTGTCATCATCACCCTGGATGTAAGCGAGCGGCACCGTGCCGAGGAAGCCCTGCGCACCAGCGAGCGCCGTCTTGCCGACGCGGTGGAGATGGCCCGACTTGGGCATTGGGAATACGATCCCGTCGCCGACCTGTTCACATTCAACGACCAGTTCTACCAGGTGCTGCGCACATCGGCCCGGGAAGCGGGCGGCTATACCATGAGCCTGCGCGACTACCAGCGCCGCTTCCTGCACCCGGACGAGCGGCACACGGTGGTGGAAGAGGATCGCATGGCCCAGGAGGCCAGCAGCCCTGACTACACTCACCAGATCGAGCAAAAGGTGCGCTTCGCCGATGGGGGCGAGGGCTGGATAAGCGTGCGCACCTTCCTGAGCAAAGGCGCCGACGGTCGCACCACGCGCACCTATGGCATCATCCAGGACATTTCGGATCGGCGACAGGCGGAGGAGGCGCTGCGTTCCAGCGAAGCCCACTACCGACAGTTCTTCGAACACGATCTCACGGCGGATTACATCTCCACATCCGACGGCCGATTGCTGGACTGCAACCCGGCCTTCCTGCGTTTGTTCGGATTCAAGAGCCGGCAGGAGGCTTTGCAGACGCCGGTCCAAACCCTCTACCCGGACACGGAGCATCGCCAGGCCATGCTGGAGCGCCTGCTGACGGACCGCAAGGTGGAGTACATGGAGACCGAGCTGCGGGACCTGGAGGGCAAGCCCCTGCATGTGATCATGAATGTGCTGGGTCTGGTGGACGAGCAGGGCCGCATGGAGCGCATGCAGGGCTATCTCTTCGACATCACCAAGTACAAACTCCTTCAGCAGCAATTGAACCAGGCGCAAAAGATGGAGAGCATCGGACGCCTGGCCGGCGGCGTGGCCCATGATTTCAACAACCTGCTGACGGTGATCAACGGCTACTCCGACTTGCTACTGGCCCAGAGCGCGGAGGGCGACACCTCACGGGATCTGCTCTCCCAGATCAGCCAGGCCGGCGAGCGGGCGGCGCGGCTTACACGACAGCTCCTGGCATTCAGCCGCCGCCAGGTGCTGCAGCTGGAGGCGGTGGCGCTGAACTCCGTGGTGACGGACATGCAGCGCATGCTCCAGCGCCTTATTGGCGAGGATGTGCAGCTGGTGACGGAACTGGAGCCGGAGCTGCAGCAGGTCATGGCCGATTATGGCCAGCTGGAGCAGGTGGTGGTGAACCTGGCGGTGAACGCCCGGGACGCCATGCCCGAGGGCGGCACGCTCATCATCCGCACTTCCCATGTGGAGGTGGACGAGGCCTTCTGCAAGAGCCATCCGCCCATGCATCCGGGCACCTGGTGCCGCCTGCAGGTGTGTGACACAGGCACCGGCATGAGCTCCGATGTGGTGGGCCGCATCTTTGAGCCTTTCTTCACCACAAAGGAGGAAGGGCGGGGCACCGGGCTGGGTCTGGCCACGGTCTACGGCATTGTGAAGCAGACGGGCGGTTATGTCTGGGTGGACAGCACGCCCGGTCAGGGAACAACCTTCAGCATTTTCCTGCCACCCTTGCGCGCCGCTGTGGTGGTGGAAGGCGCCGCAGTGGCCACCATGGATGGCGTGGGCGGCGGCGAGACCATTCTGGTGGTGGAGGATGAGGTGCTGGTGCGGGAGCTGGCCCAGCATCTGCTGGCCGCCCAGGGCTACAAGGTGTTGATGGCCTGCGATGGTGTGGAGGCCCTGCGCCAGGTGGATCAAGGATTGCGGCGCGTGGATCTGGTGCTTAGCGATCTGGTGATGCCGCGCATGGGCGGCCGCGAACTGGCCGAGCGCTTGGCCCAGCGGCCTTTGCCGCCACCTTTGATCTACATGACCGGCTACACGGAGGATTCCCTGGCGCGGCAAGGCATCCGCGACATGGGCATTCCCGTGGTGCAGAAACCCTTCGATCAGGCCACCCTGCTGCGCGCCGTGCGCGATGCCCTCTCCGGCAAGCAGGCCACTTCCTGAAAGCGTGCAGCACCTTTAGCCATCAGGTGGACCTGTTTCCACATGAAGCTTCTTCATTGGCGCTGAACCAAGGCCCCCTTGTGATGTCCACGCGAAACGCCCCAGGGTCGGCATGCATCACGGGCACGAATTCCATTGAAGGCCAAAGTCCCACAGACCATTAGAACAGAGTCTCCAACATGGCAGGATCGTAAGGGCGCGGATCCAGATCCATGCGCATGCGGCTGGGCAAATCGGGGTTGGCGATGAGCAGCCGTCCGAAGGCGCAGGCATCCACTTCTCCGGCGGCCAGCGCCTCATCCGCCCGTCCTGGGCTTAAGGAACCCACTCCAATGATCTGTCCTTGCCAGTGGGCCCGGGTGGCGGCGTGGAGGGGCACCATCCCATCTGGCGAAGCCTGCGCCAGGGGAGCCAGCTCCGCCGGCACACAGGGGGCATCGAAGTTGCCGTGGCTGGCATGTAGGATGCGCAGCCCGGCTCCCCACAGGGTGTCCAACAGCAGGGGCAGGGTCTCCGTCGGACGCTTCCACACCTTGCCCGAGGCTCCCGTGGCGGGGGAGAAGCGAAAGATGACGCGCCCAGGCCCGGCTTCCGCCACCACAGCGCGGGTGATGTCCTCCGCCAAGCGGCAGCGCCCCTGGCCTCCCCACTCATCCTCCCGCATGTTCCAGCTTAGGTTGATGAACTGATCGATGAGGTAGCCGTGGGCGCCGTGGATCTCCACGGCGTCGAAGCCCGCCTCCAGGGCCCGCCCGGCAGCCGCCGCGAAAATCTCCACCACTTCCTTGATGCGTGTCGCGCTCATGGCTTCCGAGGCTCCGTAGTGAAGCGCCTCCCCATGGGCGCCGCGCAATCTGCGCACGGGACCCTCCGGCGAAAGGCCGCTGGGGGATTCGGGCAAGGGCCCGCCGGTGGTGACGGGATGGGCCACCGCCCCCACATGCCACAGCTGGCAGGCCATGCGACCGCCCGCCTCGTGCACCGCCTGGGTGACGGGGCGCCAGGCCCGCACTTGCCCGTCCGACCAAATGCCCGGCACATCCGGATATCCACTGCCACGCTGGCAGACCACCGTGCCCTCGCTGATGATTAGCCCCACGCCACTGGCGGCGCGGCGGGCGTAATAGGCGGCCATGTCCCGGGTGGGCAGGAAGCCAGGACAGAAGCAGCGCGTGCAGGGCGCCATCACCATGCCATTGCGCAGCTGCAGTTCACCCAGTTGCATGGGGGAATCCAAGTGTGTGTAACGGGCCATGTCTCGTCCTTTCAAGGGCCTGCGGGGGCCTGTCAAACAGTTCACATATCCGCCGTGCTTTGCTTCCTTGACCACCCCGATGAGCCGAAGCCGGCTCATCCCAACATTGGAGGCGGCATGTTCATCACGCGCGAGGAAGTGCTGGATTACCTGCACGACCACCAGATCCAGATGGTGGACCTCAAGTTCGTCAATCTCTTCGGCGGGTGGCACCACATCACCCTGCCCGCCAGCCATGTTCTCCACGAGACCTTTGACCGCGGCATCGCATTCGATGGCAGCTCCACGCCGGGATTCAAGACCACTGAAGCCGGCGACATGGTGCTTCTGCCGGATCCGCGCACGGCCTACCACGATCCCTTCTGGGATGTGCCCACCCTGTCCATGTTCTGCAGCATTGCCGAAGCGGACACGCGGGCGCCGTTCAGCCGGGATCCACGCAGCATTGCCGCCCGGGCCGAGCGCTACCTGGCGGATTGCGGCATTGCCACCCACAGCAAGTGGGGGCCGGAGTTCGAGTTCTACATCTTCGACTCCATCAATTACCGCAACACGGAGAACGAATCCGCCTACAGCATTGACAGCGAGGAGGCGGGCTGGAACAGCATGCTCCCAGGGCGCAACCAGGGCCATCGCATGGGTGCCCACGCCGGCTACCACGCGGCGCCGCCCATGGACCGCAGCTACAACCTGCGCAGCGAAATGGTGCGGCTGCTGGAGGCGGCGGACATTCCCGTGAACTACCACCACCACGAGGTGGGCGGCCCGGGCCAGAACGAGATCGAGATCCTGTTGGACAGCCTGCGCCGGGCGGCGGACAAGGCCATGTGGACGAAGTATGTCATCCGCATGGTGGCGCGCAACCATGGCAAGACGGCCACTTTCATGCCCAAGCCGCTTTACAATGTGGCGGGCTCCGGCATGCACTTCCACCAGCATTTGTTCCGTGGCGAGGAGCCGCTTTTCTACCACAAGGGCGGCTATGCCGACTTGTCGGACACGGCCCTGCACTACATCGGAGGACTGCTGGCCCACGGCCCAGCCCTGCTGGCCCTGACCAACCCCAGCACCAACAGCTACAAGCGCCTGGTGCCGGGATTCGAAGCGCCCATCAAGTCCTTCTTCAGCCTGGGCAATCGCAGCGCGGCCATCCGCATCCTCAAGTACGCCACCGAGCCCCACGAGAAGCGCATTGAGTTCCGTCCGCCCGACGCCACCTGCAACATCTACCTGGCCATGGCCGCCCAGCTCATGGCGGGCATCGACGGCATCCAGCGGCGCCTGGATCCGCGGGAAATGGGCTTCGGACCCTTCGATGTGAATGTCTTCAATCTGCCGCCGGCGGAGCGGGACAAAATTGCCAGCCTGCCCACCAGTCTGGAGGAGGCGCTGAGCGCCCTGGAGCAGGATCAGGACTTTTTGCTGGCGGGCGGCGTCTTCACCCAGGATCTGTTGGAGACCTGGATTTCCCGCAAGCGCGAGGAAGCGGCGGCCCTGCGGCGTCGGCCCCATCCCTACGAGATGGAGCTCTATTACGATGTCTGATCCCAGATAGCCTTCGCCATCGGGATCGTGAAGGTGATCCGAGAACGAGACGAGTAGAAAGGCTGGGCGCACGGTCGAGCATGCGAAACAAGGGCCGAAGGAGATCCTCTCCCTCGGCCCTTATCTGTGGTGCTTGGATTTCAATCCCGATAGCGAGTGGAATCACATGCTCTAGTTGCGCGCCACCAGGTCCTTGTGGGCCTCGATGATCTTGTCCACCACGCCGGGATCGGCCAGAGTGGTAAGGTTGCCCAGCTCCTGGTACTCGTGCTCGCCAATTTTGCGCAGGATGCGCCGCATGATCTTTCCCGAGCGCGTCTTGGGCAGACCTTCCACGAAGAGGAACCAGTCCGGCGCGGCGAAGGGACCAATGTCCTTGCGCACTTCCTCTTTCAGCACGCCCTCCAGCTCTTGTGGCCGCATGCCCTCAGCTTCGCGGTTCAGCACCACGAAGGCGAAGATGCCCGTGCCCTTGATCTCGTGGGGAACGCCCACCACGGCGCTTTCCGCCACCAGCGGGTTGGCCACCAGGGCGCTCTCCACCTCTGCGGTGCCAATGCGGTGGCCGCTCACATTGATCACATCGTCCACGCGGCCGGTGATCCAGTAGTAACCGTCCTCGTCCCTCCGGCAGCCATCGCCGGTGAAGTAGTAGCCGGCGTAGGTGGTGTAGTAGGTGTCCTGGTAGCGGCGATGGTCGCTGAACACCGTGCGGGCCATGCCCGGCCAGGGCTGACGCAGGCAGAGGCGTCCACTGACGCCGTTGCCCTTCTGCACCACGCCCTGCTCGTCCACCACCACGGGATCCACGCCGAAGAAGGGCAGGGTGGCGCTGCCGGGTTTCATGTCGGTGATGTGTGCCAGGGGGCTGATCATGATGCCGCCCGTTTCCGTCTGCCACCAGGTGTCCACCACGGGACAGCGGCCCTCGCCCACCACGCCGTGGTACCACTTCCACGACTCGGGATTGATGGGCTCGCCCACGGTGCCCAGCACGCGCAGGCTGCTGCGGTCATACTTCTTCACCCACTCATCGCCCTCCCGCGCAATGGCGCGAATGGCCGTGGGAGCGGTGTAAAACACATTGATCTTCAGCCGCTCCACCACTTCCCAGTAGCGTCCCGGATCCGGATAGAGGGGCGTGGATTCAAACATCACCGTGGTGGCGCCATTGCACAGGGGGCCGTAGACGATGTAGCTGTGGCCGGTGATCCACCCCACATCCGCCACACAGGCATAGATCTCGCCGGGCTGGTAGTCGAAAATGTACTTGTGCGTCAAACTGGCGTGCAGCAGGTAGCCCGCCTGGGTGTGCATCAGTCCTTTGGGCTTGCCCGTGGAGCCTGAAGTGTAGAGGATGAAGAGGGGATCCTCCGCCGCCATCCACTCCGTGGGGCAGACGCGGCGCTCGCGCTCCATGGCCTCATGCAGCCACTGGTCGCGGCCGCTGACCATGGGCACATCCGCCTCCGTGCGCTTGGCCACAAACACCGTGTGAACCTGGTGCAGGCCCTGGATGGCCTTGTCGGCGATGGCCTTCAGCGGAATGGGGCGGCCACCGCGCAAGCCCTCGTTGGCGGTGACCAGCACCTTGGCGCCGCAGTCCACGATGCGGTCGCGCAGGCTTTCCGCGGAGAAGCCGGCGAAAACCACGCTGTGCACGGCTCCAATGCGCGCGCAGGCCAGCATGGTGTAGGCCACTTCGGGGATCATGGGCATGTAGAGCACCACGCGGTCGCCCTTCATCACCCCCGCGCTCTTCAGCGTGTTGGCTATGCGGCACACTTCGTGTTTCAGCTCGCGGTAGGTGATGACCCGGTGCTGGCCGGGTTCGTCGGCCTCCCAGATGATGGCGGCCTGCTCGCTGCGCGTGGCCAGATGACGGTCCACGCAATTGAAGCTCACATTCAGGCGGCCACCGGAGAACCAACCCACATCGCCTTCAGGGAAGGAGCTGTCCAGCACATTCACCCACTTGAAGAACCAGCTGAGGCTCTCGGCCTGTTCCGCCCAGAACCCTTCCGGGTCGCGGATGCTGCGGGCATAGAGTTCGCGGTAGTGCTCGAAGTCGATGAGGTGGGAGCGGCGGCCCGTCGGCGCGACGGCCGGCACAATCTCTCCCGTGCGTGGCGGATGCTGCATGGTGGCTCCTTGTGCTGAACCCAGTGGATGGGGGGCCGCCGTCGTGGCATGGCGGCCTGGGCGGAAAATAGAAATCACCCTGGCCTGCTCACACTGGAAAGTGGGCGGCATTGGCATGAAATCAGGAGGAGGCCGAGGAATAGGTGCGCAGAGCCAGGCGGAAGAAGGCCCTTACCACCAGGAAGGCCAGGGCCGTAACGCCCAACACATGCAGCAGCACCTTCACCTGAAGGCCTTCCAGCAGAAGCCCCGCCGGGAAGCTGGCGATCAGGCTGAAGGGCATCACGCTTACCAGCAGGCGGCGCAACCAGCCGCTGTAGATGCGATCTGGCTTTTCCGCGTATTTCTCCAGCGTGTAAAAGGCGTCCCCCAGGCCGCGCGCGCTGTGCAGCCAGAACACGGGAATGAGGAAGGCCAGGTGCACCAGGTAGTAGAGGAAAGCACCGTTCACCAGCAGGGCCAGGTAGAGCAGAATGGCTCCCGGCTCCAGGTGTTGGGGAAGACGCAGCAGGGACCAGGCCAGCAGGGCGCCCGCCAGCAGGAGGTTCAGGAAGGAGTTGGCGGCGAAATCCCGCAGGCTCAGGAAGAAGAGCGGACTTACCGGTCGCACCAGGTAGTAGTCCAGATCCCCTTTGTTGACGAAGATGGGCAGCCACCACAGGTTGTTGGCGAAGACCGTCATATGCAGGGCGTCGATGAGGAAGAAGCCGCACACGAAGACCAGGGCCTGATCGTGATTCCAGCCACCCAGCAGGACAGTGTGCCGGTAGATGACGCCGAAGAAGGCGATCTGCACGGCGTAGAAAGCGGCGTCCATCACCACACGGAAGAAGAAGTCCAGGCGGAATTCCATGGCCCGGCTGAAGGAGAAGCGCAGGAAGTGCAGATAAAGGCGAAGGTGGCGCAGCATCAGATCCCCACTCCTGTGTAGCCACGCTCTCCCGCGCGCCACAAGCGCCTGGATGCCAGGAAGAGCAGAAGACACCAGCCCATGCCCAGCGCCATGCCCCTGGCCCACTGACCCGCTTCCATGCGCCCCAGCAGCGCATTCACCGGCAGATCGAACAGGGTGGCGAAGGGCAGGAGCTCCAGCACGGCGCGGGCTTTTTCCGGAAAGAGATCCAGGGGCAGCATGGCGCCGCCCAACAAGCCGCTGATGAAGCGCAGGAGCACGCTCAGGCTCCACACATTGTCCGCCCAGAAAGCCACGGCCTGCAGGGGAAGCTGCAGCAACCAGTAGAGCAGATTGGCCAGCACCAGCGCCAGCACGCCCATGAGCAGATGGGGAAGCTGCAGGTGGAAGGCACCCACGCTGCCCGGCAAGAGCGGCGCCAGCAGGAAGAAGAGCAGGAACTGCGCCGCGCTGGGCACCAGCGATCCCACATGCTGGGCATACTTGAAGGCCCAATAGGAGACGGGATAGAGCAGATAGCGGCTCAGCCCGCCGTCGTAGATGTCCTGGGACAGGCCGCTGGCCATCTCCGGTCCACGCACCAGTTTGCCTGCCAGGATCACCAGGATGGTGTAGCGCAGAATGCCCGGCAGATCCCATCCACCCAGGGTGATCTGGCCGGAGGCGGCGAAGATGGCCTTCCAGAGGAACCACATCACACCCAGTTGGGCGAAAAAGGTGAGCACCACATTGATCCAGAAGTCGGCGCGATAGCTCATGGCCTTGCGCGCCTCCACGCTGGCGGCATGCCCGTACAGGCTGAAGGCGCGTCTCACGCGGCCCCCTGCCCGGCTTCCGCCGACGGCGCAGCGCTGGCGCCCCGGGCATGGAGCAGACCCTCGATGACTGTGCCGATGTCCATTTCCTCCACCGCCAGATCGTGCACCTGCAGCTCGGAGACCAGGCGTCCGGCCAGGTTGGGCACCTCGTCCCGGGGAGCCTGGATGCGGATGCGCTCCGGACCTTCCTCCAGCAGCTCCACATCCAGCCCCACGCCCAGCAGGCGCTTGAGCGAAACCGGCGAGGCGCCAGGCTTCAGCTGCAGGGAAATCACCTTGTGGCGGGCGTGGGTGCGCATCACTTCCGCCAGCGGGCCGTCGAAAACCAGCTCGCCCTCGCGGATGATGAGGATGCGCTCGCAGAGACGCTCAATGTCCTCCATGTAATGGCTTGTAAGGATCATGGCCGGGCGGTGCTCCTCACGGTATCCCAGCAGGAATTCACGGATGGAACGCTGTGCGCTCAGGTCCAGGCCAATGGTGGGCTCGTCCAGGAAGACCACGCGGGGCTGGTGCAGCAGCGCGGCGATGAGTTCCATCTTCATGCGCTCACCCAGACTCAGGCGGCGGATCTGGATGTTCAGCTCGCCCTTCACTTGCAGGGTCTCCGTGAGGAATGCCAGGGTCTGGCGGTATCGCTCCTCGGGGATCTGGTAGATCTCTTTCAGCAGCAGAAAGCAGTCGGCGGCGGGCAGATCCCACCACAGTTGGGCCTTCTGTCCCATGATGAGGGCGATGCCGCGCTGGAAGTCCCGGGCCCGCTCCCAGGGCCGGTGTCCCAACACCCGCGCATCTCCGCCGCTGGGATGGATGATCCCCGCCAGCATCTTCACCAGGGTGGTCTTGCCCGCGCCGTTGGCCCCCACCAGACCCACGATCTCGCCTTCACCCACATGGAAGGTGGCGGCCTTCACCGCCTGCTTCACCACGCTTTGGCGCCGCACCAGACTGCGAAGGCTGCCCAACAGACCTTCCTGCTTCTTGTGGACGCGGAACTCCTTGCTCAAACCCTGCACATGGATCATGGCGCTCTCCTTTGGGGCGGGAATATGGCGCATGTGGGCAGGGAATTGGCTGGGCGGGGCATGGTGGGAATGCGATGAATCCGTGAGTGGCAACGGATAGTGGAGCGGGTGGACTCGTGCGCGTTATGCCTTCCAGCAGGCGGATACCAGGGAGTCCACAGCCCTCCAGTCGCCATTTGAGATCCAGTTGGTCACTCGTTGGGCCACGGGCGGCCAGCGCCGGGGAGTGGGCGGCGCACTCTCCCTCCAGCGGACTATGATGGCGGAGTCCAGGGTGCGGCGCGCCCAGCCCAGGCCCAGTTGCTGAAGGGCAATTGCCTTGGCGGCATTTGTGTGGGGATTGGTCTTGCTGGGTCGAGTAGGAATTAGACATGGCTAAAATTAGTTTCGGCCATGTCTGAATCCGTTGATGATTATCTGAAAGCCCTCTACCAGTTGGGTGAGGAACCCACGCCTACCCGCCCCCGCCCAGTGGGCACGGGAGAGTTGGCGCTTGCCCTTGGGGTAAGCCCCGCCTCCGCCTCCGCCATGATGAAACGCCTGGCCGCCGCCACGCCGGCATTGGTGCTGCACGCCTCCCACAGCGGAGCCCGCCTGTCGGAGGCCGGACGCCAGCACGCCTTGCGCGTGTTGCGTCGCCACCGTTTGCTGGAGAGCTTCCTTCACAGACATTTGGGCTATGGCTGGGACGATGTGCATGCCGAGGCCGACCGCCTTGAACATGCCGTCAGTGAGCGATTCTGCGAGGCGCTGGCGCAGTTCCTGGGCCATCCGGCGGAGGATCCGCACGGGGAGCCCATTCCCGCCGCCGACGGTTCCCTGGGCAAGGTGGCTGAGCATGCGCTGGCGGAACTGCCAATGGGTGGCAAGGCCCGCATTCGCCGGGTCACCACCCGCGACGCCGCCCTGCTGCGCTATCTGGAGGACAGGGGCCTGGTGCCCGGCGCCCGGCTTCAATTGCTGCTGCGCGAGCCCTATGGCGGCTCGCTGCAATTGCTGGTGGAAGGCCGCGCCGTGGATGTGGGCCCGGCGGCGGCGGCGGCGGTCTTCGTACACATGGGCGAGGCATGATGGCATCGTCCTCCGCCCAAAGCCCGCGCTCACTGCCCGAGCTTCACGCATCCGTGGATCCCGCCCGCGCGGGTGGCTGGCGACGCCATCTGGCCTTCTTCGGCCCCGCTTTCCTGATCAGCGTGGGTTACATGGATCCCGGCAACTGGGCCACGGATCTGGAGGCGGGCTCGCGCTTCGGAACCGCCCTGGTGTGGGTGCTGCTCATGTCCAATGCCATGGCCGTGCTGCTGCAAACCCTTAGCGCCAGGTTGGGCATTGTGGCGGGGCGGGATCTGGCCCAGGCCTGTCGCAGTGAATATCCCCGCGCCGTTGCCATTCCTTTGTGGATCCTTTGCGAGGCCGCCATTATCGCCTGCGATCTGGCGGAGGTGCTGGGCACCATCATCGGCCTGCAGCTGCTCTTCGGCCTGCCCCTGCTGTGGGGCTGCGTCATCACCCTGTTGGACACCTTCCTCCTGCTTGCCATCCAGCGCCTTGGCATCCGCCGCATGGAGGCCTTCATTCTGGTGATGGTGGCCACCATCGGCATGGCCTTCCTGGCACAGACATTCATTGTGAAGCCCTCCTTCCCCGACTTCGTCGCGGGCTTCCTGCCACAGGTGCCGGAAGGCTCCCTGCTCATCATCCTGGGCCTGATTGGCGCCACGGTGATGCCTCACAACCTCTACCTGCACAGCGCCCTGGTGCAAACCCGCCGCGTGGCTCCCGGGGACGCGGGCAAGGCCGCCGCCTGCCGGCACAACCTGGTGGACACGGTGGTGGCGCTCAACGCCGCTTTCCTCATCAATGCCGCCATCCTGGTGCTGGCCGCCACCGTCTTTTTCCGCCATGGCGTGGTGGTGACGGAGATCCAGCAGGCCCACCATTTGCTGGCCGAGTTGGTGGGCAGCCGCTCCGCACAGGTGCTGTTCGCCCTGGCGCTTTTGGCCGCTGGACAAAGCTCCACCTTGACCGGCACCCTGGCCGGCCAGATTGTGATGGAGGGCTTTGTCAGCCTGCGCCTGCAGCCATGGTTGCGCCGATTGGTGACGCGCAGCGCCGCCCTGGTGCCCGCCGTGCTGGTGATTGGTCTTACGGGCGAAGCCGGCACTTATCAGTTGATGATCGCCAGCCAGGTGGTGCTCAGTTTGCAACTGCCTTTCGCCATCCTGCCCCTGGTGCACTTCACCGGCAGCCGCGCCAAAATGGGCGCTTTTGTGAACGCAGCCTGGGTGAAAGCGCTGGCCTGGGTCACGGCCGCAGTGGTGGTTGGCTTGAACGCGCGTCTGGTTTGGGATGTCACCACCGCTTGGCTGCTGGGGAATGTCCACCCCGCTCTGGCTTGGGGCGCGGCCCTGGCGGCGGCGGCGGTGGCCGGGCTTCTGGTGGTGGTGGCCTTGTGGCCCTTGCGCGGGAAGGATGTCGCCTGGCGCGTGCCCATGTCCTTTGCGACAGCGCCGCCGGAGACCTTTGTCCCGTCTGGAGGAGACGATGGTCTGCCCTGGGTTGCGGCGGCCCTGGATCGCAGCGGCGCCGATGCCGCGGTGGTGGCCCATTGCCGGGATTTGGCGACTCAAGGAAAGCGCCTGCTGCTCCTGCATGTGACGGACACGGCCCAGGCCCAGGTCTACGGTGGCGAGAGTTGGGACGGCCACGCCATGGACGATGTGGCCTATCTGGAGGAGACCTGCGCCCAGCTGACTTTGGCCGGAGCCAGGGTGGAGTGGCGCATTTTGCACGGCCGGCCGGCGGATCAGCTGGTGGCCTTTGCGCGGAGCCACCCGCTGGAGCTGCTGATCATGGGCAGCCATGGCCACGGTCTGGCGGGTTTCCTGGCCCATGGCAAGACTGCCGCCCATGTGCGAAAGCGGGTGAAGGCGGAAGTGAAGGTGGTGCGCTAAGCCTGCGCTCCGTTTTGCCAAACTTCTACACACAAGCATTGGGAGGGGATCATGGAGATGAGTTATCGGCCCCTGGGCCGTTGCGGCACCAAGGTGAGCACGCTGGGTTTGGGAGGATGGACCACCTATGGCGGTTCCGTGGAGCAGCCCGTGGTGGAGCGCATCCTGCACGAGGCCTTCGAGCGTGGCGTGAATTTCTTCGACACGGCGGACATCTACGACAAGGGTGCCTGCGAGAGCGCCATGGGGCTTGCCCTGAAGGCCCTGCCCCGGCACCGCCTGGTGCTGGCCTCCAAGGTCTTCTGGCCCATGAGCGATGATGTGAACGACCGCGGCCTCTCGCGCAAGCACATCATGGAATCCGTGGAGAAGAGCCTGAAGCGCCTGGGCACGGATTACCTGGACATTTACTTCTGCCATCGCTTCGACAGCGAGACGCCCATGCTGGAGACCCTGCGCGCCATGGACGACCTGGTGCGCCAGGGCAAGGTGCTCTATTGGGGAACCAGTGAGTGGAAAGGCCAGCAGCTGCGCGAAGTCCACGCCCTGGCCCAGGAATGGCGGGCCCACGCTCCCCAGGTGGAGCAGCCCCAGTTCTCGCTCATGGCGCGTGGCCGCTTCGAGATGGATGTGCAGCCCGCCTGCGAGGATCTGGGCATGGGAACGGTGGTGTGGAGTTCATTGGCCAGCGGCCTGTTGAGCGGAAAATACGCCCAGGGCATTCCCCGGGGCAGCCGTCTGGAGAAGCACACCTGGCTGCATCGCGCCCTGTTGAAGGAAGAGAATCTGGAGCGCGTGGCCGCCTTTTCCGGGCTTTGCGCCGCCCACGACCTGAATCCCGCCACGGTGGCCCTGTCCTGGGCGGCGGACCATTGGGGCGTGTCCAGCGTCATCCTGGGAGCCACCACGACGGAGCAGTTGCGCCAGAATCTGGCGGCGCTGGACTTGAATGTGGACGGCGAACTGCGCCAGGAGCTGGAGCGCATTTTCCCCTTCGGCCTGCAGGCCACGGATTGATGGCTCTGCGCAGCTTGCTGGAAGGCCGGCTGGACTACGCCGGCCTTTTTCCCCCGGCGGCTCTGGGAATGGCGGAAGCCTGGCGGACCTTTGAGCGCCATCGGGGCAGTGAGGAATCCTGGCTGACAGGATCCTTCGTTTGCCCTGTTGGCCGTCTGCACGAGCTGGCGCTTCTTCCCACCACCCACGCGGCCCATTTCGCCCTAAGCCTATTGGTGGGAGGCACGGCCAGGGAGATGGAGGAAGCCGAAGCCGCCTGGGAGAGCTTTCGCCAAGGCGTGGCCACCACGGTGGAGATCCGCGCCTGGGAGCTGCGGTTGCCCAGAGAGTCCGCGGCGGATCCTTCCCCCTGGCTGGATGGGCAGTGCCTGTTGCCCGGTTTGGCTCCGCGATTCTGGGAGGCGGGGGCGGATTGGACTCTGGCGGAGCGGGACAACCTGGCATTCGCCCTTGCCCATCATCCAGGTCCGGCGGCCATGGGATTGAAGTTGCGCTGCGGCGGCGTCAGCGCGGAGGAACTGCCCTCTGTGGAGCGCCTGTGCCAGGACCTTTTCCTGGCGGCGCGCCATGCTTTGCCATTGAAGTTGACAGCGGGCCTGCACCATCCCTTGCGCCACCAGCGGGATGGCAGACCCATGCATGGCTTCCTCAACCTCTACCTGGCCGCCTTGGCTGCCCGACTTCCCCATGTGGATGAGGCACAGCTGAAGGCGCTGCTGGAGGAGGAAAAAGCCTCCGCCTTTGCCGTGGAGGGCCAGCGCGTGCGCTGGAGGGATCTGGTATGGGACGCTGCCGTCCTGGGCGGTGCAAGTGCCTGGGTGACCGGCCATGGCAGCTGCAGCGTGGACGAACCCGTGGAGGATTTGAAGGCGCTGGGCTGGTGGCCCGCGTCCACAGCCAGCTAAGGAGAAGGCATGAGCCGTCAATCCACCCGTGACACTTTCGTGCCCGGCGCCCGGGACACGGATTTTCCCATCCAAAACCTGCCCTATGGCGTTTTCCACGCACCGGGCCGCCCGGCGCGCCTGGGCGTGGCCATTGGCGACCAGGTGCTGGACCTTTTTGCCCTGGACGAGCTGGGTCTGTTGAAGGACCTGCCTTGCGGTGATCGCCCCTGGCGCGAAGGAAGCCTGAACGCCCTGCTGGCCCAGGGCCCGGCTCTGTGGTCCGCCCTGCGCGCCCGTCTGGCCGCATTGCTGGACGCGGAGAATCCCGAGTTGCGCGACAACAGCGCGTGGCGTCAGGCCGTGCTGCTCCCCCAGTCCCAGGTGGCTTTGTTGATGCCCGCCGCCATTGGCGATTACACGGACTTCTACGCCAGCCGCCATCACGCCACCAATGTGGGCATCATGTTCCGGGGCAGGGATAACGCGCTGATGCCCAATTGGCTGCACCTGCCCGTGGGCTACCATGGCCGGGCCAGCAGCGTGGTGCTTTCAGGCACTTCGGTGCGGCGTCCCATGGGACAAACGGAGGCACCGGAGGGCGGCTTTCCCCTCTTCGGACCCAGTCGCCTGCTGGACATCGAACTTGAGGCGGGCTTCCTGCTGGGGCCCGGGAACGCACTGGGCCAGCCCATTCCTGTGCGGGAGGCCGGCGGCCAGCTCTTCGGCATGGTGCTGGTGAACGACTGGAGTGCCCGGGATGTGCAGAAGTGGGAGTACCAGCCCCTTGGCCCCTTCCTGGCGAAGAACTTCGCCACCACCATCAGCCCCTGGGTGGTGCCCATGGAGGCGCTGGAGCCCTTCCGCTGCGCTGGCCCTGAGCAGGAGGATCCACAGCCTTTGCCCTATCTGCGCCAGGAGAATCCGCGCCTGTGGGATGTGGAGCTGTATGTGCTGCTGGCCACCGCCCGCATGCCGGAACCCGTGCGCATTGTTGGCAGCAATCTGCGCCACCTCTACTGGGGGCCGGAGCAGATGGTGGCCCACCACACCGTCACCGGGTGCAATCTGCGGCCGGGAGACCTTATCGCCACCGGCACCATCTCCGGGCCGGAGAAGAGTTCCTTCGGCAGTCTGCTGGAGCTGACCTGGCGCGGTACGGAGCCCCTTCAACTGCCCAATGGGGAAACGCGACGCTTCCTGGAGGACGGCGACACGGTGATCATCCGGGGCCAGGCCCGTGGGGATGGCTGGCGCATCGGCTTCGGCGAGGCACGGGGTACAATACTCCCTGCCCTTGGCTGATGGCTGTTTCCGGGGCGGCCTTTGCGCACCGGCCTTGCGAGTGTTACCCTACACGCATGCAATCCAGGGAAGCCATGACTCGCCCAAGCCACACAGCCCGCGCCTGGGGACGCCTTGCCAGCGTCCTCCTGCTGCTGGTGCTGCTGATCCAGCAAGGCAGCTCGGTGGCGGCCACCGTGGATCAGTGGCTGCACGGGCAGAGCTGCGCGGCGGGGGAGGATTGCCACCCGGAGGGCGACAGGCATCCGGGGGAGTGTGACTCCTCCTGCAACTGCGAAGGATGTCCCTCCCACTCCTGGCTGGGCTTGCCCCTGGTCCCCGGCCACAGCCTGACCCATCCCTTGTCCGTAAGGATGAACTGGGCCGAGCCCGCCAATTGTCATGTTCCCGGCGCCACGCGCCCGCCATTCCGTCCACCCAGCGCCTGATTCCCACCCCCACCTGACCCTTTCCATTGTCTCGGCGGATTCCGCCACTTGCCTTGCAAGGAGCTGTCCATGCATGCTGTTTCTGTGGGGGGAAGGCGCGCAACGCCTAAGGCGCCGTCCTCCCTGTTCCCCTTTTCGGCCCGCACTCTCGTGCTGGCCCTTGGTTTTTGCCTCTGTCCGCCTGCTCTGGGGAACGATTTCCCGGATCTGGATGCTGCGGCGCGTCGGCATCCACGCTGGTTGCAGGCCGATGCCGCCGTGGCGGAGGCGCGGGGCCGCTTGCGCCAGGCCCGGGCTCTGGCCAATCCAGAGATCCAGTGGCTCCACACCCGCCCCCAAGCCGCCCCTGGCGAGCCCACCGCCTCCACACGCGAAGTGGAACTGCGTCTTCCCCTGGAGAACCTGGTTACACGGTTCGCGGCGCAACGGGGAGGCCAGGCGGCCCTGCGCCTGGCGGAAGCCGAGCGTGAAATCCTGCGCCGGGAGCTGATGGAGGAAGCCGGCGCCCTGTGGTGGGAGGGTCTGCGTCTGCAGGCGGAAATGGAGATCACCAGCGGGCTCCTGAAGCGTGAAGAGGCCTTGGCACGCGCAGTGGAAGCCCGGGTGCAGGTGGGTGAATTGCGGCCGTTGGAGGCCCATCGCGCCTGGCTGGCCTGTCAAGTGGCGCGCGTGGACTCCATCCAAAGCGCGGCGGAGTGGGAAAGCTGGAGCGTCCGTGCTCAGGCATGGAAGTGGACCGACCTTCCCAGCCAAACCTGGGAGGATTTGCGGCGGCTCCCCTTGCCAATTCCTTCCACGGCCAATGATGCCTTTCCCGGTGGACATCCCCGTCTGGTGGCGGCCAAGTGCCGCGTGGATGATGCGGCAGCCAGCCGGGCCCAACTGCAAGGCGGGTGGAGCGAAGGCCTTGCCCTGGTGGCGGTGGCGGAGTCCAGTTTGGGACGCACCCAGCGCAGCCTGGGGCTGGGCTGGACTCTCCCCGTGCTCAATTTGAAGACGGGAGAGCGCCGGGCCGCCCGCGCCGTGGAGACGGCTTCCCAGGCTGGACTGGACCTGGAACGACGGGACTTGCTGGCCGAACGCAAGGCCCTTGCCCTGGAACTGGACGCCACGCTGCAAGCTGCGCGTCTGGTGGTGGAGGACATGCTTCCCCATGCCGAGCAGGCCGCCGAGGCGTTGCAGAAAGCCTGGAGTCTGGGCGAGGCCAGCCTCTTCGAGACTCTGGAAGCCCGGCGTCAACTGGGGGAATGCCAACGCAAGGCGGCCGGGCTGCTGACCAAGGCCCATGTGGAAGGCCTGCGGCTGGATCTGCTGGATGAAAGGGAGTGGAAATGAAAGTCCTGAGCATAACGGGCCTGCTGCTATTGGCCCTGAACAGTGTGTTGTGGCTGTCTTGCGGAGATGATCGTGCCACGTCGGAGGTGAAAGCGGACAGCAGCGCCGTGGCTGTGGATGGGCCTGGTGAGCACGAGGGACACGGCGATGTGGAGCACGGGGCCGAGGCCTCGGATCTGGATCTGTCCGTGCAGGAGCTGCTGGAGGCCTCCTGCGAGCACGAGCGCAAGACCTACACCTGCGAGGAATGCCGCTACGAGGTGGGCGTGGCGCGCGCGCCACGGGACTTGTTCAAGGATGGCACCCTGCGCTTGGCCAGTCTGGAGAAGCGCGCGGTGGAGAGCGCTGTTCCCTTGACCGGGCAGGTGGCCTTTGATGAGGAGCGCGTCAGCCATGTGAGTGCCGTGGTGAGCGGCGTGGTGCGTCGCACCCATGTGCGCCTGGGTTCCCGTGTAGGCAGGGGCCAGCTCTTGCTGGAGATCGAAAGCGCGGAGGCGGCGGAGGCCCAGGAACGCTTCCTGGAGGCGGAAGCCGAGGAGCGATTGGCCCAGCGCGAGCACGAGCGCGTGGCGGATCTGCGTGCCCAGGAGGTCAGCTCGGAGCGGGAGTTTCAGCGCAGCCGCCAGGAGCTGGAGCTGGCCCGCCTGCGGGTGGAGACGGCCCGGGGCCGCTTGAGCTGGCTGGGCCTGGATCCCGCCGCCGTGCGCGCCATGAAGTCCGGCGAGGCGCGCGGTTTGGTGGCCTTGCGGGCACCGGAGGCGGGTGTGGTGTTAAGCCTGCACGCTGTGCCGGGGGAGAGTGTGCATCCGGAGGAGGCCCTGGCCACCGTGGGAGACAGTCGCGCCTTGTGGGTGTGGTGCGATGTCTATGAGCGGGATCTGGCGTCTTTGGGAGGCCAATCGGTGGAGGGCCGCACGGCCCGCATCCGCGTGCAGGCCTGGCCAGGGGAGACCTTTGTGGGGCGTGTGGATTTCCTGTCCCCGGCCCTGGACACGGAGCGGCGCACGGCACGCCTGCGCGTGGCCGTGGACAACGGAGGACAGCGCCTGATGGCGGGCATGTTCGCCCAGGTGGAGGTCTTCCAGCCGGGCAGCGAGACAGTGGCGGCCTTGCCGGAGGACGCGCTGCTGGAGGACGAGGGGCGCTTCTTCGTGTTCGTGCCCGCCGTGGAGGATTACTTCGTGCGGCGCCCTGTGACACCGGGACGCCGCTGGGCGGGCTGGGTGGAGCTGCTGTCCGCCCCGGAAGGCATGGACAAGGTGGTGGCACAGGGCTGCTTCCTGCTTAAATCCGATGTGCTGCGCTCCAAGATGGGCGCAGGCTGCGCGGACTAAGGAGACACCATGCCATTCATGAACATCCTGCTGCGGCATCGCCTGTTGGTGGTGCTGGCGGCCATTGTGCTGGCGGTGGCGGGCGCCGTGGCCTGGAAGGCCCTGCCCATTGACGCCTTTCCCGATGTGACCAACACCCAGGTGATGGTGCTTAGCCAGGCGCCCGGCCTGGCCGCCACCGATGTGGAGGACCGCGTGAGCTGGCCCATTGAACAGGCCATGCGCGGCCTGCCCCGGGTCACCCAGGTGCGCAGTCTGTCCAAGGCAGGGCTCTCCCAGGTGGTGGTGATTTTCGAGGACGGCGCCGACACCTACTGGACACGCCAACAGGTCTTCGAGCGTCTGGCCGGGGCGCGCGAGCAGCTGCCGCCCGGCGTGGAGCCGGAGCTGGGGCCCATCTCCACAGGGCTGGGAGAGATTTTTCAATACACCCTGGAAAGCGATTCCCTGGACGCCATGGCCCTGCGCTCCGTGCAGGACTGGCTGGTGGCCCCGCTTCTGAAGCCGGTTCCCGGCGTGAACGAGGTGAACTCCTTTGGCGGACTGGTGCGCCAGGTGCAGGTGCTGGTGGATCCGGACAAGTTGCTCGCCCACGGCCTGACCCTGGATGATGTGGCCGTGGCGCTGGATGCGGGCAACGCCAACGCCGGGGGCGGTGTGGTGGTGCAGGGCTGGGAGCAGACCTGGCTGCGCGGCGTGGGCATGCTGGAGGCGCCGCGGGATGTGGAGGAGGTGGTGCTGCGCGCCCGGGACGGCACGCCAATTCTGGTGCGGGACATTGCACAAGTGGTGATCGGCTCGGAGACCCGCCAGGGCGCGGTGACGCGGGATGGCAAGGGCGAAGCCGTGGCGGGCATGATCATCATGCTCAAGGGCGAGAATGCCCAGGATGTGGTGGAGCGCGTGAACCAGACCCTGGAGCGCGTGCGCGGCACCCTGCCCGATGGCGTGCGCCTGAATGTCTTCTACGACCGCACCAGCCTCATTGAGGCCTGCATCCACACCGTGCGCGACGCCCTGCTGGAAGGCGGTCTCTTCGTCATCCTGGTGCTTTTCCTTTTCCTGGCGGAGCTGCGCACGGCCCTCATCGTGGTGCTCAGCCTGCCCCTGACCTTCCTGGCCAGCTTCCTGGTGATGGGCTGGACGGGCCTAAGCTCCAACCTCATGAGTTTGGGCGGATTGGCCTTTTCCGTGGGCATGGTGGTGGATGCGTCCATTGTGGTGGTGGAGAATGTGAGACGCCATCTGGCCCATGCGGATCCTGGCCGCGCCACCCGGGAGGTGGTGGCCCGCGCCACGGCGGAAGTGGCCCGCCCGGTGGCCTTCTCCGTGCTCATCGTGGCCATCATCCTGGTGCCGCTCTACACTCTGCAGGGCATTGAGGGCAAAATGTTCGCGCCCCTGGCCTCCACCATGCTCATCGCCCTGATGGGAAGTCTGCTGGTGGCCTTCACCCTGGTGCCCGTGGTGTCCGACATGCTGCTGAAGCGGGAGCCGGAGAAGAGCTTCGCCTTCACCCGCCGCCTGCACGCCGCTTACCTGCGCGTGCTGGACCGCTCCCTGCGCAAGCCGGGAGCCACGCTGGCTCTTGCCCTGGGTGTGCTGGCCGCCAGCGCGGCGGCGCTGCCCTTTCTGGGAACGGAGTTCATGCCACCGCTGGATGAAGGCGCCATCGCCATCAATGTGGTGCGCCTGCCCAACGCCTCGCTGGAGGGCTCTGTCACCGTGGCGGGACTGCTGGAGCGGCGTCTGCTGGCCTTCCCCGAAGTGGAGACCGTGGTGAGCAAGACGGGCCGCGCGGAGATCAGCGAGGACCCCATGGGCCCGGAACAGACGGATCTCATCATCCTGCTCAAACCACGCAGACAGTGGGAAACAGGGCGGGACAAGGCTGGGTTGGTGGAGGCCATGCAGCAGGATTTGGCGACTGTGCCGGGCCTGCGCTACAGCTTCTCCCAACCCATTGCCCTGCGTGTGAACGAGCTGATCAGTGGTGTGAAGAGTGATCTGGCGGTGAAGATCTTCGGCCCGGATCTGGAGGTGTTGAAGGGTCTGGCCGACGAGGCCGCCGCCGTTCTGCAGGGCGTGGAGGGTTCCACGGATGTGAAAGTGGAGCAGGTCTCCGGCATGACCCAGTTGGATGTGGTGGTGGATCGTCGGGCCGCGGCGCGCCATGGCATTCGCGTGGCGGACATCCACGCCACCATCGAGCTGGCGGTGGCGGGACGGCAGGCCACCACGCTGATTGAAGGCCAGATGCGCACGGCAGTGGTGGTGCGCTATCCGGAGCACGCCCGCTCCACCCGCGAGGCCCTGCAGCAATTGCTGGTGGCGGCTCCCGGCGGTGAGCGTGTGCCCCTGGGACAGCTGGCGGAGTTCCGCCAGGTGGAGACTCCCATGCAGATCAGCCGGGAGAACGGCATGCGCCGCGTGGTGGCGGAGGCCAATGTGCGTGGCCGTGATCTGGGTGGCTTCGTGGAGGAGGTGAAGGAAGGGCTGCACCCACTGGAGGAGCGCCTTCCCACCGGTTACCATTTGGAGTATGGCGGCCAGTTTGAAAACCAGCAGCGTGCCATGCGCCAGCTGGGGCTGGTGGTGCCAGTGGCCCTGTTGCTCATTCTGGTGCTGCTCTTCCTGGCGCTGGGCACGGTGGCGGATTCCCTGCTGGTGCTGCTCAACCTGCCCTTCGCCCTGGTGGGAGGCGTGCTGGCGGTGCTGGCCTTTGGCATGCCCTTAAGCGTGTCGGCGGCGGTGGCCTTCATTGTGCTCCTGGGTGTGGCGGTGCAGAATGGTGTGGTGTTGGTGGCTTTCTTCCGCCAGTTGCGCCAGGAGGGACGGCCTTTGGGCGAGGTGATCCGCACAGGCTGCGACCTGCGCTTCCGTCCCCTCCTCATGACGGCCCTGACCAGTTTCATTGGCCACCTGCCCATGTTGTACGCCACGGGCTCCGGCGCGGACATTCAAAAACCCCTGGCCGTGGTGGTGATGGGCGGCCTGGTCACCTCCAGCCTGCTCACCCTGCTGGTGCTGCCCACCCTCTACCAGCTGTGGTGGGGAAGGAGCGCGGTGGCCCCGCCTGCTTGAGACACCCATGGGATCCAAACAAAAGCCCGGCTGCGTGCCGGGCTTTTGCATTGGGTGGATGATGTTGGGATCACTTCGTCGGCGGCAGCAGCACGGCGTCAATGACATGCACCATGCCGTTGGAGGCCTTCACGCTGGCCAGGATCTTGTGGCCGTCAATGGAGACCACATCCCCCGCCTTGGTGATGGCGGCGGAGCTGCCATCCACCATGCCCAGGGTCTGGCCGTCCTGGAAGCTCTCCACCCCAAGGGCGCTGGTGGTCACATGGTGGTAGAGGATGGTCTTCAGCTTGTCCTTGTTCTCCGGCTTCAGCAAGTCGTCCAGCGCGCCCGCGGGCAGCGCGGCGAACGCGGCGTCCACCGGTGCGAACACCGTGAAGGGCCCGGCGTTGGCCAGGGCGTCCACCAGACCGGCGGCCTGCACGGCCTTCACCAGGGTGCCGTGGTCGGGGCTGCCCGCCGCCACCTTCAAAATGTCCTTCTGGGACACATCGTCCTGCACGGCGGACTGTCCCGCCGCGGGGGCATTCGTTCCGCCACTTTGATCCTCGCCGCCACCGCCGCAACCGGCAAGCCACAAACAGGCCAAGAGCAGGCACACGCGCTTCATGGGCACCTCGTTTTTGATCAGCTGAAGGTTAAGGGTGGAGTCCATTAACTCCTATGCAAGAGTAGTAATTGAGCTTTCAATTCAAGCAAGGCTCCAAAATCCAGTGTCAATGGGCGTGGGGTCAGCGTCTGTCCTTGCGCAGGCGGCGCAGATCGGGGATGCGCACTTCCCGGCCGTGGAAATCCGCCAGGCCCTGGGCGGACAAGTGGCGCAAGCTGCGCGCCACTGTTTCGGGGCGCACGCCCAACATGGCGGCCAGATCCCGACGGGCCAAAGGCAGGTCCAGCCAGGCGCCAAGGCCGTCCTCGTCCACGCGGCCACAGCTGGGCATCAGGTGGGCCAGCAAATCCAGCAGGCGGGTCTCCACCGTGCGGGTGGCCATGTGCAGGCGGGCTTCGCCGTAGCCTTTCAGCTCCAGGGCCAGGAGGCGCGCGAACTCACTGCGCAGGGCGGGCACGCGGTCCATCAGCGTGTCCAGCAGGCGGCTGGGGAAGAAGCAGATCCTGCACTCCTGCAGGGCTTCCGCGCTGGCCAGGTAGGGCATGTGGCCACTGTAGGCGGGAAAACCCAGGATCTCGCCGGGATGGGCCAGTCGCAGGATGACGCTGTTGCCTTCACCATCGGACTTGCGCAGGGCCAGCAAACCGCTGGCCACGCAATGCAGGCCATGGCAGGGGGCGTGCTCGTGGAAAAGGAACTGGCCGGGGGCCAGATTCAATACCGTGCGATACTCCTCCAACAGCCCAAGCCCCTGGCTGTCTGCCAGACTCCAGCAAGCGCTGTTGATGTGGGGGCAATGGTCACAGGCCTCCAGCGCGGCATGAGTCGGGGCTGTGCCCGACTGAGTGCCAAGGGTGGCGGAAGTGGCTCTCATACGCGGCAGGAATTCCAGTGCATGGCGGAAAATCGTCAGTGACATGACCTTTGTCAAGCTGTCGTCTGACAAAGGTCGTGTAAACCCAACCTGTTGTTCCTTAAACTTGCGCATTGATCCGCCGCTTGTCACGACGAAAGTCCGCATTCAGGGAGGTGCCATGAGCGCACGCATTGAGCAGTTCTCCTACAACGACGGCGTCGTCCGCAAATTCGTGATGGCCACGCTCCTGTGGGGCGTGGTGGGCATGCTGGTGGGCTTGATCATCGCTTTGCAGCTGATCTGGCCCAACCTCAGCTTCGATCTGCCCTTCCTCACCTTCGGACGCCTCCGTCCCCTGCACACCAACGCGGTCATCTTTGCCTTTGTGGGCAACAGCATGTTCGCCGGTGTGTACTACAGCACCCAGCGTCTGCTGAAGGCGCGCATGTTCAACGACCTGCTGTCCAACATCCACTTCTGGGGCTGGCAGCTGATCATTGTGTCGGCGGCGCTCACCCTGCCCTTCGGCTACACGCAGAGCCGCGAGTACGCGGAGCTGGAGTGGCCCATCGACATCGCCATCGCGCTCATCTGGGTGGTGTTCGCGGTGAATTTCTTCGGCACCATCTGGAAGCGCCGGGAGCGGCACCTTTATGTGGCGCTGTGGTTCTACATCGCCACCATCATCACCATCGCCATCCTGCACATCTTCAACAACCTGTGGGTCATTGCCGGCCCCTTGAAGAGCTACAGCATCTACAGCGGCGTGCAGGACGCCTTCATGCAGTGGTGGTACGGGCACAACGCCGTGGCCTTCTTCCTGACCACCCCCATCCTGGGCATGATGTATTACTTCCTGCCCAAGGCGGCGGAGCGGCCGGTGTTCAGCTACCGCCTGTCCATCCTGCACTTCTGGACCCTGGTCTTCATGTACATCTGGGCCGGTCCGCATCACCTGCATTACACGGCCCTGCCGGGTTGGGCCTCCACCCTGGGCATGATCTTCAGCGT
>CAIWAD010000112.1 GCA_903910645.1 uncultured bacterium | reverse complement strand
ATCTGACCTTCGTCCTCCAGACGGCGGATGATGTCGATGATCTTCTGCTGCACCTCCTCCACCTCGCGCAGGCGCACTGGAGGCATGTACTCCAGCTCCTCGCGGATCATCTCGGCGGCGCGGCTGGAGATGTTCCCCAACAGGCGCTCGGCCAGATCCGGCGTGCAGGCCTTCAAGGCAAGGGTGAGGTCCTTGTTGTCCACTTCGCGCAGCACCTTCTGGATGCTGCGGTCGTCCATGTGGATGACATCCTCGAAGATGAACATGAGGTTCTTGATCTCGGCGGAGAGCTCGGGCGCATCCTGGCTGATGCTGCCCAGCACGGCCTTCTCCACGGATTGCCCCGTGAGGTTCAGGATGTCCGCCGCGGCTTTCACGCCACCCAGCTTGCTGCCCATCTGGCTGAAGTCAATGCGGCTCTCCAGCACCTGCTCCACGGCGGCGATGTTCTCCGGCGACACGCGCTCCATCTTGGCGAAGCGCAGCATGGCCTCCTTGGCAATGTCCGTGGGCAGATTGCTGATGATGTTGGACGCCTGGCTGGGCGAGAGCTGGGTCAGCACCAGGGCGATGGTTTGGGGATGCTCCCGCTGCAGGAAGCTGAGAAGCTCATTGGGGTCCACATTCTTCAACACATTGAAGCCCCGGATCTGCAGGCTGCTCTTGATGCGCTTGATGATGTCAATGGCGCGCACTTCACCCAGGGCCACCTGCAGCAGACTTTGGGCATAACCCAGGCCACCTTCCTTGATGTAGTCCGCCGCCATGGCCATTTCATAGAAGTCATCCTCCGCCGCCTGCAGGATGGTCACCGGCAGATTGCCCAGCTTGATGATCTCCCGGGCGATCTCCTCCACTTCCGTGGGCTCCAGGAAGCGCACAATCTCCGCCGCCGCATCCGGTCCAATGCTCACAAAGAAGGTGGCGGCGCGCTGCACGCCTCCCATCTCGCGGAATTTCTCAGTGCCTTCCATTACACGGCCTCATAGAGCCAGGCCCGCACCAGCCGGGCTGCTTCTTCGGGATGTTCCTTGCAGTAGTCCACCACCTTCTTGTGGACCTTGGCGATTTGGCGCTGCTCCGGTGTGCGGGATGCCTCCAGCTCCAGCACCAGGGGCACCTCCTCCTCATAGACCTCCTCTTGCACCATGGGGCTGCGCACGCTGGCCAGCATGAGGGCGCGCTTGTCGTCGAAGGCCTGACTGATGCGCGTGTTCACAAGGGCCAGCGTGGAGCGCAACAGGAAGATGAAGGCCACGATGCCGCCCACGAAGAGCACTTTGCGCAGGATGTCCAGCGCCAGGTCCTTGAGCTTCTGGTTGCGCAACAAGCCCAGATCCTCGTCCTGGTCAGCGCTGTCGAAGGCAAGGTTGGCGGCCTGGATCTGATCCCCACGCTCCGTGCTGAAACCCACGGCACTGCGCACCAGCTGTTCCAGCTTGGTCATTTCCTCCGGCGTGCGGGGCACATAGCTCATGGGCGCGTCCTTGGCGCCCTCGGCCTTGGCATAGGTGCCATCCACCACAAGGGAGATGCTCAGACGCTTCAGCGCGCCCTGCTGGCCGCGCATGTGCTCCAGCACCTCATCCACCTCGAAGTTGGTGATCTGGCTTTCCTCCTGGGTGGCGGTGGTGTCCTCCGCCGTGCTGCTCTCCTCGTTCAACTCCTGGCTGCGCACGATTTTCTTCTCCGGGTCGAAGATGCGGCTGGTGCGTTCCAGATAGCCGAAGTCCAGCTCCGCCGCCACGCGCACCACGCTGCGCCCCTGTCCCAGCACTTTGTCCAGCATCTCCTGGGCCAGCTGGGTGTAGTAGGCGTTCACCTTGCGCGTCATCTCAATCTGCTTGTTGCTCCGGCCCAGGCCCTCATCGTCCTCCACCGGCTCGGTGAGCAGCTTGCCCTTGGCGTCCACCACGGTCACGCGGCTGGGATGCAGCCCTTCCACGGCGCTGCTCACCAGGGCCACCACACCGGCCACCTCGCTCTTGGGCACGGCGTAGGAACCGTCGGTGACCACCGTTACGCTGGCGGTGACGGGCAGCTGCTCATCGGAGAACAGGCTGGGCTTGGGCTGCACGATGTGCACGGTGGCGCCGTGCACCCATTCCAGGGCGTCCAGGGTCTTGGCCAGCTCGCCTTCCAGGGCGCGCTTCTGCATCAGGTCCATCTCACGGTCACTCATGCCCAGCCGCTTCTGGTCCATCAGCTCATAGCCGGGAATCACCGGACGCGGTCCGCCATCGGCGGCCAGCTTCACCCGCAGGCGGTAGAGATCGGCCCGGGGCACTTCCACCGTTCCGCCACCGGCGCTTAGACGGAAAGGCACTTTCTGCTCTTCCAGGGTGGCCACCACCTTGGCGGCCTCCACCTCGCTCAAGCCGCTGTAGAGGGGCGCCCAGTCAGGCTGGGAGGCCCACCAGAAGGTGGCGCCCAGGGCAGCCACCACCAGAAGGCCCACCACAGCCAGGGCAACAAGGCGGCCCCTCCCGGGGCCATTCCATTGCACCTTCAAGCGTTCCAGATAGGGGGCCAGCCACTCGGGCATGGGAACTCTCCTGTCACTCGCAGATCAGCAGCAAGGCAGCGTCGTGCTCGTTCTCCTTCTCGTTCCCGGCAAGCGCTCGCCATGGCGGCTCGCATGCGAGAACGAGAAGGCTAGACCTGCATTCTCATCACTTCCTGGTAGCCTTCCAGCAGCTTGTTGCGCACTTCCACCATGAACTTGAAGGAGAGGGAGGCCTTCTCCATGGAGATCATGGCGTCGTGCACATCCTCCACCTGGCCCGCGGCGAAACGGGCCGCCATGTCGTCGGCCTGCACCTGCTGGGCGTTGATGGAGTTCACCGAGTCCTTCAGCGTGTCCAGGAAGCTGGGCCCCTGCACGCCGTTCTCTGCACCGGGAAACTCCAGCTGGGAAGCGCCCAGGCCGCGAGCGCCGCGCAACATCTCACCCTGCCGGGCGGACTCCAGCATGGAGGCGCTGACGGGTCGGTGCTCGGCGGCAAGCTGCACCAGGCGCTGGGCGGGACTGATGATGGCCATTAGATCTCCAGCGCTTTGCCGTCCATGTCCT
>CAIWAD010000111.1 GCA_903910645.1 uncultured bacterium | reverse complement strand
CGCCCTGGCCAAGGCCCGGCACCTGCCCTGCCTGCTCAGTCTGGAAACGCTGATGGGCTGTGGCATTGGCATTTGCGTGGGCTGTGCCGTGCCCCTGGCTTCGGGCCAGAAGGCCCTGGCGTGCCAGGCGGGCCCGGTCTTCCATGCCAATGCCCTGGCTGAATCCGCAAAGGACCCCGCTCCTCCCCATTCCTGCGCTTGTGGAGGACGCCCATGATCCGCCTCTCCACCCGTTTCGCCGGCCTGGAGCTGCGTAATCCCGTCACGCTGGCCAGCGGCACCTGCGGCTTCGGCCGCGAAGTGGCGGATCTGTTGCCCTTGCAGGAACTGGGGGGCTTGTTCACCAAGGCCGTCACGCCGGAAGCACGATTGGGCAATGCCATGCCGCGCCTGGCGGAGACCGGTCATGGATTGTTGAACAGCATTGGGTTGGCCAATCCCGGCCTGGACGCCTTCGTGGAGGAAAAGCTGCCCTGGCTTCGTGCCTGTGGCACCAGGGTCTTTGTGAATGTGGCCGGTCGCGTGGCGGAGGACTACGAGGCGGTTTGTCTTCGCCTGGAGCAGGAGGAGGCGCTTAGCCCCCCCTTTGGCCGCCTGGCGGGCCTTGAGTTGAATGTGAGCTGCCCCAATGTGAAGGAGGGTGGCATCAGTTTCGGCGCAAGGCCTGGGCCCATGGCGGAACTGGTGGGTCGGGTGCGCCGCTGCTGGAGCGGCCTGCTCTTCGTGAAACTCACTCCCCAGGTGTCGGATGTGGGAGAAATGGCCCGTGCGGCGGAAGGGGCCGGGGCTGATGGCCTTTGCCTGATCAACACCATTCCAGGCATGTCCATCGACCTGAAAACCCGTCGTCCCCGCACCATCACCAACACCAGCGGCTACAGTGGTCCGGCCATCAAGCCCGTGGCCCTGGCCCAGGTCTGGCAAGCGGCGCGTGCGGTGTCCATTCCTGTTGTGGGCATTGGGGGCATCCAGCATGGCCACGATGTGGTGGAATTTCTCTTGGCGGGTGCCCATGCCGTGCAGGTGGGCACAGCCTCTTTTGCCGAACCGGCCCGGGCGCGATTCATGGTGGATGAGCTTCAAGAATGGATGGTGAAGGAAGGTGTGGAAAGCGTGGAGGAGCTGGTGGGAGCCGTGCGCCCCTGGTAGGCCTCAGGGCAGGCTGAGCACGCGCACTTCCACCTGTGTGGTGCCATCCCGCAGGAATCCCAGCTGGCGCGCCGCCTCCTTGCTCACATCCAGGCTGCGTCCGCGTTTGAATGGCCCGCGGTCGTTCACGCGCACATTCACCGACTTGCCGTTGGACAAATTGGTCACCTGCAGCCAGGTGCCGAAGGGCAGTTTGCGATGGGCGGCACTCAGTTCGCTCAAATTGAAGATCTCACCTGAAGCAGTGCGCTTGCCGTGCCAGGCTTCCCCATACCAACTCACCTGAGTCCGCCAGCGATCGCCAGCCTCCAGATCCTCGTTTCCCCCGCGCAATGGACCAAGCTCAGCGGATTCCGCCCTTTCACCCAACTCTTTGGCAGGGGAAATGTCCTTGGTGGCCAAATGGGGAAGATCCGGGCGGCCATAGCGTGGCGCCGAGCTGCATGTGGACATGGAAAAAGCCAGCAGCAGCAAGGCCGCCAAGGGCGCGGGTCTCCGGATCCAGCCGGACAAGGTCACAGGCACTCCTGAAGGAAAAGGGCGGCGCGTGGCCGCTTCCGGGGCATTGACCTGGCGTGGCATTGCCGCCAATGAGCCCCTTGACTCCCATCTCATCATCCATGGAAGCCCCAGTATGATACGAAAAGAAGTGTGGACGCAACAAGCTGTTTCCGCCCACCACATTTCCTCCTGTCCAGATGAACCGGATCGTGGACGGCGTCAGGATTTAGATGCCGAAGCGCCCGCATATCCCAATTGGACTAGGCATCGTTGAACGGCATGGAGACAACGTGAAGTGTTCGACAGGTGACCTGAGATCTGAAGTCCCTCGTGGTCCGCAAGCAGCAATGGGAAGATCAGGCGAGTCCATCCGCTTGGATCCTTCCGCGAACCAGAGCTGCCTGCTCATCGGGATCCAGCGCGGGCAGGGATCCCAGTCGGCTGGCCAGCCAGGAAATGCGCGCAACCTGCTCCACCT
>CAIWAD010000110.1 GCA_903910645.1 uncultured bacterium | reverse complement strand
TCCGGCCGATGGTCCTGCCCGGATGCGTACCAGGACTCCGGCGCCAGAAAAGCGCTGGTCATGTAGCCCCAATGGTTGCGCTCCCAGGGGTTCCAGGTGTTGCGCACCGGCGTGTCCGGCCGGTCGAAGGGCAGCTCCACATTGCCGAAGTCCTGCAGGGGCAGGAATTCCACCGCCGTGACGCCCAGATCCTTCACATGAGCCAGGCCACCCATGTTGGCGTGAATGAAGCCCGGATAGCTTCCCGCCCATTCCCCCGCCCCCGCGCCCGGACCGGCGCTGAGGTCTTTCAAGTGGGCTTCCAGAATGATGAGGCTGGCGGGGTCCGGTGCTTTCCAATCCGCCGCCTTCCACGCGAAACTCTCGTCCAGCACGAGGGCGCGGCCCACATGATCATGGGTGTTGCCCGTCACCACCGCCGTGGCCCAGGGATCGGCGAATTCCAGCGCGGGATCCGTCCAGCCCGCCACGCCCTGGGGAGAATCCACGGACCAGGTCCACGCGCCACCAGGTTTCGCCTCCGGGCAATGGACACTCCAGCTGCCATCCGCATGGCGTTCCGCTTTCAACTCCAACTGGGCGCTCTTGTCCAATGGTGAGGCGTAAAGGTGGAAGCGCACGGCCAGGGCGCGTGGTGCGAACAGGCGGAAGACGCCGGGTTCCGCCACGCTGCGTCCCAGGATATCCTGGCAGACAAAGGCGTCCAGCACGGCGGCGGGCAGCACGGGCAAGCGGCGACCCTTCTTCAGCACCAGCACATGCTGGGCCTGCAAATCCAGGGGCTGACTGGTCTTCAGTCGAAAGACGTCCGGGCCCTTCTTCTCCACCGTGAAAGGCAGGGCAATCTCCCGGCCGTCACGATGGACTTCCAGCAGGCGCGCCTTTCGCAGGGACAGCTTTCGGGCGCCGCTCAGGTCCAGGCCATCCGCGGTGTTCCATTCCAGGCGCTGGGCCAGGGCTCCTGATGCCAAGGCAAGCAGAGCCAGGGCGAGGGAGACCATCCTCATTTCACCAACAGCACCTTGCGGCACTCCTCCTGTTGTCCGGCCTGGGCGCGCACGATGTAAAGTCCGCTGGCCTGCCCGCTGCCATCCCAACTCAACTGGTGCTCGCCGGCCGCCCACAACCCCTGGGCCAGCACGGCCACCCGCTGCCCCGCCACATTGCACACATCCACCTGCACGGTGCGCGGGCTGTCCAGCACGAAGGGAATGGACAGGCGCGGATTGAAAGGATTGGGCCAGGGCTGACCCAGCTGAAAGCCCTGTGGCCGGGTGGTGGCAGGATCCGGCAGGCCCACTTCCACGCTATGGTCCGCCAACAGAAGCCAGCGTGGCTGCCAGCCCGTGAAGGACAGGGAGAGAGTGCCCGGCGCGCCGGTGGTGTATTCCAGGACTTCACCATTGAAGAGGTCCGTGAGGTACCAATGGCCCTCGGCCATGCCCCAGTCCGCCACCGGCAGCGTGAGCTGGGCCGTGCGGGCGTTGTCGCTAAGGTTGTAGGCGCACAGCACCACGCCCTCTTGCGGCAGGGTGGACACGCGGGCCATGCTGTAGATCTGGCTGGAATCCGTGTTGGTCAACTGGGTGACGCGCTGATTGGTGCGCAAGGGGGCCATGGCCGTGCGGGTCTGGCAGAGCTGGCGGTAGAAGGGGCGCAGATCCTGGGGATCGCTCCAGTTGATCAGGCCGCGCGGGCTGGCTTCACCCACTTCCTGACCCGCATAGATGAGCGGCACGCCAGGCAGGCTGAATAGCAGGGCGGCGGCGCAACGGGTCTGGGCCGCCGTGTGGCTGCTGATGAAGCGGTCCTCGTCGTGATTCTCGAGGAACCGGAAAGGCAGGCCGTTGTCCGGGAACCAGAAGCCCACATTGCTGACGCGGTCTTGCAGCGTGCTG
>CAIWAD010000109.1 GCA_903910645.1 uncultured bacterium | reverse complement strand
TGGGTCTGCCCGTGGTGCTTGCGGCCAACATGCTGGATGTGGCCTGGCGACGCGGCCAGCGACTGGATCTGGAGGCTTTGGAAAAGGCCCTGGGTTTGCCGGTGGTGGCGGTGGCCGGGCATCAGGAGCTGGGCCTTGAGCGGTTGAAGAATCGGGTGGCCCAGGTCTTGGACGGTGGCGTGCCGCTGCTGCCCACACCGCTTTCCTATGGTGAGGAGCTGGATGAGGCCCTTGCCCGCGTGCAGAGGTGGCTTCAAGGAGCGGGGCTGAACCCTCTGGGACGCTGGCAGGCTCTGGCTTTGTTGGAAGGGGAGTCCCGGGCGCGCAGCGAGCTGACCCGCCACGCGGGCGGCCTGCAGCTTCAGCAAAGGGTGGACGAGCTGCGCCAGGAGCTGGCCCTGCAGTTGGGGCAGGATGTGGAACTGGCCCTGGCGGCGCGCCGGCACGCGGTGGTGCAGGGCCTGATGGCAGCCTGCCGCCCGGTGGGCCCGGATCCCTGGCGCCGCCATCGCAGCGATGTGGCCGACCAGATCCTCCTGCACCGTTGGCTGGGGCTGCCCATCTTCCTGGCCTTCATGTACCTCATCTTTCAAATGACCTTCACTCTGGGCGAAAAGCCCATGGAGTGGATAGAATCCGCCTTGGGACTGCTGGGATCATTCCTGGACACCCATTGGCCCTGGCCCCACGCCCTTCATTTGAAAAGCCTGGTGCTGGACGGCGCCCTGGGAGGAGTGGGGGGCGTGTTGGTCTTCCTGCCCAACATCGTGCTGCTCTTTTTTGGGCTTACCATCATGGAGGACACGGGCTACATGGCCCGGGCAGCGTTCCTAATGGATCGCCTCATGCAGCGCATCGGCCTGCACGGCAAGAGTTTCATTCCACTGTTGACCGGATTTGGCTGCAGCATTCCCGGCATCATGGGCACGCGCGTGCTGGAAAGCCAACGGGACCGCCTGTTGACCATGCTGGTCCTTCCCCTCATGAGCTGCGGGGCGCGCCTGCCCATTTATCTGCTCATCATTCCGGCCTTCTTTCCGGCCCATCTGCATGCCCGCATGCTCTTCATCATTTACGCCATCGGCGTGGTGCTGGCGGTGGGATTGGCCAAGCTCCTGCGCATCTCCGTGCTCAAAGGCGAACAGAGTCCCTTTGTAATGGAACTGCCTCCCTACAAGACGCCCACCTTGCGCGGCTTGTGGAGCCAGGTGCGCTTGCGGGCCTGGCTCTACCTGCGCAAGGCCGGCACCCTTATTCTGGGCGTGTCCATTCTCATGTGGCTGATGGCCTCGTGGCCCGCCCCCAGCCCCGGCTCCTCGCCATTGCCCACGGTGGATGAGCAGGGCATTGCCCTGGAGGGGAAAGAGCTTGCCAACCTGAAGGCGGAGCGTGCCCTGGAAGCCAGTCTGTTGGGGCGCATCGGCCACGGGCTGGAGCCGGCCCTGGCACCTTTGGGCTTTGACTGGCGCATTGCCAGCAGCATGCTGGGCGCTTTCGCCGCAAAGGAACTCTTCGTGGCCCAATTGGGCGTGGTGTATGCTCTGGGGGATAGCGAGGCAGGAAACGCCAGCTTGCGCCAGGAGCTGCAGCAGCGCTACACGCCGCTTATCGGTTTGTGCATCATGCTCTTCGCCCTGGTGGCCACCCC
>CAIWAD010000108.1 GCA_903910645.1 uncultured bacterium | reverse complement strand
TTTGCCTTGACATCTTTACAGGTGGCCATGGCGGCGGGGCCCCACCTCTTCCCATCCCGAACAGAGAAGTTAAGCCCGCCCGCGCCAATGGTACTGCAGGGGTAACCCTGTGGGAGAGTAGGTCGCTGCCTGTTCTTTCTTTGCAAAAGCCCGCACATGCGGGCTTTTGCTTTTTATCCCCCAATCTTTCTCAATTGAATCATCAGCTGTTCTGTTATCTCGGAGAAAGCGGGAATACTGGCTGACAGAAGACCCCAGCTTTCGCTGGGATGACAGGGCTTGGGGCAGGAGAAGCGTTCCTGTCATTTCACGAAAACAGGAATCCATGCGGACACGAGACCCCAGCATTCGCTGGGATGACAGGTTCTGGGCCGGTGATGCGCTAAGCAGGGATGGAATTCGGGATCAAGTGCGATTGTTGCGCTGTCGCATGGAAGCCCCAGGCCCGAGATCCGGCTGGATCCGGTAACTTGTGGCAGTTCAACAGGAAGATCCTCATGCACAACCGACTGGACATTGCGCGCAACTGGCTTCCCCGCTACACCGGCATGTCGGTGGAAGATTTCGGAGACTACATCCTCCTCACCAACTTCCACCATTATGTCGTGGACTTCGCCAATCGTTTTGGCTGCGACATCACCGGAGAAGGGCGGCCCATGCAGGCGGCCACGGCATCCAACGGATTGAGCATCATCAATTTCGGCATTGGAAGCGCCAACGCCGCCACAGTGATGGACCTGCTCAGCGCGCGCCAGCCAAAGGGCGTGCTTTTCCTGGGGAAGTGCGGAGGCCTGAAGAGCACAAGTGAGATCGGCAACTTCATCCTGCCCATCGCTGCCATTCGTGGGGAAGGCACCAGCCTGGACTACATGCCACCGGAGGTGCCGGCCCTGCCCAGCTTCAAACTGCACAAATTCGTCTCAGAGAAAGTCACCTCTCGCGGTTTGGACTATCGTACCGGTGTGGTCTACACCACCAACCGCCGCCTGTGGGAGCACGACACGGCATTCCGTGAGCGTTTGCAAGCCATGACCTGCCTGGCCATTGACATGGAAACCGCCACGCTGTTCATTGTGGGCCACGCCAACGAGATCAGTCGTGGCGCCCTGCTGCTGGTAAGCGATGTGCCCATCACCCCTGAAGGCGTGAAGACGGAGGAGTCCGACCGCCGCGTGACGGAGGAATGGGGCGCCCTGCACCTGCAGATTGGCATTGAGTCCATGGAAGAGATTGGCAAGAAGGGCGAAGCCATTCGCCATTTCCGCTACTGATCCGTGCTCATCTGGATTCCCATTGGTCTGGCCAGCGGTTGGCTGCTGCGCCGTCTGGGGGTGGGTGGCGAAGGCCTGCCTTCCCTGCTGGCGGCCTGGGCCTTGCGTGTGGCGTTACCCGCCACCGTGCTGAAAGTGTTGGCCGATCTTCCTTTGGCGCGTCTTTTACATCCGGCGGTGTGGCTGCCCTGGATCTTGCTGCTTCCCTTGGCTTTACTGGTGAAGGGACTGCTGGCGCGCCTCGCCTTTTTAAACCCCGACCAGCGCCGCTTACTCCTGCTTTTAGGCATCCTGGGCAACACCAGTTTCCTGGGCTTGCCCTTACTGCAGGCTGTCATGGGGGAGGCGGCCCTGGCCCCCGCCCTGCTCTATGACCAGTTCGGTAGTTTTCCCCAGCTTTTGCTGCTGGGCACGCTTATCCTGGAGCAGCGCGCCCAAGGTGCACAAAAGCGCGGGTCCGCCGCCTTGCGCCGTCTGCTTGCCTTTCCGCCCTTGCCGGCCTTGCTCCTGGCCCTAAGCCCCTGGGGACTTCCGTTGAAAAACCTGCTCATGCCGCTGCTTGGCCAGGTTTCCTGGACCTTGGTGCCAGTGGTGATGCTCTCCCTGGGCGGTCGCTTGCAACTAAAGCTTGACGCCGGAGACCGCCCCGCCCTGGCACTGGGGCTGGCGGTGAAGATGCTGCTGGCGCCGGTATTGCTGCTGGCGCTGGTGTGGCTATTGGGCCTGCGGCACACGGATCTGCCGGTGGTGCTGCTGGAAAGCGCCATGCCCCCCATGGCCACGGCGGCGGCCTGGGCGGCGGATCGCCATTGCGCGCCCGCCCTGGCGGCGGCATTGGTGAGCGTGGGCATTGGGCTGGCCTTGCTTTGGATTCCTCTTCTGGCCTGGCTTCTTCCCCGAGTGCTGCCATGAGCCCGTTGGTGGACCTGCTGATTGTGGGCGCCGGCGCGGCGGGCAGCGTGGCGGCCATCCAGGCGGCCCGTGCGCAGCCGCGATTGAAGATCCTGCTGGTGGACTCGCGCCCAGATCCCGGCGCCAAAATCCGCGTGAGCGGCGGCGGACGCTGCAACATTGGCAATGTTCGGGTGGGCGTGGGCGACTTCCATGGCGGGGATCGCCCCTTCATTGCCAAAGTGCTCAAGGCCTTTCCGCCGCCGGAAGTCCTGCGCTTCTTCCAACACTTGCATTTGCCGCTTGTGGAGGAAGGAGAAGGCCGCCTTTACCCCGCCAGCCAGCGCGCGGCGGATGTGGTGGACGCTTTGCGCCGGGGCTACCGCCAGGCCTCTGTGGGGACGCGCTTTGCGTTCCAGGTGGACAGCCTGCGGCCCGTCGACGGGCTGTGGCGGGTGGGCGCGGGGCCGGACTTCCTCATGTCCCGCCGGGTGATTCTGGCCACCGGGGGCTGCAGCCTGCCAAAATCCGGCAGTGATGGGCGACTGTTCCCCGTGCTGGAAGGGCTGGGACTTCCCCTGCGCAAGCCTTTCACCCCAGCCCTGGCGGCCCTGGCCCTGACCGATGGCCATCCGCTTCGCGCCCTGGCTGGCCTTAGCGCGGAGGTGTTGCTGAAGCTCCCGGGCTGCCCGGGTTCGTGGGGAAAGAGTTTGCTCATCACGCACTTCGGTCTGTCAGGGCCTGCCGTGTTGAATGCCTCCCGCCACCTGCTGCAGGCCGCGCTTCCGGGCGGGACTCCGCCCCTTGTGGTCGATTGGCTGCCCGACCTGGCCGCTTCCCACCTTGAAGGAAGACTGTCCTCGCCCATGGGCGCCCGCCGCATGGCGAGTGTGGTGGGCGATTGGTTGCCCCAGCGCCTGGCGCGACTACAGTTGGATCGGGCGGGACTTTCCCACGATCTTCCCATGGCGCAATTGGATCGCCTTCGCCGTCGCAGGCTGGTCCAGCTTTTGAAGGAGGATTCCTTGCCGGTGAAGGGTGCGCGTTCCTGGCATCATGCCGAATGCACGGCGGGCGGCCTTCACCTGGAGGCCTTTCTGCCGGAAACCCTGGAAGCAGGAGACTTTCCCGGCCTCCATGCCTGCGGAGAAATGTTGGATGTGGATGGCCGGCTGGGCGGTTTCAATTTCCACTGGGCCTGGGCCAGCGCCTCCGTGGCAGCCCGGGCGGCCGCGAAGAGCCTGTCCCGGCCCTGATGAAGGAGCTTGTGATTGCCAACAGGCCGGTCATCCATGCGAAAGCGGGATGTTGTGCTGACAGAAGAACCCGGTTTTCGCTGGGATGAAAGCGCTCAGGCATGAAGCGCAGGCGCGGAGCTGGATTTCAAGACTCGGGCGCGAGAGTTATGGTTGAAGACCAGGCATGGATAATCCGGAAGAGTGAATGATTGACGAAAGCACCCAGCAGCGACTGAAGGAAGCGTGGCGCAGTGTTGTTCTGCCCCGCGGCATCTTCCATTTCACCTCGGGACAATTGGAACAGTTTGTCTGTCATGAGGATATGGAGGCCCTATTGCAGGAGCGCCTGCACGCCAAGGATCCGGATCTGGTGGCGGAGGGCCTTAGCGGCGTGCTCCACTGGCTTTTCCAGGTGGAAAGCGAAGGGCGGGACGCCATTTACCAGTTCCGCAGCGCTGTGCGCCGTTGGTCACTTGTGGAAGCCCTGCGCCTCTTCGACTGGCTGGAAGGACCTGGCCTCATCCAGATTGACAACCTGCGCATGCCGGTTTTCCGGGATCTGCCCAGCGCCAGTGCCTTGCGCATGTTCCTCAATCCCCAGTCCCGCGTTTGCCTGCGTCCCGTGCATCTCCAATTGCGCCAGCTGAAGGGTCCCAGCATCCTGCACGAAGTGGAAGGGGAACTTGGCCGCTGGCCGTTGACATTGTTCAATGAAGTCTGCTACGAGCGCTGGTGCCAGATCTGTGCCGGTCTGGCCGCCTCCATGGAAGGGGAGAACTGGCGTCCGGTGGACATGGAACGCGCCCTGGGCCAATTGATCCAGGAAGGCGAAAGCGAGCTTGCCCTGCGTCTGGTGCATGTGGGGGAAAGCCTGCGCAACTTGTAAGTCATGGTCTGTCAGCGCAGGCCCTCCAGCTTGCTTGTTAAAGGCCTGAACCTTAGAATGAGAGACTGTCGGACGTGGCCGATTCGCGGTCCACATCGCCTTTCTCGGTCCACGTTATTCGAAGATTTCTTGCGAATAACACCATTACGCGTTGTGAAATCTTCGGAATACCAGCTTGGCATGGGTGTGAATCCCATGATAGGCCATTGCCCGACAGGCTTCCAGGCGTTTCCTAACATGGGCAATGGCATGACAGCCGATTTGGATTTCCTGCATCAACCCCAGTTGAGTTCCTGCCTGGAGCTTGTGCGCCAGGTGGCATCAACCCATCCCCATGAGCCGGCGCTTGAATGCGAAGGCCTGCGCCTAAGCCATCACGAGCTGCACTGTGCGGTGGAAGCCACCCGCCAATGGCTTGTGGATCAAGGCCTTCCCCCTGGTTGTCGCACGCTTGTGCTCTTGCCCAATGTGCCGGAGCAGATCTGGCTGCAGTTGGCCCTGCTGGGTTTGGGCGCGCACTCCGCCCTGGTGGATGTGAAGAGCAGCCGCGAGGTTCTGGCGCAAATTGCCCAGGAAGCCTTGCCCGCCGTGCTCATCTGTTCTGGCGATGGACAAGAGCTCTGCTCAGAGCTTTTGCCCCACTTGCCGCCCCGCACGCGCATCCTTACCGTGGATGGGCTGCGGGAGCATGCGCTGGGTGCGTCGGAGCCCGCCCGGTTGGTTCCCCTAAGCACCGACGGGCGTTTGCTGTACTTCCGCAAGGATCGTGAGGATCACTGGCGCGGCGCCAGCTTCGGTTTGGACCAATTGGGCGCCACGGCCCAACAGGTGCGGCAGCTCTTCAGCCTGCATGTGGGCAGCACCGTGCTATGCCACATGTCCGTGTCCCACTATCTGGCCTTTAGCTCCATGGTCATGCCCGCCCTCTGTGCAGGGGGCTGCCTGCTGCTGGCGGACCGCAACGCTTCGGAAGAGGAGCTGTTGGACCTCATCCAGCAGCATTCCCCGCGCCTCATGGTGCACTACCGCACCTTCTACTGGCATCTGCTTAAAGCCGCCCAGGCTCGTCAAGCCTCTGGGCGTCCGGTGGGTCAGGTGCTGCACGCCCTGGTGAACGCCGAGTCCCCCCAGCTTCCCTTCCAGAAGGAATGGGAGACTCTCTTTCACGGCAATTTGCTGGCTGGATTCGCCACCACCTGGGCGGGGGCCTTCCTAAGCCTGGATCTGCCCTGGCTGGAGCGTCGGGAAAATTTCGTGGGCATGGCCCTGCCCGGCGTGGACATGAAAGTGCTGGATGAAACGGGGCAGGAGCGCCCCGCCGGCCGCTGGGGCGAAGTGATCTTCCAAAGCCCGGGCATGGCCTGCGACTTCACCCAGGATCGGCATTCCAGCCTGGAGCTGACTGAAGAAGGCTGGCTGCGCAGCCAGCAGATGGCCATGCTGGACGCCGAGGGCTACCTGACTTTGGCGGACGAAGTCTTCGATGTGATCTGGTTGCACGGTTTCAAGGTGAGTCCGCTGGAAATCGAAGAGCCCCTGATCGCCTTGCCCGGCGTGCTGGATGTGGCGGCGCTGGGCGCCCCACGCGGCACCCATCCTGATCAGGTGGTGCTTTTCGTGCACAGCGATGTGGACGACGATGGCCGCCTCCTGTGGTCGGAAGCCACTCTGCAGCGCCAGTGCGCGCAACTCTTCCCGCCCTACCTCCGTCCGGCGCGCATCTTCCTGGTGGATGCCATCCCCTACGACGACGAGGCTTTCAAGCAACGCAAGGAACTGAGATACCGAACCCAACACGCTGACCTGTGGAGGAACCTTTGAACGTCCACAAGGCGGACACGATCCGCAACATCGCCATCGTGGGACATGAGTCCACGGGCAAGACCATTTTCACAGAATCCGTTCTGCGTCTGTGCGGTGAGATCAATCGCATGGGTAGCATCGAAGGCCAGAACACGGTCTCCGATTACACGATTTTCGAGCAGGAGCGGCAGAAGTCCGTGTTCACCACCCTGTCCCAGGTGGAGCATATGGGGCACAAGCTGAACCTGCTGGATACGCCGGGTTTTTCCGACTTCTTCGGCGAGGTGCTCAGCGCCCTGCATGTGGCGGACATCGCCCTGGTTACCGTGAGCCCCACCAACGGCCCCGAAGTGATCACCGAACTGGTGATGGAAACGGTGGATGCCCGGCAGATGCCCTGCCTCTTCGTTTTCAATGGCCTGGACAAGGACCATGTGCGCTTTGAGGAGGAGCTGGAGGCGCTGAAGTCCACCTTCAAAGGTGTGGCCCAGGTGCAATATCCGCTTGAGACGGGGGAGAGCTTCTCGCGCATTGTGGATGTGCTGAAGCGCAAGATCCTTGTCTTCGACGCTGAAGGGCGCATGAGCGAGCAGGATCTGGGGGGCGAGGCCGGCAAGGTGGACGAGCTTTATGCCTCCCTACAGGAAGCGGTGGCCGAGAGCGACGACGCCCTCATGGAAGCCTTCCTGGAAAACCTGGAACTGAATGAGGAGCAGATGGCCCTGGGCCTGTCCAAAGGCATCCAGAGCGGCGCTGTGCGCCCGGTTTTCTGCAGTGCCGCCCGCAAGCTGGTGGGAACTTCGCGCATCCTGGATGTCCTGGTGGGCAACTATCCGGGTCCGGCTTCCCGCACGGCTCAGGCCCTGCGCGGCACGGAAACGGTGGATGTGGCCTGTAATGCCGCCGCACCGGTGCACGCTTTGGTTTTCAAAACCGTGAATGAGCAGCATGTGGGCGAGCTATCCTTCTTCCGCATGTTCAGCGGCACCCTGCACACGGGTGAAGAACTGGTGAACGCCACCACCAGCAACAGCGAGAAGTTCGGCAGCCTGTTCAGCGTTATTGGCAAGAACCGCAAGGACATCTCCGAAATCTCGGCTGGCGATATTGGCTGCACGGTGAAGCTGCGCGGCACCCACACCAATGACAGCCTGTGCAGCAAGGGAAGTCTGATGGGCATGACGCCCATTGTCTTCCCGGAACCCGTCATGCGCACGGCCATTGAGCCGGAAAAGGCCGATGATGACGAGAAAATGTCCACGGGCCTGCACCTCATCCACAACGAGGACCCCAGTTTCAGCATTCGCCAGGATCCCGAACTGCACCAGACCATCATGGCCGGGCAGGGCGAGCAGCAGTTCAACCTGCTCCTGGAGAAGCTGGAGCGCCGCACGGGCGTGAAGGTGAAGCTGGTGAAGCCCCGCGTGCCCTACCGCGAGACCATCACGGGCAATTCCGATGTGAAGTACCGCCACAAGAAGCAGACGGGCGGCGCCGGCCAGTTTGCCGAAGTGTGGGTGCGCATCAGGCCCGGAGAGCGCGGCACCGGCTTCGTGTTCAAGAGCGAAGTGGTGGGCGGCACCGTCACCATCCCCTTCCAGCAGGCCACGGAAAAGGGCATGCGCCAGCTGCTGGACGAAGGCATCATTGCCGGTTGCCGGGTCGAGGATGTGGAAGTGGTGATCTACGACGGCAAGATGCACCCTGTGGATTCCAAGGAAATCGCCTTCATGATCGCCGGTCGCGAGGCCTTGAAGCAGGGCTTCACCGAGTCCAAGCCCATCCTGCTGGAGCCCATCTGGGAGGTGGAGGTGAAGACCCCGGACGAGTTCATGGGTGATGTGATGGGCGACCTGAGCAGCCGCCGGGGCAAGATCCTGGGCATGGACAGCACGGGCAAGTACCAGCTCATCAAGGCCCTGGTGCCTCTGGCCGAGCTCTACGATTACAGCACCACCCTGCGCAGCATGAGCAGCGGTCGCGCCACCCATCGCCGCAAATTCGACCACTACGAGAAGTGTCCGCCGGATGTGCAGGCCAAGGTGGTGGAGGAATATCAGGCGGAGAAAGCTCACGCTTGATGCCCCATAGCTGATTTTCCTTGCGGGCGGAGGCGCAATGCGTGCTTCCGCCCGCATGATTTTGCAGGGGAGTCACACTCGTTCTCGAGCCTCGAGTCACGGCTCCTCCTGAGAAGTGGAATTGATCGGGTACTGATTCTGTCCGTAGCAGCGGGATCGCAATCGGGATCAGAACTCTTGGATCACTGGGAGAAACCGAGAACCGCTGTGCTGTGCGTGGTGCCGGTGTGGTGCCGGTGAGGTGCCGGTGTGGTGCCGGTGCGGTGCCGGTGTGGTGTCGGTGCGGTGCCGGTGTGGTGCCGGTGTGGTGCCGGTGTGGTGCCGGTGTGGTGCCGGTGTGGTGCCGGTGTGGTGCCGGTGCGGTGCCGGTGTGGTGCCGGTGCGGTGCCGGTGTGGTGCCGGTGCCCGTCAACCCAGCAATACTCAATCTTCCTTCACGACAACCTGGCCAGGTGTATTGTCGTGCCAGGGTGACAGTCCGGTGGAGAGATCCCAGCTTTCGCTGACTTGACGGGGCTCGTGGAGTGTGGAGCGAATCCGAAAACAATCAGCAGAAGCGCTGTGCTGTGCAGGATTTCGAGGCTCGAGCAGGAGCGGTGAGGGGTTCGTGAAGGAGTCAGGAAAGGGACGGATATGCAACGGATCTGGGCGCCGTGGCGCATGGACTACATCCGGGGCCTGGACGGCGCGGAAGCAGCAGAGGACAAGGGCTGCATCTTCTGCTGGAAGCCCAGGGAGGATCCTGGCCAGGACGAGGCGAATCTTATTGTGGCGCGCCGCCAGCACTGCTTCGTGATCATGAATCTCTACCCCTACAACAACAGCCATCTCATGGTGGTGCCCTACCGCCACACCTGTGATTTCACCTCGCTAAGTGATGACGAGCTCCTGGACTGCCAGCAGGCCGTGCGGGATGCCGTGCGCGCCATGGAGCAGAGTCTGCAGCCCCAGGGCTGGAACATTGGACTGAACCTGGGCAAGGCGGGTGGCGCCGGCATTGACCAGCATCTCCACTGGCATGTGGTACCCCGCTGGGTGGGCGACACCAATTTCTTTCCCGTCTTAAGTGATGTGAAAGTGATCTCCGAGTCCATGGAAGACAGCTGGCGGCGCATGCGTGACGCTTTTGCGAGGCTGTAACCGCAGGTTTTCAAGTAGGACTT
>CAIWAD010000107.1 GCA_903910645.1 uncultured bacterium | reverse complement strand
CGTTTGGAGCCGGCCATGAAGCGATCCTGCTGGCGGCAGGCGCCGCCGGTAAGGAGGATCAACAGTCCGCTGGCGAAGGGATCCAGCGTGCCCGCATGGCCCACCTTTTTCACCCCGCACAGACGGCGCAAAAGGGCCACCATGGGGAAAGATGGCGGGCCAATAGGCTTGTCCACCAATACGATACAGCCAGAAAGGAAAGTGTCGCGGCCGGGCAATTCCTGTCCCAGACGCAGGAGCGGCAGGGGCGCAAGCTCCGGCATGGCCACCATCAGTCCTCCGCGCTCTCCGCATCGGAGGACCCAGGGCCGCGCTCATCCTCAATCTGGCGCAGGAGGCGGTCCACCTGCTCGGCACGATCCAGGGACAGATCCATGAGGAAACGCAGCAGGGGCACGGCGCGGAGGCGCATGCGCGCCGCCAGACTGCGGCGGATCTCCTTGTTGCGGTGCATGAGCTCCTTCAACAGATGCTCACGCCGCTCCGCATCACCCATCATGCTCACAAAAACACTGGCGTGGGAAAGATCCGGCGACAGGCGCACTTCGCCCACGGTGAGCTGGGCGGCCAGTTCCCCATGCTCGCGCAGAAGGATCAGTCCCAGCTCCTTGCGGATCTGCTCCGCCACGCGCTGCTGCCGCTTTTCACTGGCCATGGATCAGCGGCCCTTGCCCGGTCCCGTGGCCATGTCCAGACGCCGCACCACTTCCTTCAGCGAGAAGACCTGGATCAGGTCGCCCTCGCGCAGGTCATTGAAACCGGACAGCTGGATGCCGCACTCGAAGCCCTGGGCCACTTCCTTCACATCTTCCTTGAAGCGCTTCAGGCTGCTCATGTCGCCTTCGTGCACCACCGTGTTCTCGCGCACCAGACGGGCCTTGGCGCCACGCTCGATCTTGCCCGAGACCACCATGCAGCCGGCAATGGCCTTCTTGAGAATGCGGAAGACCTGGCGCACCTCGGCGGTGCCCAGCACTTCCTCCTCCACATCCGGCGCCAGCATGCCTTCCAGGGCGGCGTGGATTTCCTCCACCACCTCGTAGATGACCTTGTACAGGCGCACATCCACCCGCTCGCGCTGGGCCAGCTCCCGGGCGTTGGGCGTGGGAGACACATGGAAACCGATGATGATGGCGCCGGAGGCCTTGGCCAGAAGCACATCGCTTTCCGTGATGTTGCCCACGCTGCGGCTGATCACATTCACGCGCACTTCCATGTTCTGCATTTTCATCAAATCGTCGGCGATGGCGCCAATGGAGCCGTCCACATCGCCCTTGATGATGACCGGCAGCTCGCGCACCTCGCCCCGGGCGATTTGCTGGGAAAGACTGGACAGGGTGAAGGAGCTGATGCGCTGCTGGCTCTGCTCGCGCTGAATCTGCTGGCGCTTCAGGGCCACGGCGCGGGCATCCCGCTCTGTGGAATAGACCAGCAGGCTGTCACCGGCCTGGGGCACACTGTCCAGACCAAGGATCTGCACCGGCGCCGCCGGGGGTGCCGTGTCGCGGGCATTGCCGCGCTCGTCCAGCATCAGGCGCACGCGGCCCGCCGCCGTTCCCGCCACCACGATGTCGCCCTTGTTCAAGGTGCCGCGCTCCACCAATACGGTGGCGATGGCGCCGCGCCCCTTGTCCAGCTTGGAGTCGATGACCACGGCCTTGGCCGGGCCTTCCGCCACAGCGGTGAGCTCCAGCACTTCGGCGCGCGTGAGGATTTCGTCCAGCAGGCGGTCCATGTTGGTGCCCTGCTTGGCGCTGATGTCCACGCATTGGTAGTTGCCGCCCCAATCCTCCACGAGGATGTTGTAGGTGGCCAGCTCCTTGCGAATTTTCTGCGGGTCCGCGCTGGGCTTGTCGATCTTGTTGATGGCCACGATGATGGGCACCTTGGCCGCCAGGGCGTGGTCAATGGCTTCCCGCGTCTGCTCCTGCACGCGGTCGTCGGCAGAGACCACCAGCACCACGATGTCCGTCACCTGGGCGCCACGGGCGCGCATGGCGGTGAAGGAATGATGACCCGGCGTGTCCAGGAAGGTGATGAGCTGGCCTTTCCAGTTCACCTCGTAGGCACCGATGTGCTGGGTGATGCCGCCAGCCTCACCCGCCACCACATTGGCTTTGCGGATGTAGTCCAGCACGCTGGTCTTGCCGTGATCCACATGGCCCATCACCGTCACCACCGGGTGGCGCGGCACAGGCACTCCCTCGAAGACCTCCTCTTCGCCCTCCTCCTCCTCCTCCTCGAATTCGGAGAGGAACTCCACCTCGAAGTCGTAGTCGCCGCAGAGGATTTCAATCAGGGCGCGTTCCAGGCGCTGGTTGATGGTCACCATGGTGCCCATCATGAAGGCCTTCTTGATGAGTTCGCTCACCGGCACTTCCAGCAGCTCGGAAAGCTCGTTGGTGGTGATGAACTCCGTTACGCGCAGGACATTGGTGTCCTCGTTGAGCTCGCCCACGCCACGCACCTTGCGATGCTTGCGGCGCTTCTTGCCCTCCATGGCCTTGGTGGTTTCCTTCACCGCGGCGCGGATCTCGTCCTCGCTGATCTTGACCTTCTTTCCCTTTTTCCGCTTGCGGTTGCCGGCCAGATCCGTGGGCTCGCTGCGCGCCTTCTCCAGCTTCTGCAGGCGCAGCTCCTCGGTCTTGGTCTTCTTGCCGCTGCGCTTGCGGCTGTCCCCGGCGGCACCGTCCGTGGCGGACTTGGAGGGGTCGCGCTCCTTGAATCCGGGGTCCGTGGGCTTGGCCGCCGTGGCGGCGCCAATGGTCCCGGGGCGCGCAGCCGCCGCCACCGCTGTTTCCGTTTTGGTGGGCTTGGCCGAACGCTTGCGGGCCGGCTCCGGATCCGGATCCTTGTGCATGCCCAGCACGCGGCCGGGACGGAAGACCGGCAGACCAATCTTCTCGCCGTCCTGATCCTCGTGCTCCACAATGCGTCGCCCGGCACCCGTGGTGGTGGCGCGGTCCGCGCTCTCCAAGGCCTTCTCCTCCACCGCGGCTTCCGCTTCAGGCGCCACCGCCTCAACGGTAGCAGGCGCGGGGACGGGCACTGGGGCCGTCTCAGCGGCGGACGCAGGAACGGACTCCTCCGCCACGGGAAGCTCCATCACGGGCGCTTCCACCACCGCTTCCACGGGCTGGGGCTCCATGGCCACCGGCGCGGGTTCCTCCACGACCGGAGGCAAGGGGGCCTCTTCCGCGGGCGCGGCCTTGGCGCGGCTTTTCTTCTTCGCGGCGGACACCTCTTCAGCCTCCACGCCCGGGGCCACCTCCGCCTCCACAGCGGGGACTCCCGCGATGGGCTCCTCCGCCACTGGCAGGACGGGCTCCTCCACAGAGGGCGCGACGGCTTCAGCTTCGGGCTGGGGATCCTGCCCCAGCACCTTCAGGCCGCGCAGGCGCTCCACCGTGGAACTCTGGACCTTCTCGTCCTCGCCGGAGCGCAGAATGTCCTCCATTGCCTCGCGACGGAACTCCGCCAGTTCCTCCCCGGCGTCCGGCTTCTTGGGAGCCAGTTCGGCCAGGTATTCCTTGTGGCGCTGGGGCGCGTACTTGGCCAGCATGGCCACGTACATGTCCTCGGAGAGGATGGCGTTGGGTCCGCCCGCCGGCGCCTCGAAGCCCTCCTTCGCGAGGTAATCGCTGACGTGCGACACCGTCAGCTGCAGCTCCTTGGCCAGGTGAATCAGCTTATGCTTCTTGGCAGCCACCCTGCTCTCCCGTCTTGGGTGGACCCAGGCGCTCTTCCAGACCTCGGCGGAAACCGCCTTCGGCCAGCCCCAGGGCCCGCACTCCCCTCGTTCCCAGCGTCCCGTTCAGGTCCGCCATCCCCGCCACCGCCACCAGGCGATTGCGGTCATCCCCGTCCCGCCACAATTCCAATTCCCGCCAGGTGCGGGAGGAAAGCTCGGGATCGGCCAGCACGAGCAGGGATTGCCCCCGCTTCACCACCAGCCGCATGCGATCCATGCCGATGATCAGCGCGCCAGCCCGGCGCGCCAGCCCCAACAGACCCAGGATGCCGCTGTCCAGCGCATCCAGCGGAAGGGGCTCCGGCATCATGGGGCCTTACTCCTGGCCCTGGCTGTCGAAGTCTCCCAGGACCTGCATGATCAGATCCAGGTCTTCCTGCTCCAGCCCGGTGCGCTCCCTGGCCTGGGCGGAGGATTCCGTCAGGAAGTCCTCCACATAGGTGTAACCAGCCTGCACCAGCACATCCTTGTAGGCCTTGGGCAGATCCACCACATCCATGATTTTGAAATCCTGGAAGTACGTGCTCACACTGCGGCGAGCCTGGCGCAGCACTTCCTCCGGCAATCCCGTGCGGGACACCAGGTTGTCCATGGGCTCGTCCAGCAGGCGCTCGGCCAGATAGATGCCGGCGTCGATCAGACGGCCCGCCACCTCGTCGGCAATGCCCACCACCTCGGTGATCTTCAGATCCTCTTCGATCTCCTGCTCGTGCAGCTGCATGGCCAGGTGCTGGGTTTCGTTCACCAGTTCCAGCTGGAAGCCGCTGATCTCACAGGCCAGGCGGTAGACCATGTCATCCATGGGGTTGAAGGTGAAGGAGGCGTCCGGCTGGCCTTCCAGCCGCTTCATTTGACGCTCCACCATCTTCTCGTACTCCTCGTCGGAGAGCACCACCAGGGCCCGGCCGGGCTCCAGGATGCGCACCACCAGAGGCTTGTTGGGGCTCATGGCCTTCTTGATGAAGGTGGAGGGATCACTGGCGAAGTCGATGATGTCGATCTTCTCGTTGATCAGCTCCTTCACAATGGCCTGGATGCGCACGCCCTTCATGCCCACGCAGCTGCCCACCGGATCAATGCGGCTGTCCGAGGACTCCACGGCGATCTTGGTGCGGCGACCGGGCACGCGGGCGATTTTGCGGATGTGGATGATGCCATCGGCGATTTCCGGCACCTCCACCTCGAAGAGGCGGCGCACGAAGTTGGGATCGCTGCGGCTGACAATGATTTCCGGGTCGCGGTTGTTCTCCCGGCGCACATCCTTGATGAGCACGCGCAGGGGAAGGCCGCGGTGGTACTTCTCCGACTTCACCTGCTCGGAGGAAGGCATGCGGAATTCCACGCGATCGATATTGAGAATGACGCCGCGGTTGCGATCCACCTGGTGCACATCGGCGTGGATGATTTCGCCCACGCGATCCTTGTATTCCTCGTAAACGGCGTTCTTCTCGATCTCGCGGATCTTGTGCATGAGCGCCTGCTTGAGGTTCAGGATGGCACGGCGCCCGAAGGTGCGGTAGTCGATGATCTCCACGAAGTCATCGCCTGCCTCGATGTCGGGATCGTGGGTCTGGGCGCGGGTGAGCTCCATTTCCAGGTGCTCGTTCTCCACCTCGCCGTCCGCCACCACGGTCCATTCGCGATAGATTTCAATGTCACCCTTGTCCATGTTGAAGGTGACGGAGAAGTTCTCCTCCGAGTCGAAACGCTTCTTCAGCACGGAGATGAAGGCTTCCTGCACCACCTCCTGGAAGTCCTGGCGGTCAATGTTCTTGCTCTCCAGGAGCTGGATGACGGCGTCCACAATGCCGCCAGTCTCGGTCTTCCGCGCTTCCTTCATCATGAAGGGACTCCTTGCTTACCACTCCAGCGCATGATGGACGGCCTGAATGCGCTCCCAGCCGTAGGCCTGCGTCTGACCGTCCACATCCATCTCCACCCCGGCCTCGCTTGAGGCCACCAGTCGCCCCACCAGCTCCAGCGGCCCCTGGGGCTCGCCAGCCGGATGAAGGCGCACGCGCACACGCCGCCCCACCGCCCGGGCCAGCACCCGTGGGTGCCGCAGGGCGCGGTCCAAACCGGGGGAACACACCTCCAGGCGATAGTGCCCGCTGATGAGTTCGCCTTCATCCAGGGCACGGGACAGGCTGCGGTTCAAGGCGGCCAACTGGTCCACCGTGACACCGGCATCCGTGTCCACCACCACACGCAGCACCCGGCCCTTGCTGTCGCCGCCAAGCTCCGATTCCACCAGGAACAGGGGCTCCACCACCAGCTGATGCACCAGTTGCTCGAGATCCTGCGCGGGCATTCTGCCTACTCCTTCAAACAGAAAGTGGGCCGAAGCCCACTTCCATCTTTTGGACGGAATCTCCCCTCCACCGCAAGGAACAGGATCCTGACGGCTGCGACCACCATCTGGTCGCCGGAGAAGGCCTCCGCACGGGCAATGGCCGATGCGGAAGGGGCCCGCAGATTCCTGCGGTTCGGCTGAAGCATGGCCTCAGCCAGGGTCAGGATCAGGCGTCGCTCTTCAGACGGGCCTGAACCACTTCCACCCGCGACTTCACCGCGGACTTGGGATACTTCTCAAGAATGCGCTCCAGCAGAGGCAGGGCTTCGGCATTCTTGCCCGCCTGCTCGAAGCACAAGGCGGCGTTGAGCAGATAGACAGGGGCGTTGAAGTTGCCCGCCTCGTCCATCATGGCGGCCTTGGTCCACTTGTCGGCGGCCTCGGCCCACTTGCGCTCACGCTCGTCACACACCGCCAGACCCGCCTGGGCCGTGGAGGTCATGAAGGATTCCGTGCCGGCTTCCTTCAAATAGGACTCCAGATTCGCCCGCGCCTGCCCCAGCTTGTCCTGCTGCAAATCACCCAGGGCCAGGAAATAGAGGGCATCCAGCGCGGCATCGGTGCCGGGAAAGTCGGAACGCACCTTCTCCAGCAGGGGCCGGGCCTGATCCAGCTGTTCGGTGTCCAGGAAAGCGCTGGCGCGGCCCAACATCACGGCGGCGCGATCCTCCTTCAGCTGCCCCATGCGGATGAAGGCGAAAACGCCTACCACCGCCAGGGTGACAGCCAACAGGACGCCCAAGACCAAGCCCTTGCGGGCCATCACATTGCCATATGCGGTGAGCACGCCGGAAACGAAGCCGTCGTGTTCCAGTTCTTCATTCAGCTCGTGGCGATCGGAGCTCATTCAACCTCCCGAAATCCTTCTGCCTGTCTCCCGTGGGGGCCAAAGCCATGCCCCCGAGAGGACTCGAACCTCTGACCTACGGTTTAGGAAACCGTCGCTCTATCCACCTGAGCTACGGAGGCGCAGAAGCCGCACAAGGTAGGGTGCCAAATGCCAGGAAGCAAGGCAGGCTCCCATTCCGTGCATCAGCTCACGCACTCGAGTCTTGGAGTGCCCCCGGGTCTTGCCCGGGGCTGCCCCGGGTCTCCCCCGGGTCTTGCCCGGGGCTGGTCCGGGGCTGGTCCGGGGCTGGTCCGGGGCTGGTCCGGGGCTGGTCCGGGGCTGGTCCGGGGCTGGTCCGGGGCTTGAGCCAATCCCGGCTTACCGGGATTGGCAATAGCTAAACGCGAACGCGTTCAGCTGTCCGGGGCTCGAGCCAATTCACGGTCAGCCGGGAAGCGTCCCAATCGTGATGGAAGGCATTGCAGTTTTCGTTCTCAACTGCGGGTTCGCATCGCAAGCATAAACGCTATTGACTTGGCGGCTGCCAAAGCTCCACTCTGTTACCCTCTGGATCTGTAACCCAGCCAAAAGTGCCGAAAGGAGAATCTTCAACCTTGGACTCCACTTTGCAGCCTTCTGCCCGCAGGACTTCCAGCAAGGTGTGCAGATCCTCCACGCGGAAGTTCACCATGAACCGGTTTTCCTCCCGGCCAAAGTAGTCTGTGTCTTCCTTGAAAGGGCACCAAATGGTCATGCCCGGTGCCGGAAGGGCGTCCTCTTCCCATTGAAAGACGGCGCCACCCCAATCCTCCAGCTTCACCCCCAGATGTTTGTGATACCATTCACCCAAGGCTTTGGGGTCCCTGGATCTAAAGAAGATCCCGCCAACACCAGTGACGCGACGCATCTCCACCCCCTAATCAGCTTTAGAAACCCTTCCAGTAGTCCACAAATCCAGTGGAATGCAGCAACCATTCGCACTGCATTTCACGATTCAAATCCTGGCAAGTGGCAGCACGCGTTGGATCAGCAGTCTTGAACAGGATCCAACTCTTGGCCTTGGGGCAGTAAATGGATTCAGCATATCCCCATTGAGCCATCAAGCGGCGCATGCTTTCATTCGTATGAAAGGCTGTGTGCACAGGGGGACGCAAGTAGAACCACTCGGGATCGGGTGGAACACGCTCGCACACCACGGTATGGATCATTAAAGCACCATCAGACCTGACCAAGGCATTTACAGAGTCAAGATCCTGACGGGTCAAGACATGTTCGAACATCGCCGAATTGACCACCAAGCCATGGTTCCCCAAATCATCACTTTTCAAATAGCGGGTTGGGTCGCCATCCTGCACATAAAAGTCGAAAATTGGTAGCCGAAGCTTCCAATAAGAGTCAAGCAAGCGGCTCAATGTTCCGTAGCCCGCAGCATAATCCAGGCCTGACAGCAGATCCACCAATCCCCGCTGGGAGAGTACAGCCAGCAGCATGGCTTGTTCCAGATATGGAGGCTGATTGCCTTTCTTCTCTGCGGCTGGATCTTCGAAAAAGTGATGGCATTGTTCATTCAAGCGTCCCCATTGATGGGGATCCAACTCCAGATGGGTTTGTGAGAAAACAAAGCCACAATCGGTGCACCGATAATAGCTCACCGGCCCAATAGCTTCCATGAATGAGTCAAAAGGTGATTCAGTATAAGTCTTTCCAAAGTAATATTGCGCTCTTTCACCGCATATCATACATAATGATGGCTCTTTTCGCCGTGTAATCGAATTCTCCAGGAAATCCTTCATTGCGCCAACTCCGCCTCAACCAAAGCCGCCAAAAGCCAAAGTGATTCCTGCCAACCAAGATAGCACGCTTCCAGCGGGACTTGTGAAGGAATACCTTCCTGGGTTATGCTCAGTTCAGTCAAGGGACCCTGAGCGCGGAAGGTGACGGTGGTGCGCATTTCGCCTTCCAGAGCGTCGTCCTCGAAGCGATCCGTATTGACGATGCGCTCTCCGGGCACAAGCTCCAGATAACGCCCACCGAAACTATGGGATGCACCACTGGCGAAGTGCTTGAAACTCATGCGGAAAGTGCCGCCGGGCCTGGCATCCAGTTCATGAATGGTGCAAAGGAAACCATGTGGCGGCATCCATTTGCATATGGCATCGCCATCAATGAAGGCACGATAGACACGCTCAGCTGGTGCTTTCAGCACGCGATGCAGGGTTACGCTTCCTGTGGACATGGGTGGCCTTTCTGTTCAGTTCATCGGTAGCGAAAGATCAAGGGCAGCAGGAATGCGACAAACGCCGCCCACATTCCGTAGACGGGAAGCCATAAAGTGGCGGCGCGACCAAGGACTTCGCCCTGGGCACTGCTCCGGTGAAAGTTCCAGTGCGCTTTCAATAGCGTGGCAACATGACCCAGGACAATCACATTCGCCCCTACCACCGCCACGCGGTTGGGTGTCCAACCAAATGACGCCAGCCTGAATACAATGGATGACAGGGCCAGACCGTCCAGCAGCAGGCAAAGACCCAAGAGGCCCATGGTCAAGTGATCCATCACTCGCCAGGGAGCTTTGCCGCGCTCGGCCACGGAAAGGACAGTCATGGCTGTCACGACCAGAAGCAATCCGTTCACAATTAAAAGAAAATTGCGATCAGTGAAGGGATTGGCTCCACCCAACAGGGCGAAGGGAAGGTAAATGCCCACCATGGCCAGAAACAAGGGCGTGAAAATCCTGGCCAGCAGCGCGGGGGCGCCTGTGGGGCGCGTCAGGACCTTTTCATGGAACAATGTGGCCAATAGCGGAAGTGCGGCGGCTCCCATGACACCAATATTGGTGGCATACCATTCCGGCGCGGCGGGATTGATCCGCTCGAACAAGGCAATACTTAGAGCGCTGAATACTCCGCCACCCAGGGCCATCAGGCAGCCCAGAATCAAAAGCTCACCGGCATAGCGCACAAAGTCCAGTCGGGCCTCCACAGTGCGCCACTTGGCTCCACAAAACTGGAAAGCCACAACGGCAAAGGCCGCCAATGGAAGATGAGCCAGCGCCAGGAGCACGGAATCCCCTTCCCCCGGCAACAGGGCCACATGGATCACGGCAAAGGTCGCCAGTGCCAACAAAGCGCCCAGTCGGGGACGACTCTTTTCCCTGGCCCAGAAGTGAAGGGCCAATCCCAGCAGGACCAACAGGGGCGCAAAACGCGGGTAGAACCATTCCTCATCCAGCCACAAGGCGGGCAGGCGGAGCGCCAAGGCCGTAGCAACAGCAAGAGCAAGACCTGGCACCAGTGACTTCCATGGCACGGTAGGCGACGCACCGGGATTGAGCCGCGCGTCCCACGCCTGCAGAACCAGATCATCCGGTTGATCACCCAAGGCTTCCTGCAGCGCCTGCTTGAATGCCCGGGGATCCTGGCGGTGGGAATTCTCCAAGGCACGGGGATCTGCGCGGTGTTCTGCCACCCAAGTCGCGTTCATCTTGTTCTCCAGGCTGTGTGTCCCAATGGCAGGCGGCGTGCAACGATAAGAAAGGCGGAGGTGTTCCCCCGGAGTTCCCTGGGTCTTGCCCGGGTCTTGCCCGGGTCTGGTCCGGGTCTTGCCCGGGTCTTGCCCGGGTCTTGCCCGGGTCTGGTCCGGGGGACCAAACTTCCCACCATATACAGTTGAAAATTTAACCTTGTCCGGCAGGGATTTCCCAAAAAAATGCCGCTGGCACGGATCCATGCAATTGCGGCAAAACACCAGATGTGGTACCATGGATCACCTTGCAGGGCATATGTGGTGGTTTTGCCCCGTGCACGCCGGAAGGCGTTCCACCCCAGGGCCAGGCAGGCCGTCAAAGGATTTGCCACACAACGGGCCGGGTCGCGGGCCACTTCAATGACATCAAAGAGCCGCTTTTGCCCCAGGGAAGAGCCGCAACTCTGAGTGTTTGAACCGCGAAACGGTCCCTGGATCGGAATGCAAACCCCCATACCATCACTTGAGGCCGCACATGCACACCATGTTCTCGCATCAGGGAAAACTCCGGGGCTTCATCGGCGAGCGCGGCGCACGCGACTACGAAGCCGTGTGGAAGCATCTGGGGCAGCTTCGTCGCACGGGGCGTCTGTCCCAGCACGAGGACTACCTGGGCGGGAATGAACTGGCCAAGACCATCTACGCGGGCAAGTACTACTGCAAGGGCCTGGACAACAAGCCCGTGGAGCATTGCCCGGAGGATGTCTTCCAGCGCGTGGCCTCCTTCGTGGCCGCCGCCGAGTCGGACCGCCCCACCATGCAGGATTGGGCCGAGCGCTACTACACCGAGCTCTTCGAGGGCCGCTTCATCCCCGGCGGCCGCGTGCTGGCCGGCGCCGGCGACCTGTATCGCCTGAAGACCCTGGCCAACTGCTTCGTGAGCCGCATTGACGAGGACTCCATCGAGAGCCTCTACGAGACCGCCTTCCAGTGCGCCAGAACCTACAGCTACGGCGGTGGCATCGGCGTGGACATCACGCCCTTGAGGCCGCGCAACAGCGTGGTGCACAACGCGGCGGACTGCAGCACCGGCGCCGTTTCCTTCATGGAGCTCTTCAGCCAGACCACGGGGCTCATCGGCCAGAGCGGCCGGCGCGGCGCCCTGATGCTCACCGTGGATGTGAAGCACCCTGATGTGATGGACTTCATCCGCGTGAAGAAGGACCCCAATTGGGTCACCGAGCAGATTGTGCGCCAGTGCTCGTGGAGCGGCCTGTTCAACGACGAGCAGTTGAAGGAGGTGCAGCGTCAGGTGGCGGAGAACACCCAGGTGCGCTTCGCCAACATCTCCATCAAGGTGTCGGACGAGTTCATGGCGGCGGTGGAGGAACAGAAGCAGCACGGCGCCCAACCCTGGCTCGTGTACCGCAAGCTGGGCCGCGAGCGCCTGATGAACGCCCCCCAGGACGCCCGCCTGCACTACTCGGCGGGTATCCCCAGCAAAGATCTTTCCCGCTACCAGCTGTGCGGCGTGCACGCCGACCTGGAGAGTCTGAACGCCTGGCTGCAGCAGGAGACCGGCCACACGGTGACGGCGGAGGAGCTGGCGGATCCGGCCCTGCGCGATGTCTATGGAGACTTCCTGGTGGCCCCGCGCAGCCAGCCCCAGGCGGATCTGCTGGAGCAGCTGGAGCACGACGAGGAGTGGGCCCTTCGCCAGAGCGGGGATTTCCTGCTGTACTTCGCCAGCGCCGTGGTGGGTGAGATCCGCCGCCTGGTGAAGGCGCGCGATGTGTGGGATCTCTTCGTGGAAGGAAACTACCGCACGGCGGAGCCTGGGCTCATCTTCTGGAGCACCATGAGCCGCTACAGCCCCAGCAATTATGTGGGGCGGCCGGTGATCAGCACCAATCCCTGCGCGGAAGTTCCGCTGGAGGACGGCGGTGCCTGCAACCTGGGCAGCCTGAACCTCTCGCGCTTCGTGCTGGACGCCTTCACGGATCGCGCCCGGGTGGACTGGGAGCAGCTGGAGCGCAGCACGGCCGTGCTGGTGCGCTTCCTGGACGATGTGGTCACCTGGAACGAGCGCCTGAACGCCCTGCCCAAGCAGCGTCAGGCCGCCAGCGAGACCCGTCGCCTGGGCCTTGGCCTCATGGGCGTGGCGGACATGCTCTTCCAACTGGGCCTTTCCTACGACTCCGATGAGGGCATTGAGGTGATCAGCCAAGTCATGCGCCGCATCACCAACTCCGCCTTCAGCGCCAGCAGCCGTCTGGCTCACGAAAAAGGCCCCAGCCCGGTCTTCGCCGTTGACGACTACATGCGCTGCCCCTTTGTGCGTGAAGCCCTGGACGAGGACACGCGGGAACTCATCCGCGAGCACGGCCTGCGCAACATCGCCATCACCAGCATCGCGCCCACGGGCACCATCAGCAACATCGTGCTGGGCTACCAGCACGGCGGGCGCAATTACATCGGCGTCTCCGGCGGCATCGAGCCCGTCTTCGCCCTGTACTACACGCGGCGCTCGGAGAGCCTGGACCACAAGTTCTTCAAGGTCTTCCATGCCACCGTGCAGGCCTGGATCGACCAGCAGGGCCTTACGGAGGCCGCCGCCGCCGCCGAAGACCTGGAAGGCCTGCTGCCCGCCTTCTTCTTCCGCACCGCCCACCGCATCAACGCCGCCAAGCGTGTGGAAATCCAGGGCCGCGTGCAGCGTTTCGTGGACCACAGCATCAGCAGCACCATCAACCTTCCAGAGGATGTGCATCCGGAGCTCATCGGCGACATCTATCTGGACGCGTGGCGCAAGGGCTTGAAGGGGCTCACGGTCTACCGGGACGGCAGCCGCGTGCCCATCCTGAGCCTGGACGGCAAGGAGACGGAGTTCCAGCAGTTCAAGAAGCGCCGCTTCCGCGTCACCGATGCCGAAGGCAAGGAGCGCGAGTTCTTCGGCGATGAGGTGCTGCGTCTGGGCGATGGCACCCTTACCACCACCTGGCATGTCTTCAAGTACTCCACCCTTAGCCTGGAAGGCGTGCTGGACACCAGCGCCATTCGCGAGCTGGTGGAAGGGGAGGTTCGCGCATGATTTCGCTGAAGGACACGCATCCGCAGATCGAGGAAGTGCTTCCCGAGGCTCCTCCCCCCGCGCCGGTGGCGTCGGCCCTGCCTGCCGCTCCCGCCCAGCCTGACGCCACCCAGGGTGTGCTGGCCCTCCATGGGGATGAGACCCTTGAGCGCCCGGATGTGGTGCAAGCCCGTGTCTACCGCCTGCGCTCGGGTTTCGTGCGCCATAACGTTTACATCACCCTGGGCTGGATTGAACAGTCCGGGCGCCGCCGCCCCATGGAGATCTTCATCAACTCCAAGGATCTGACGCGCTCACCGGAGTACACCATCCTTACCCGTCTGGTGAGTGCCCTCTTCCGCATGAGTGCGGATCCCGCCGTCATCCTGAATGAACTGCGCGGCATCCACGACCCTGCGGGCGGCCACTTCAAGAACGGCCGCTACATGCACAGCTTCTACGCCGAAGTGGCGGAAATCATTGAGCGTTTCTTCTACGATGTGGGCATTCTCCAGCCCGCCGTGGCCGCCTTTGCCAGCCAGGAAGGCACCCTTGAGCAGCCGGGCATGGGCTCCACGGTCAGTCTGGAAGGCAGCCCCTTCCCCGGTGAGGTGGACTTTCCCGCCACACCCATGGGTGGCCCCGCTTTGGCTCCCGGCCACACGGAGGCCAGCGCCGGCCAGGCCGCCATCAACGCCCAGTTCAAGATCTGTCCGGAATGCAGCCAGAAGGCGCTGAAGCTGGAGAACGGCTGCGATGTGTGCGTGGCCTGCGGCTACAGCAAGTGTGACAAGTGAACCGGGCCAACCTTTTCCAGCCCGGCAGGCGGCCAGAGCTTGACATCCCGCGCCCCAGACCTTAAACTTGGGGCCTCCGTAAGGCTCCAATAGCTCAATCGGTAGAGCAGCTGACTCTTAATCAGTTGGTTCGGGGTTCAAGTCCCTGTTGGAGCAT
>CAIWAD010000106.1 GCA_903910645.1 uncultured bacterium | reverse complement strand
CTTCAATGGCAAGGTGTACGTGTTGTCCAAGGACGAAGGCGGCCGTCACAAGCCCTTCGTGACGGGCTACCGTCCCCAGTTCTACTTCCGCACGACGGACGTGACGGGTGTGGTGACCTTGCCCGATGGCGTGCAGATGGTTAAGCCGGGCGACACCGTTGAGATTTCGGTGGAGCTCATCGCCCCCATCGCCATGGAGAAGGACCTGCGCTTCGCCATCCGCGAAGGCGGCCGCACCATCGGCGCCGGCGTGGTGACGGAAATCCTGAAGTAGTTCCGCCGCTGACCTTGGGTCGGCAGCTCTTTTGACGAGTTGTTCCCTGTAGGCCCACGGCATGCCGTGGGCGGGGAAAGAGAAATGGTCGTTCGTTGGGATTCGACATGTCGAATCCCTACCCACGCGACCCGGTTATCAAGCAGGAGTCGGATCGTGGCCAATCCGAACATTCGCATTCGACTGAAGGCATACGATCATAACCTGATCGACATGTCGGCCGAGAAGATCATCAAGACCGCCCGGGAATCCGGCGCCATCGTGGCCGGCCCGATTCCGTTGCCCACCGACCGTTCGGTGGTGACGGTTAACCGGTCGCCCCATGTGGACAAGAAGTCCCGCGAGCAGTTTGAAACCCGCATTCACAAGCGGCTCATCGACATCCTCAACGCGACGAACAAGACCATCGACGCGTTGATGAAGCTAGAGCTGCCGGCGGGTGTGGACATCGAGATCAAGTCCTGAGGAGCCACTCATGAGCGCCATTCTGGGACGCAAGCTCGGGATGACCTCGGTCTTCGACGACAAAGGCGAGTGCATTCCCGTCACCGTCATCGAGGCCGGACCCTGCTACGTCACACAAATCAAGTCCAGGGAGCGTGACGGCTACGAGGCCGTGCAGCTGGGCTTTGTGGAGACCAAGGCGGGTCGAATCACCCGTCCCGAGGTCGGTCACTTGAAGAAGGCCGGGGTGAAGCCCGTGCGTCATCTTCGCGAGTTCAAGAGCGCCGTGTTGCGCAGCTTCGAACTGGGGGCCCAGGTCACCTGCGGCATCTTCCAGATCGGAGACAAGGTGAAAGTGTCCGGCACCTCCAAGGGCCGTGGCTTCACCGGCGTGATGAAGCGTCACAATTTCTCCGGTTTCAAGGCCAGTCACGGTGTGCACGAATCCTATCGTGGATCCGGTTCCGTGGGTGCCTCGTCCGATCCTTCGCGCACTTTCAAGAATTGGCGCATGGCCGGCCAGTCGGGCAACGCCCGGGTCACCGTGTCCAATCTGCGCGTGGTGATGGTGGATCCGGAGCGTAACCTCATCCTGGTCAAGGGGGCCGTGCCGGGTGCGCGCAACGGTCTCCTGGAAATCCAGAAGTAAGGGGGCACGCAATGGAACTCACCATCCATAAGATCGACGGCAGCAAGACGAACGAGACCATCGAGCTGCCCGATAGCATCTTCAACATTGACACTCCCAACGGCCATGCCATTTATCTGGCGGTGGTGTCGGAGGAGACGGCCAAGCGCCAGGGCACGCACGCCTCCAAGAACCGCAGCGCGGTGTCCGGTGGCGGTCGCAAGCCTTACAAGCAGAAGGGCACGGGTAACGCCCGTCAAGGCACCAGCCGCGCCCCGCAGCATCGCCACGGCGGCACGGTCTTCGGCCCCCAGCCCCACGGCTATGAGAAGAAGGTGAACCGCAAGGTGCGCCTCCTGGCCCGCAAGAGCGCCTACACCCTGCGTGCCCGCGAGCAGAAGGTTGTGGTGGTGGAGGACTTCTCCTTCGAGACGCCCGCCACCAAGCGCATGGCCGCCATCCTCAAGGCCTTCAGCCTGACGGATCGGCGCGTGCTCTTCCTGACCGGTTCCGCCGTGAAGGATCAGAACCTGCACCTGTCGGCGCGGAACATCTACAAGCTGGAACTCAAGCCGGCGGATCAGCCCAGCGTGCGCGACATCGTCCTGTGTGAGGTGGTGGTGCTGCAGAAGAGCGCGGTGGCCCGCCTTCAGGAGGTGTACGGTGGCTGAGAAGCATGTCCTGATTCACCCCATCCTCTCCGAGAAGTCCATGGAGAAGGGCGAGCTGGGGCAGTATTACTTCCGCGTGAACCTTGACGCCAACAAGATCGAGATCCGCAAGGCGGTGGAGAAGCGCTTCGGCGTCACCGTCGAAAGCGTGCGCACGGTCAATGTGGGCGGCAAGGTGAAGCGCATGGGCCTGCACAGCGGCCGTCGCGCCAGCTGGAAAAAGGCCGTGGTGACCCTGAAGAAGGGCGACAAGATCGAGCTGGTTGAAGGTCTGTAGGAGCGGGAGTAGGCAATGGCCCTGAAGCAATATAAGCCGACGACGGCCGGGCAGCGCTTCCGCAGCACTCCCGCCTTCGACGAGATCACCAAGAAGAAGCCCGAAAAAGCTCTAACGGTCATCAAGAAGAGCTCGGGCGGCCGCAACAACATGGGGCGCATCACGTGTCGCCACCAGGGCGGTGGCCACAAGCAGAAGTATCGCATCATCGATTTCAAGCGGAACAAGGACGGCATTCCCGCCCGCGTGGCCGCCATCGAGTACGATCCCAACCGCAGCGCCCGCATCGCCCTCCTGTTCTATAAGGATGGTGAGAAGCGCTACATCATCGCCCCAGAGGGCATGAAGGTGGACACCTGGGTGATGAGCGGCCCCGGCGCCGAAATCAAGGTGGGCAACTGCCTGGCGCTGAAGGACATCCCCATGGGCGAATTCGTCCACTGCGTGGAGTTGAAAATCGGCAAGGGCGCGCAGATGGTGCGTGGTGCCGGCAGCTCCGCCACCGTGATGGCAAAGGATGGCGACTATGTGCTTGTGAAGCTGCCTTCCGGCGAGCTGCGCAAGGTGCACCAGAATTGTCGCGCCACCATTGGCCGCACGGGCAACAGTGATCACATGAACGTCAGCTCGGGCAAGGCCGGCCGCAGCCGCTGGCTGGGCATCCGCCCCACCGTGCGAGGCGTGGTGATGAACCCGGTGGATCATCCCATGGGTGGCGGAGAGGGCCGCACCTCGGGAGGCCGCCATCCCACTTCACCGTGGGGCTGGAAGACCAAGGGCCTGAAGACGCGCAAGCGTCACAAGGACAGTGACAAGTTCATCGTGCGTCGCCGGACCAAGTAAGAGGACGCTCACATGGCGAGATCAATCAAAAAAGGTCCCTTTGTGGACGGCCACCTGGAGAAGAAGGTGGACACGATGAAGAACGCTGACAACAAGAAGGTCATTCAGACCTGGAGTCGGCGCTCCATGATCACACCGGAATTCATCGGTCTGACCTTTGCTGTGCACAACGGCAAGAAGTTCATCCCGGTGTACGTGACCGACAACATGGTGGGACACAAGCTGGGTGAGTTCGCCCCCACCCGCACCTACTTCGGTCACAAGGACAAGAAGGGCGACAAGAAGGCCAAGCGCTAAGGGAAGCCATGGAAGCGAAAGCGATTTGCCGCAACCTGCGCATCGCGCCCCGCAAGGTTCGCCTCGTGGCGGATTTGGTGCGCGGCATGCGGGTGAATGAGGCCCTGGTACAGCTTCAGTTCAATCTGAAGCGCTCGGCCACCCCGGTCTCCAAGTTGGTGCGCTCGGCCGTGGCCAACTACAAGCAGTTGCCCGATGCCACCGGCGCGGACATTGACGGCCTGGTCATCAAGGCCATCTGGGTGGATGAAGGTCCCACAGCTCGGCGCTTCATGCCCCGTGCCCAGGGCCGTGCCACCACCATCCGCAAGCGGTCCAGCCATATCACGGTGGTTGTCGGTCAGAAGGATAGCAGCGGAGCGGAGGCTTAAGCATGGGACAAAAGACACATCCGATCGGCTTCCGCCTGGGCATCAACCGCACCTGGAGCAGCCAGTGGTTTGATGAGCACCATTTCGCGGACAAGCTGATCCAGGACGTCGAGATCCGCAAGTACATCATGAGCCGCAAGGCTTACCAGAACGCGGGTATCGCGCGCATTGAAATCGAGCGTCATCCCCGTACGGTGGTGCTGACCCTGCACACTGCCCGTCCCGGCCATGTGATCGGGAAGAAGGGCCAGGATGTGGAGCGCCTTCGCGAAGAACTCAAGCTGAAGTTCGACAGCGAAGTGCAGGTCAACATCATCGAGATCAAGAAGCCCGAGCTGGTGGCCCAGCTGGTGGCGGACAGCGTGGCCCGGCAGCTGGAAGGCCGCGTCTCCTTCCGCCGCGCCATGAAGAAGACCATCCAGGCCACCATGCGCAATGGCGCCGACGGTGTGAAGATCATGTGTGCCGGCCGTTTGGGCGGTGCCGAGATGAGCCGCACCGAGCGCTACAAGGAAGGGCGCATTCCCCTGCACACTCTTCGCGCAGACATTGATTATGCGCTGTCGGAAGCCCGGACCACTTATGGCGTCATTGGCGTGAAGGTCTGGATCTGCCGCGGCGAGAAGTTTGGCGTGGACTATGAGGCCCGCAAGCAGCCCTCCGGGGGCGGTCGGCCCAAGCCCGCGCGCCGCAAGTAGGAAAGGAATGTCATCATGTTGATGCCAAAGCGCGTCAAGCACCGCAAATCCATGCGCGGCCGCATGAATGGCCTGGCCTACCGCGGATGCAATGTGGATTTCGGTCAGTTCGGCCTGAAGGCCACGGAGCCCGGCTGGGTCACCGCCCGCCAGATCGAGGCTGCCCGCGTGGCCCTTACCCGTCACATCAAGCGTGGCGGCAAGGTGTGGATCCGCATTTTCCCGGACAAACCGGTGTCCAAGAAGCCTGCCGAAACCCGAATGGGCAAGGGTAAGGGCGCACCGGAATTCTGGGTGGCCGTGGTGAAGCCGGGCAAGGTGCTCTTCGAAATCGAGGGCGTGAAGCGCGAGATGGCCGAAGAGGCCCTGCGTCTGGCCGGCCAGAAGCTGAGCATCGGCTCCCGCTTCGTTGAGCGTCAGGATTAGGAGGGCGTGATGAATTTGAAGGATATCCGGTTGATGAACCGGACCGATATCGAAGCCCGCCTGGTCGAGGCGGAGGCCTCCATGGCCGACCTGCGCTACAAGCAGGGCATGAGCCAGTTGGAGAATCCGCTGCGCATCCGCCAGTTGCGGAAGGACATTGCCCGCCTGCGCACGTTGGTGCGCGAGCTGGAGCTCAAGGGTAATCAGGGTTAGGAGCGATCATGTCCGAGCGTGGAATTCGCAAGGTCCGGGTCGGCAGGGTCGTGTCCGCCGCGATGGACAAGAGCATCACGGTGGCCGTGGTGCGCAAGGTGAAGCATCCCATTTATTCCAAGTACTTCCAGAGCACAAAGAAGTACATGGCCCACGACGAGCTGAACGATGCTCAGGCTGGGGATCTGGTGAGCATCACCGAGTGCCGGCCCCTGAGCCGCCGCAAGCGCTGGCGGTTGACGCAGATCATCGAGCGCAAGAAGTAACGGGAGACCCGGACCATGATCCAGGAAGAAACCCGACTGAACGTCGCCGACAATACCGGCGCCAAGCTGCTGAAGTGCTTCCGCGTACTGGGCGGCACCGGGCGGCGCTACGCCAGCGTGGGTGACATCGTCGTTTGCTCGGTGAAGAAAGCCCTGCCGGCGAGCAACATCAAAAAGGGCGCGGTGGTGAAGGCCGTCATTGTGCGCACCACCAAGGAAGTGCGGCGCAGCGACGGATCCTACATCCGCTTCGATGACAACGCCGCCGTCATTATTGACGAAAAGCGTGAGCCCAAGGGCACGCGCATCTTCGGCCCGGTGGCCCGCGAACTGCGCGACCGCCAGTTCATGAAGATCGTGTCCCTGGCCCCGGAGGTGTTGTGATGAACCTGAAAAAGGGTGACAAGGTCCAGGTCCTGTCGGGCGTAGACAAGGGCAAGCAGGGCCGCGTCCTGCAGGCTCTGCCCAAGAAGGGCAAGGTTCTGGTGGAGGGTGTGAATGTGGTCAAGCGCCACACCAAGCCCCGCGCCCAGGGCCAGACCGGTGGCATCATCGAGAAAGAGGCCCCAGTGCCTGTGTCCAAGGTGGCCTTCGTGGATCCCACCACGGGCAAGACGGCCAAGCTGGGCACCAAGGTGGTGGACAAGCGCCGCGTGCGCGTGTCCAAGGCTTCCAACGAGGCGGTGTGAGCGCAATGAGCTACGAACCCCGACTAAGGTCCACCTACCGTGAGAAGGTGGCGAAGAGCCTGATGGAGCGCTTCGGTTACACCAGCGCCATGCAGGTTCCCAAGTTGACCAAGATCGTCCTGAACGTGGGCATGGGCGCCGCCAAGGATACGCCCAAGGCCCTGGAGTCTGCGGTGGAGGAGCTGTCCTGGATCACTGGCCGCAAGCCGGTGGTGAACAAGGCCCGCAAGTCCATCTCCAACTTCAAGCTGCGTGAAGGCATGGCGGTGGGTGCCAGCGTCACCCTGCGCCGGGAAGCCATGTGGGAGTTCCTGGACCGCTTCATCGCGGTGGTCACCCCCCGCATGCGCGACTTCCGTGGTTTGAGCGACCGCAGCTTTGACGGCCGGGGCAACTACAACCTGGGCATCAAGGAGCAGATCGTCTTCCCGGAAATCGACTACGACAAGGTCGAGCGCGTTCACGGCATGGACATTTGCTTTGTGACCACGGCCAAGACGGATGAAGAATGCAAGGTGCTGCTGGCCGAGCTCGGCATGCCCTTCGTGAAGAGAAACCAGTGAGGACCCCATGGCCCGTCTAGCACTGATCAAGAAGTCGCAGGCCGAACCCAAGTTCAAGGTGCGCGCCTACACCCGCTGCCGCCGCTGCGGCCGCAGCCGCGCCTACCTGCGCAAGTTCGGCCTCTGCCGTATCTGCTTCCGGCAGATGGCTCTGGCCGGCGAGATCCCGGGCGTCGTGAAGGCCAGCTGGTAAGGAGGACCCCATGCCTGTGACGGATCCCATCGCCGATCTGCTGACCCGCATCCGCAACGCCATCCGCGCCAACAAGCGGCTGGTGGAGTGTCCCAGCTCGAACATGAAGCTGCGCATTGTGGACATCCTTGCAAAGGAAGGCTACATCCGCGGCTACAAGTTGGAAGAGGACTCGGTGCAGGGCACCATTCGTATCGCATTGCGCTTCGACGGCTCCGGCCGCAGCGTGATCAGCGGCTTGCGCCGCGTGTCCAAGCCCGGCTTGCGCCAGTATCGCGGCACCGACAAGCTGCCCCGCGTGCGCAACAACCTGGGCATCGCCATCATGAGCACGCCGGAAGGCGTCATCACGAACAAGGAAGCTCGTACCCGCAATGTGGGCGGCGAGGTTCTCTGTTACATCTGGTAAGGAGGCTGAGGTGTCACGAATCGGAAGACTGCCCGTTCCCGTGCCTGCGGGAATCGAGGTCAGCCAGGCCGGCACCCGGCTGGCCGTCAAGGGACCCAAGGGCGCGCTGTCCATGGATGTGCATCCGGACATGATCGTGCGTCAGGATGACAGCACCTTGCTGGTGGAGCGTCCCTCCGACGAGCCGCGCCACCGTGCCCTCCATGGCATGACCCGCGCCATGATTGCAAACATGGTCACCGGCGTCACCCAGGGCTTCACCAAGAAGCTGGAGATCGTGGGTGTGGGCTACACGGCGGAGTTGCGCACGGGTCGCCTCCTGCTGAAGCTGGGCTACACGCACCAGATCCTGTTCATTCCGCCCGAAGGCATCAACATCGTTGTGCCCAAGGCCACGCAGATCGAGATCAGCGGCGCCGACCGCGCCCTGGTGGGCGAGGTGGCTGCCATGGTGCGCGGCTTCCGCTCACCTGAGCCCTACAAGGGCAAGGGCATCCGCTATGTGGGTGAATACATCGAGAAGAAGGCCGGCAAAACCGGCAAGAAGTAGGGCAGCGCCATGAGCATGAACACTCGCCTGTTGGCGCGCGAACGCCGCCACATGCATACCCGCAAGAAGGTCAGCGGTACGGCCGAGCGCCCGCGTCTCTCGGTCTTCCGCAGCGCCCGTCACATTTACGCCCAGCTTATCGATGACGATCAGGGCATCACCCTGGCCGCCAGCTCCACCAAGAGCAAGGATCTTGAGGCCGCTTTGGCCGAAGCCAAGAACCCTGTGGAGAAGAGCCATATCGTGGGCAAGGCGCTGGCTGAACTGGCCAAGGGCCGGGACATCCAGGCCTGCGTTTTCGATCGCTCGGGATACAAGTACTGGGGCCGCGTGAAGGCCGTGGCCGAGGGCGCCCGCGAGGGTGGTCTGAATTTCTAAGCCAGGAGAGTCCCTTGGAACACGTGAATCCCCAGGAACTGGGCCTGATCGAAAAGGTCGTCAACATCAACCGCACCGCGAAAGTGGTGAAGGGTGGCCGCAACTTCGGTTTCAACGCCATTGTTGTGGTGGGTGACGGTGCCGGCCGGGTGGGCTGGGGCCTGGGCAAGGCCAACGAGGTGGTCAACGCCATCGAGAAGGGCACCGAGGCCGCCAAGCGCAACATGATCCGCGTGGAGCTGTCCGGCAGCACCATCCCCCATGAAATCATCGGCAAGTTCGGCGCTGGCCGCGTGCTGCTTCGTCCGGCTTCCGCCGGTACGGGCATCATCGCCGGCAAGAATGTGCGTGCGGTGATGGAGTGTCTGGGCGTGCACGATGTGCTGTCCAAGAGCCTGGGTTCCAACAACCCCCACAACGAGGTGAAGGCCGCCTTCGCCGCGCTGCTGGCGCTCACCAGCCCCGGACAGCTGAGCCGCCGCCTGAACCGCAGCCTGCGCCAGATCTACAACATGGGCGAGAAGGAGGTTGAGGCGTGAAGCTGAAGATCACCTATGTGCGCAGCGGCATTGGCCGTTTGCCCAAGCAGCGCGCCACGGTGGCGGCCCTGGGCCTGCGTCGTCTGAACCACACGGTGGTTCACGAAGCCACGCCCCAGGTGCTGGGCATGGTGAAGTCCATTCCCCACCTGTTGAAGGTGGAAGAGCTCAACGATTAGGAGGACCCCGATGAATCTGGGATCCCTGAAGTACTCAGACGGCTCGCACCATCGCGAGAAGCGCATTGGTCGTGGTGAAGGCTCCGGTCATGGCGGCACCAGCTGCCGCGGCCACAAGGGTCAGCGCAGCCGTTCCGGCGCCAAGCGTCGCGCCTGGTTCGAAGGCGGCCAGATGCCCATTCAGCGCCGACTGCCCAAGCGCGGTTTCACCAACATCCATCGCGAGGAAAGCCAGTTGGTCCAACTGACCAGCCTGGAAGGCTTCGCGAGCGCGGTCACCCCGGAAAGCCTGTTGGCCGCCGGTCTCATCGATCGCCTGGATGCTCCCGTGAAGATCCTGTGCGATGGCGAGCTGAAGAGCGCCTTGCAGGTGAGCGGCGTGAAGCTGTCCCAGTCGGCCCAGGCCCGTATCGAGGCCGCCGGCGGCAGCGTCCAGGGCTAATCGTCACCACCAGAAGAGGCACTCTGCATGCTGGACAAATTCGCCAACATCTTCCGCATCCCTGAATTGAGGGACCGGGTGCTCTTCACCCTGTTCATCTTCCTGGTGTGCCGGATCGGCGTGCACATTCCCACCCCTGGTATCGATGCCGGTGCCCTGGGCGAGTTCTTCACGCAGAGCCAGAACACCCTGTTCGGTCTCTACGACATGTTCACCGGCGGCGCCTTCCAGAAGGTGGGCATCTTCGGTCTGGGCGTCATGCCCTACATCAGCGCCAGCATCATCATTCAGCTGATGGGCACCACGGTGCCTTACTTCCAGCGCTTGATGAAGGAAGGCGAGCAGGGCCGCAAGAAGATCACCCAGTTGACCCGCTATGGCACCGTTTTCCTGAGCGCCATGCAGGCCGCCGGTGTGGCCGTTTTCCTGGAAAGCATCCAGGCGCCCAGCGGCATGGAAATCGTCATTGCCAAGGGGCTGGGCTTCAAGCTGACCACCATGCTCACCCTCACCACAGGCACGCTCATCCTCATGTGGCTGGGCGAGCAAATCAGTGAGCGCGGCATTGGCAACGGCATGAGCCTGATCATCTTCCTCGGCGTGGTTGACCGCATCCCGGTGGCCCTCTTCGACGAATTCCAGCAAGTGGCGGCCCAAACGCGGCCCCTCCTGGCGGAAGTCTTCCTGCTGGCCCTGATGGGTGCCACCATCATGGGTGCCATCCTGCTTACCCAGGGCGTGCGTCGCATCCCGGTGCAGTACGCCAAGCGTGTGGTGGGCAACCGCATGATGGGCGGTCAGGCCACCCACCTGCCCTTGCGCATCAACATGGCGGGCGTCATGCCCATCATCTTTTCACAGTCCTTGATGTTCCTGCCCCAGACCCTGGGCACCCTGTTGCCCGAAGGCGTCATCAAGGAATTTGTGAACAGCGCCTTCAGCTGGACGGCTTGGCCCTATCTCATCCTGGATTGGCTGCTCATTGTCTTCTTCACCTACTTCTACACGGCCATGTCCTTCAATCCGGTGGATGTGGCGGAGAACCTGAAGCGCTACGGCGGCTTCATCCCGGGCATTCGTCCGGGCAAGAAGACCAGTGAGTACATTGATTTCGTGCTGACGCGGATCACATTGCCGGGCGCCATTTTCCTGGGCTTCCTGGCGGTCTTCCCGCAGATCCTCTTCCGCTATGCCGGTGACTTGCTGGGGTCCAACATCTCCTTCAATTTCGCCTCATTCTTCGGTGGAACGGGTCTGCTCATCATGGTGGGCGTGGCGCTGGACACCCTCCAGCAGATCGAGTCGCACCTTACCATGCGGCATTATGACGGCCTGATGAAGACGGGACGCATTCGCGGGCGAAACCGCTAGTCCTGAAGGTCGGGGGATCGCATGCGTTTGATCCTTCTTGGGGCGCCGGGCGCCGGAAAGGGCACCCAGGCCAAGCGATTGTCGGCGGATCTGGGCATCCCCCAGATCAGCACCGGGGACATCCTGCGGGAGAACATCCGCCAGGGAACGGACCTGGGCTTGAAAATGAAGAGCTATCTGGACCAGGGGAACCTGGTGCCTGACACCGTGATTCTTGACATCGTGGATGAGCGCCTGAAGCGCGAGGATTGCCAGCCGGGATTCATCCTGGACGGCTTTCCCCGCACGGTGCCCCAGGCCGAAGGGCTGGACATCCTGCTTGAGCGGGGTGACATGCGCCTGAGCGGCGTGGTGGCCCTGGACACGGACGAAGAAGCGCTGGTACGGCGCATTTCGTCGCGCTTCACCTGTTCTTCCTGTGGTGCGGACTACAATGCCGGCAATGGGCAGGTGCCCAGCCAGTGCACGGCCTGCGGCGGTGCGGTGGGCCAGCGTGAGGACGACAGGGAAGAGACCGTGCGCCATCGTCTGGGGGTTTACCGCAACCAGACGGAGCCGCTTATCCACTATTACGATGGTACCGGACGCCTGCGGCGCGTGGATGGCATGGCCTCAGTGGAGGATGTGTATCGCGCCATTCTGGCAACCTTGGGCTGAGGGCGCGTGGTTCGAATTTATAGCGAGCGTGAGTTCACGGGCATTCGCAAAGCCTGTGAAATCCTGCCCAAAGCCTTTCGCCTGGTGGCGCCCAGTGTTCAGCCAGGCGTGAGCACGGCGGAATTGAATCGGATCGTTGACAGCTTCATCCGCTCCCAGGGCGCTGTGCCCTCCTTCATTGGAGTGCCGGGTCCCCAGGGTGTGCCGCCCTTCCCGGCCTGTTGCTGCATTTCCGTCAATGACGAAGTGGTGCATGGCATTCCCGGCGCCCGCCTGCTGCAGGAGGGCGACATGGTGAAGATTGATGTGGGCACCCGATTGGACGGCTTCTTTGGTGATTCCGCCCGCAGCTTTGCGGTGGGGCAGGTTTCCCAGGAACGCCAGCGGCTCATGCGGGCCACGGAAGAGTCTCTCTTCCTGGGTATCGCCGCTGCCCGGGCGGGCAACCGCATTGGGGACATCGGCGCCGCGGTGCAGGGCCATGTGGAGCCCCAGGGCTATTCGGTGGTGCGGGAGATGGTGGGCCACGGCGTGGGCGGTGCGGTGCATGAAGCGCCTGAGGTGCCCAACTACGGGCGGGCGGGCCACGGCCTGCGCTTGCGTCCGGGCATGTGCCTGGCTTTGGAACCGATGATCAACGCCGGAGGCTGGCGTATCCGCGTCCTTAAGGACGGATGGACGGTGGCCACGACGGATGGATCGGACAGCGCGCATTTTGAACACCAGATCCGCATCACCGATGGTGATCCGGAGATCATGACCCTGGATTAGGAGCGGCATGGGCAAGACGGACATCATCAAGATTGACGGAACCGTGACGGAGACATTGCCCAATGCCTCCTTCCGCGTGAAGCTTGACAACGGCCACTTGGTATTGGCCCACATTTCTGGGAAGATGCGCATGCACTACATCCGCATCCTGCCTGGAGACAAAGTGACGGTGGAATTGTCGCCCTATGATCTCACGCGTGGGCGCATCACTTTCCGTCACAAGTAGATCTGCCCCACGGGGCGCGAAGGGACAACAAGGACGAGGATAGAGGAGACACGGCGGTGAAAGTCAAAGCGTCGGTCAAGAAGATCTGCGAAAACTGCAAGATTGTGCGTCGTGCCGGTGTGGTACGAGTCATTTGCAGCAAGACACGCAAGCACAAGCAGCGTCAGGGCTAAAGCCTTCGGGCTTAAGCCATAACCCCGGCCCGCCAAGGCAGCGGCGGTCCGCATTCGGGAGGCACCATTGGCACGCATTGCCGGAGTTGATCTGCCCAAGAACAAGCGCGTGGAAATCGGCCTGACCTATATCTTCGGTATTGGTCTTTCCACAGCCCGCGCCATTTTGGAAAAGTCCAGTGTCAGCCCGGATACCCGGGTGATGAATCTGGATGAGGAAGAGCTGCGTCGCATCCGTGCGGTCATCCAGAACGACTATAAGGTCGAGGGTGCCCTGCGCACGGAAATCACCATGAACATTAAGCGGCTCATGGACATTGGCAGCTATCGTGGTTTGCGCCATCGTCGCAATCTGCCTGTCCGCGGCCAGAACACGAAGAACAACGCCCGCACGCGCAAGGGACGCAAGAAGTCCAGCGGCGTGGTGAAGAAGGGTTAATCCCAGTCCCTGGAGGATATCTTGGCCAAGACCGTCAAGAAGAAAGTCAAGAAGAAGGAGAAGGTGGATGCCGTTGGGAACGCCTACATCATGGCGTCATTCAACAACACCATCGTCTCGCTGACGGACAGCTACGGCAATGTCATCACCTGGTCTTCGGGCGGCTCCCGCGGTCGCTTCAAGGGATCGCGCAAGTCCACGGCCTTCGCCGCCCAGCTGGCGGCCGCCGAGTGCGCCAAGACGGCCATGGATCTTGGCCTGCGCCGGGTGTCTGTGTTTGTGAAGGGGCCGGGTGCCGGTCGTGAGTCCTCCATCCGTGCCCTGCAGGCTGCCGGCCTGATGGTGACGGCCATCAAGGACACCACGCCCTTGCCGCACAACGGCTGCCGTCCGCGGAAGAAGCGCCGCATCTAATCCGCAGCTTTGCCGGTGGAGGGCCTTGCCTTCCTGCCGGATTGCCACGGGCCGCGCGGAGCCTTTGGGGCCCCGACGCGGCCGTGCGGATGATTGCAGCGGAATGCAGATTCAGCCAGGAGACCCAACTGCATGAACGGACTGGTTCCCCAGCGCCCGGAAGCCGTCGAGCTGGACCATAACAGCTACAGCTCCTCCTTCGGCCGCTTTTTCCTTCAACCGCTGGAGCGTGGCTATGGCGTTACCCTGGGAAATTCCCTGCGCCGCATGCTGCTCAGCTCCGTGCAGGGCGCGGCCATTACCCATGTGCGCATTGACGGCGTGCTGCAGGAGTTTTCCACCGTCCCCGGTGTCACGGAGGATGT
>CAIWAD010000105.1 GCA_903910645.1 uncultured bacterium | reverse complement strand
TGAACGGCTGGAGGATTTGAAGGGCATTCCCGCCCTGCACATGGCCCTGATGGTGGAGCTGGCCCGCCGGGAGGCTGATGCGGGCCGGGATGGCCGCACGGTGGCGCGGGAGGATCTACGGCTGGTGCTGGAGCAGGATCCTGTGGCACTTCCGCCCTTCCAGCGCCGCGTGTGGACTCGAGGACAAGCTCTATTGGCGGATCTGCGCCGCCTGGATGGCGATCTGGACAAGGGACTTGATGGTCTGGCCAAAGCCGATGCCCTGCTGGAAAGAGCGGGAGAGCCGGGCCTGCAGGGCCTGCTGCGCGTGCGGCGCCTGGACTGGCTCCTGGAGCGTGCCCGACGGGCGGAGCAGGACGGGGACTGGGAAGCGGTTGAGGCGGATGCCCGCCTGATGCTGCGCCTGGATCCCGTGGAAACCCGCGCCTGGCGGCTTGGACTGGAAGCCCTGGCGCGGCTGGATCGGCTGGAGGACTCGGAGCGGGACTTGCGGAAGGCCAGGAAAGGCTGGACGCGCAAAGGCGGAGCCTTGCGGGGGGTGGCGCTTCAACAGAGGGCCGTGGAGACCTGGGCCCTGGGACTCCTGCTGTCCTGGCAATCGGAACAGCGGCCCGCGCGGCTGGCGGAGTCGGATCGCCTGCTGGAGGAGGCGCTTTCCCTGGACGACCGCCTTGCGGTGGCGGGCCTAACCTACAGCTGGAACATCAGCCGCGAACTGGCTGCACTGGATGCACGGAGGGGTGGCCTGGGCGGGCTCTTGCAGGAGGTGGGGCGTTTGCCGGAAACCGTGGCGCGTCTGCGCCACCAGGGTTTGGCCAGTCTGAAAGAGCCGGACGAGGAGGTCATGCGGGACAGGGCCATCCTGCTGGTGGAGCGCGGGAAGGGCCATGCCCTAGCCCAGGGGGACTCGCTGCTTGCCGCCGCACTGGCCACCAATCTGGGCAACCTGCACTTTTCCCGTGGCGAGTTCGGCGCCCAGGCCGCCCGTCGCGCCTGGGAAGAGCGCCTGGCCTTCAACCCGCACTTTTCTTCAAACCACGAACGCCTGCGCTTCCTGATGCAGTTGGGCACCGTGCGCCAATGGAGCGGGGACCTTGAAGGCGCGGCCCGGGATCTGGACAGCGCCCAGGTGGTGGCCATGCGCCTGGGAGCCCAGGAGGAGGGCCGTCAGGTGGTGGCCCGCTTGGCCCTGCTTGCCAGTGAACGCGGACGCCCGGTGGAGGCCATGGACTGGCTTCGCCAAGCCCTGGCCCTGGAAGCGGACGCCGGGCAGCGGGCCTTGCTGTGGCGCAATCTGGCCATGGTACAGGTGGAGATGGGGGACGCGGAAGCCTCCTCCTCGCTGGCGGAAGCGGAGCGCGAGGCCAAAATCGGCACCTGGCCCATGGAACCCGCCCAGAATTGGCTGAGGTTGCGACTGCTGGGTGTTGGCCTGCCCTTGTGGAATTTTCCAGGCCTTTACACCGGTCAGGGTCGACTGGACTGGGGGCCGGAGGAGGAGCAGGCCCTGCGCCAGTCACTCAAGGATGAATTGAGCGGGCGCGAAGGCGCGCTGGACCGTCGTTTGGACGGACTGCACGCACGTCGCCGCCTCCTGCGCCGACAAGGCGACAGGGAAGGCATGCTGCGCCTGGATCTGGTCATTGCCCGTGAACTGGCCTTGATGGGCCGCTGGGAACAGGCCCTGCAGCGCTGCCATCAGGCGGCGGCGGACGCCAGGGATGCCTTCCTGCCCGGTCCCGAGGCCCGGGCGGTGGAATCCGCCATGGCCGTGGTCCTGTTGGCCACCCGGGACGCCCATCCCCTTCCTTCGGAGACGGTGAAGCAGGCCCGCTCCGCCCTGGATGGCCTGCTGGGGGCGGCTGCGGGCCTCCTGCCCGTGGAGCAGCGCATGCGACTGGAGTTGCTGCGTGCCCAGGATCTGGACGACCAGGCCACAGGCTCCGATCCCGTGCACGCCCTCATGCTGCGTGGCCAGGCCATGCTGGCCCTGGAGGAGCTGGAGACATGGATCAAGGGCTCCGCAGTGATCCTGCACTGGCGCCAGCGCCTCAGCCTGGATCTGGCCTGGGCGCGCCTGCTCTCCGCCACCGGGGATTTGGACGCCGCCCGGGAGCAGGTGGCGGCGTGGCAATCCGCCTCCCTGCCGCCCTCATCGGCCCTGCTCCTGGACTGGGCGCGTTTCCAGGTGGACTGGGCAAGGGGAGATGCGGCGGCACAGGGCGCCGGGAAGGCGGCGCTTGAGCGGGACTTGGACGCCCTGCGCGCGGAACCGGGACATCTACCCCATGCCCTGCTCATGGCACCTGTGGCGGAAGGTCTGGAAGCGGCCACTTTCGACACCTCCAGGGCGTTGAAGGCAACGGGGGATGCCGAGCGCGTGGCTGACGGGATGGCCCTGCGCCAGGCGCGCTTCCTGTGGGAGCAGGCGGATCCGCCCTTCGCCTCCCAGGGTGCGGCCAATGCCCAGGCGAGACTTAGGGCGGATGCCCGCCAGGCTGCCCGCGTGCGCGAGTCCCTGCTGGCAGGAACGGGGGATGGGAGCCAGGTGGCCCGGGCCGACAGCTTCGTGACGGAGGACTGGCGGCTGCTTGAGAGGCAGGATGATCGATTGGTCCTGTGGAAGCCCCAGCAGGACTTCCCCGCGCAGTGGTCCCAGTGGAAGGCTGAGGGACTGGCCCTGGCGGGTGAGGACAGCGCTTCCACCTGGCTGAGTGCTGCCCCGCGCCTGCACGCCGCCTGCCGCGAAGGGTGGATGAAAGCGCCGGACGAGGTGGCGCTCCTTGGGGCGGCAAGTGCCCGGGGAGATTCCCTGATGCGCGTGGTGTCGGCCCAGTCTTTGTTGTCGGATGACCTGCTGCCGCTGGAGGCGCGGGTGTTGGCCGTGGATGGCGTGCTCCACCTGGTGCCGGGCGCTGAACAGGCTTCGTGGTTCCAGTGCGGGGAGCATCGTGTGCCCTTGCGCCGCCTGATGGGGCTGGATCTTCCCGGAGAGTTGCTGCTGGTGGGCGAAGTGGATTGGCAAGGGCGCACGCCCCAACAGTGGGGCGAGGCCTGGCTGGTGCTGGAGAGCCTGCTGGCCCAAAGTGGTCTTAGACGCGCACTGCTGCCCGGGCCGGGCCTTTCCCTCCATGGCGCCCCGCTGGGGGCCTTCGCCGTGGAGCAGGGGTTGCGCGGCGGCGATTCCACGGCCTTTCAGGTCCCCGAGGGCTGGTTCGCCCTGGGAGCGCCGCCCTTGTGGGCGAATGAGGTGGAGCAGCATCGGCGCAGTGCGCTGGAGGACATGGCCCGGCGGGGTGCGGAGCATCGCAAGGCCCAGCGTCCGGAAGCGGCGTGGCGCCAGTGGCGACGGGCCCTTCGACTGGCCGTGCACTTGCGCGATCAGGAGGCGTCCACCGCGCTCTTGAAGCAGGCATCGGCCCTTGCCCTGGATGTGAAGCAACCGGGCGAGGCCCTGGATGTGTTGCTGGATCTACTGCCGCGCATGGACAGCACGCGCGTGGACTGGGACAAGGTGGCCGGGCGCCTGGTACAGGCTGCCGACCTGGCTGAGCGTCCAGCCTTGGCGGATTCCCTATGGTCCCGGTGGCTTCTGGCCCCGCGAGCCCAAATGGACAGCACGCGCCGCGCCCAGGAGTTGCGGATGGCGTTTGAGGCCAGACTGGCGGCCTTGTCCGCCCACGGCATGGCCCATCGCGCCGCGGCCCTGGCCAAGGCCCAGGAACTGTTGCCCGAAGGAGGGGATCCCCGTCGCGCCCTCTTCCTGGCCCGCCTCTACCTGGAAACGGAGTCCGCCGCCCGCGCCCGTGCCTGCCTGGATGGACCGGAAATCCGCTGGCAGGAATTGGATTCCATCGAGAGGCTGGATGAGCTGGAGTTGCGCTCCCTGGTTCTGCAGCATTTGGGAGAGCTGGGCGGCGCCCGGCGCAACATGGATCAGGCCGCCCGTCTGGTGGAGACATCGCCCCCGGATTCCCTCCGGCTGGCCGTACATGCCCGCCATCAGGCGGATTTGGCCTGGCAGTTGGGGGATTATGCCCGCTGCGCGCTGGAACTGGATCGCGCCCAGTCCCTCATCTCGTCGGCAACAGGTGAACTGGCTGTGCGACTGGAGCTGCAGGTGGCCAATACCCGGGGCTTGCTGGCCACGGAGTTGGAGGAAAGGGAAAGCGCGGCGGCGCACTTCGCCCGGGCTTTTGCCCATGGACAGACCCTGGGTGATGCCCATGAACTGAGCGCGGTGTGCAACAACCAGTCCCGGCTGGCCCAGCAGGGCGGGGACTGGGTTCAGGCCCTGGATCAAGCACGGCAGGCCGCGGCCTGGGACAGCCTGTCCCCTGGACGGGGAAGGCCATGGACCACCTTGCGCAACCATGTCGCCTCCCTGCGGGGCCTCCTGGCCGAGGATCTGCGCCTGCCCGAGGCCTGGACTTCCCTGCCGGAAGCCTTGCTGCGTCAGCGCCACGCGCGCAGCCAATTGGAAGCTTTGCGCATTCCCCTGGCCGATGGCCGCTCCCATGCCCTGGAGGCGGGGGAGCTTCGCGAAGCCAGCCGCCTGGGACTGGAGCTGGCCCGTGTCCATGGCGATCTGGATGAATGGGAGGCCGCCCTGGCCATGGCGGCGGATGTGGCGGAAAAGGCGTGGGGGCAGGGCTTCAGCCGCGAGGCTCTGGAAGGGGAGCTGGAAGCGGCCCGGGCCTTGAAGGCGCTCAAGCGGCCGGCGGAGGCCAGGCTGGTGCTGGATCGGGCGCTGGCGCGCGCGGACGAGGAAAGTGCGCGACTGGCCCCCATGCGCTTCGATCCGGGGCGTGGACGCATGCAGCGTCTGCTCACCGATGAACTGGTGGAGCTCTTGGCCGGCACGGATCCCTGGCAGGCCCTGGTGGCTTCGGAGCGGGGGCGCAATCTTGGCCTGCGTGAAATGGTGGCCCGTTCCACTCTGGGTCAAGGCATGCCGCGGCTGGAGAGCATAGACCAGGTGCGGAAACTGCTTCAACAGGGGCTTGAACCCCATCAGGAATGGTTGGGTTGGCATTTGGGCCAGCGCAAGGCCTGGGCCTTCTGGTGGCATGAAGGCGAGCTCTCCGTGTGGCCGCTGACGGTGCCCAGGGACAGCCTCCGCCAAGTGGCGGCCCTGCACCGCAGCCGCGTATTGGGCTTCCTGTCGGCTGAAGAGACGGGGCTCAGGCTGGCGCGCTGGCTGCTGCCGGCGGACTGGCTGAATCGCCCCCCGGCAAGAGCCTGGCTGTTGCCCCAGGCTGAACTGCAGGACCTTGCCTTGGAGTCCTTGCGCCTGCCTGACGGCCATTGGCTGGGCGAGCGCAGTGCTTTGTGCCGCAGTGGCAGCCTGGCTGAAATGGCCTACACCGCAGCCCTGCCTGGAGGCGAAGGGGCGGGGGCCATTTGGAGCGATCCCCAGGGTACCGGCATGGATGCACTGGATTTCACATCCCTTGAGAGCGACGAGCTGCTGCGCCTTCATCCTGGAAGCCGACTGCTCCAGGGATCCGCGGCCACCGAGGCGTCCGTGGCCGCCGATGGTGATGCGCGGCGCTTCCGACACTTCGCCTGCCATGCCGTTCACGATGCACGCAGTCCTGCCCAGAGCGCGCTCCTGCTGGGTGCGGGCGCTGGCCGCGATGGCCGCCTTGCCGCCCCGGAGATCGCCGCCCTTGAATTGCCCACGGGATTGACCATGCTGTCTGCTTGCGAGACGGCCCTGGGTCGCACTGGGGAAGAGGCGGGAGCGGGCCTGCCCAGGGCCTTCATGGCGGCAGGCAGCCGCGGCGTGGTTGCCAGCTTGTGGAAAGTGGACGATCTGGCCACAGCCGTGCTGGTGAAACACCTGCATCGGGCCCTGGCCGCCGGCGATCCGGCGGATGTGGCCCTGCAGAAGGCCCAGCAAGCCGTGCGCGTGTGGGTGAATGGGCATCCCGCCTACTGGGCGGCCTTTTGCCTTAGCGGACAGCCGCGTCCTGAAAGCGTTCGCACGGCCTTCCGATAAGAGGGGCAAGAAGGAGTGGTTACATGGTGAAGAGCATGTCCGTCAAGAACCTGGCCCAAAGCCTGTGGCGGGGCTTTTGCAATCTGCCCCTGCCTCTGCCCGGCCTGCGCATGGGCCTGGCTTGCGGCGTGCTGGGATTGGTCTATGCCCGGCGCACTGTGCGGCTTGGGGATGTGGCCACCCGACTACTGCGCGTGCTGGAGTACCGTGGCTACGATTCCACTGGCGGCGTGTTCCAGGACGGCGAGCGCATCACCCTGCTCAAGGCGCCAGGCGCTCCCAGCGAGATCTGCGCGGCGCTGGGCATGCCCTCACAGGAAGGCACCGTGTTCTGCGGACAGGTGCGCTGGGCCACCTTCGGGGCCGTGGATGAGTTGAACGCCCAGCCCCATGTCATGTCGTGCAAACGCCCCATCTACGGTGCCCACAACGGCAACATCAGCAACAGCCCACAG
>CAIWAD010000104.1 GCA_903910645.1 uncultured bacterium | reverse complement strand
AGTCTGCCCGATGGCGGATTGCTCACCCATCCCCGCCCGGCGGATGGCGACAGCCTGGTTGTGTTGGCGGAAAGTCAGGATCTGCTGGTGAACGGACACTTGGGGAAGGCCGTGGGCGGCACGGTGAACGGGGCGGAACTGACTCTTGCCAAGGACCGGCGCTTCGCCCTGCGCCTCCCCTGGCCTGCGGACCGCGTCCTGCGCTTCCAGCTGGAAGGCCCCGGCGGCCCATGGCTCCGGGAGCTTGCCCTTTCCCCACCTGCCCCAATCCCGGCGCCAAGTGGATCGGAGTCCACGACTCCGCCCTGGATGGCCCCCATGCGCGTGCGGCTGGACGCCACGCCCCTTTCCACCGCTCCAGACGCCAGTTACTGGATTCTGCCGCAGGTGGGCACGGAATGGGTGGCGGACCGTCGGGAGGGCGGCTGGCTGCGTCTGCCCCTGGGCGGGGATCTGGCCGCCTGGGTGCCGGAAAATCGGGTGCGACGGCTGGGCCCAGCCGTGGACGGCCTGCCGGCCATGCGATTGCTGGGCCCCGGGGGCGGCGTTGCACGCAATGCGCGGGGCGATGTGGTCCTTGGCCTGCCCATCACGGGAGACGGGCCGCCCTTGTGGCGTGAGGAAGTGCGTGATGGCGGAAGGCATTGGCGCTTGATCCTGCCCCGCACCACTGGACGCCTGGATTGGGTGAGCCTGGCGCCGGAGCTGGGCTTGAGCCAGCTTGCCTGGGAGCCACTGCCCGGCGGAGCCCTGGCCTTGACCGTGGAGCTGGAACCCGGCCGCTTCCAGGGCCATGAGGTGACATGGGAGCAAGGCCTGTTGCGTTTGTGCTTCCGGCCGCGACACAAGGGATTGAAGGGTGCGCGCATTGTGCTGGATCCTGGCCACGGCGGCGTGGAAAGCGGCTGCCTGGGCGCGTCCGGCGTCATGGAGAAGGACTTGGCCCTGCGCTTTGCCCAGGACTTGCGCGTGGAGCTGGAAAAGGCTGGCGCCCAGGTTCGCCTTACCCGCCAGGGGGATTCCACCTTGAGCCTTGCCTCCCGCGTGGCCCAGGCGCGGGAGTGGCCGGCGGACTTCCTGCTTAGCCTGCACTACAACAGCGCGGGGCCAGGCGAAGACCCTTGGCGCAGCAATGGCTTCATGACCTTCTACTGGAGTCCCTGGTCCGCAGAGGCAGGGCGAACCTTGCACCAGAGTCTGGCCACGCGGAAACTGGTGCGCGACCGTGGCCTGGCCTGGCGAAGCCTGGGCCTGTGCCGGCATCATGGCTGTCCCGCCCTGTTGCTGGAGTTGGGCAGCCTGGCCCAGCCGGATGAGGAGGATCGCATGCAGGATCCCGCTTTCCGCCATCGTCAGGTGAAGGCCCTGCGGCGGGCCATCGCCCAGGCTCTGGAATCCCGTTAGGAAGCAAAGGAGAGCGGAGCATGACGCGCCAATGCCGGACCTGCGGACTTCTGCTTTGGAGTGGTCTGGCGCTTCACCTGCTGCTGGCATCCTGTGCCCGGAACGCGCGCCCCCTGGGCGATGACCCCCGCTTCCGTGGCGCCAGTCCCTTCACCGCGCCGGATCTGGAAGCCGCCTGTGCCCAGTTGGTTGGGGAACCTTTGCGCGACCGGGCCCGCCTGGAACTGCTGGAAGGCCGCGAGGGGGATCCCCTTGCCTTGGATAGCGGCTGGCTTCTGCAGGTGCGGCGCCAACTGCCCGCGGCGGATGGCCTGCGGCGTCGGGACAAGGCTTTCCTGCTGCGCATGGAGGCGGCAGGCCCCCACAAAGGAACCCGCCTGCTTGCCCAGGCGGACAGCCTTCATCTTTTGGCCCGTTCAGGCCAGGGCAAGAGCGAAAGGCTTCTGCTCCAGGAGCGGCAATCGGGCGTGGGGGGCATGGATGTGCGCCGCGTGGTGGAAGTGGACATGGAAGGTTCCTCCCGGGTGGTGGCGGAGGCGGAGGCGCATCGCCTGCGCGTGCGGGAGGACCGCGTGTTTCTGGCCTTGTCGGAGGCGGAGAATTTCGTGGAGGGGCCTGGCTCCTGGCATGTGGAGGAATCCAGGCAATTGGTGAAGGATGGGCCTGGCTGGAAGCTGGGCAAAGCCCGTCCGGAGGACAGCCCCTACCGCGCCCTGGTGGAGTTTTTGCAGGATGCGCGACGGGGCGCATGGGGCAAGGCCGCCCAACGCTGCGATCTGCGCAGGCTGCTGGCCCTGCCCGACGGCACTCATGGCCGCAACCTGAAGGCCAGTCTGAAAGCGGGTTTTCCCGAACTGTTGGACGAGCGGCTGCTAGTGAAAGCGCCACCGCGGGGAGGCATTCATTACCTGCAGGATGTCCAGGGCCGCCTGGGCTGGCGTGTGGAGCTGGAAGCCCAGTCCGGCGCGGATGGCGCGCAGCGCTGGTTGCTTGTGAAGCTGGAACGGGTGGTGGCAGCGCATTGATGCCGCTGGCGCCTCGCCGCCCGCCTTGTCCTCCCAGTGTCAGGTGCTACTTTCTGCGCGGGATTTCGCCCCCGTCGCACTCTTCACACGGCGAACCGTCTCTCCGGACAAAGGAAGCCCTTGTGCCTCTGCGCGAATGTGCACGCAAACTGCAGGACTTGAAGGCGGCGCTGGGATCCGCCCGGCGCGTGCTCATCCTGACCCACGACAATCCCGATCCGGATTGTCTGGCCAGTGCCCAGGCCTTCAAGCTCATCTTCACGCACATGGACCGGGAATGCGCCGTGGCCTCCGGCGGGGAGGTGGGACGGGCGGAGAACCGCGCTCTGCTGGATGTGCTGGAGCTGGAGATTCTCCCCCTGCACGAGGTGGAGCTGGCCCCCTATGACTTTTTCCTCTTCGTGGACAGCCAACCGGGCTCTGGCAACAATTCCTGCCGCCTGCCCCAGGACGCGCGTTACGGCATAGTGGACCACCACATCCTT
>CAIWAD010000103.1 GCA_903910645.1 uncultured bacterium | reverse complement strand
TGGTGCCCAACCTGTCGGGTTACACGGCCACGGTGCAAGCCTATGATCCCGTGGTGGAAGGTCTGCGCCTGCACTTCGACAACGACTGGACCCTGTTGGCCGACCCTTCGCGCAGCGCGTGGGAGAACGCGGCGACGGACATCCTGCCCTGGGGCCTGCGCCCCCTGGCCCTGCGCAACGGCTCCCAGGAACTCACCGGCACCCTTTTGCCCCATGATTACCGCATGGACTTCCTCCCGGATGCCACAGGACAAGTGGGCCTGCTGCGGGAGAATTTCCCCAACCAGAACATGGCCACCATCCTGAACCGCATCGTCTCCGGAGTGCAAAGCAACCACCGCGTGTGGGATGTGACGGATCCCGCCGCGCCGGTGGAAGTGCCCTGCTGGATTTTCAACGCCAAACTCAACGAGGGACCACCGGCGGACCGTCGGGACCCCAACGCGCCCTTTGATCCCCGGGACGCCATCCTGCTCTATGAGCCGGACGGCAACGGCGGCCGCATGCTCACCTGGATGTTCCAGATCTCCTTCGCCTACGACAGCACAAGCATGAGCCTGCCCTTGGGCGGGGAGCGCTATGTGGCGGTGACCCGCAAGCCCTTCACCGCCGAGGATGGCTACGAGGTGGAGGTGCAGGCCCCCACGGTGGATGGGGCGCTGGCCTCGGGTGAGCTGCAGCAGGTGAAGGTGGTGCCCAATCCCTATCTGGCCACGGCGGAATGGGAGGCGCGACCCATCAAGGGCAACCGCGGCGACCGCAAAATCCAGTTCATCCACCTGCCATCCCAGGCCACGGTGCGCATTTACACCGTGCGCGGCGAATTGGTGCAGACCCTGCATCATGAGAGCACGGCCCTGGACGGCAGCCTGGATTGGAACCTGAAGAGCGCCGCCGGCCTGGATGTGGCCTATGGCATGTACATGTACCACGTGGACAGCCCGGCCGGCGAGAAGACGGGCAAGTTCGCCCTGATCAAGTAGGAGGGCGTCATGGCCAAACATATCTGGATCCTGACCACCCTGACGGGGGTCGCGCTGGCCATCCCCGCTGGGGCCATCAATCGCGTGGGCACCACGGCGGCCCCCTTCCTGGGCATTGGCATGGGTGCGCGCAGCCTGGGCATGGGCGGCACGGGCACGGCTTCCGTGGACGACGCCTCCTGTCTCTACTGGAATCCGGCGGCAGCGGCCCAGTTGGAAGGTTCCCAGGCCATGCTGGTGAAGACGGACTGGCTGGTGGACACGGACTTGAGCTACCTGGCGGTGGTGGCGCCCCTGGGCGAGAACATGGCCCTGGGTCTGTCCGCCATCTATCTGGATTATGGTGACATGGAAGTGACCACCCTGGAGGAGCAGGACGGCACCGGCGAGTTCTATGAGGCCAGCGATCTGGCCATGGGACTTAGCCTGGCCATGCGCCTCACGGACCGCTTCTCTTTTGGCGCCACAGCCAAGGTGGTGCAGCAGAAGATCTGGCATGAGAGCTCCTCCAGCGTGGCTTTCGATGTGGGCACTCTGTACCGCACCGGCTGGCGGGACATGCTGCTGGGCATGAGCATCCAGCACGCGGGCCTGGACATGGAAATGACGGGCACGGATTTGCTGCGCGGCCACGACATGGATGAGACGGAGAACGGCGACAATCCGGCCGTGCCTGTCAACCTGGATGTCTACGATTGGCCCCTGCCCATCACCTTCCGCATTGGCGCGCAGTTGCCCGTGCTGGAGCGGCCGGATCATCGTCTGTTGGCGGTGGCCGACGCCGTGCACGGCGTGGATCGCGCCAGCGAGTCCCTTTCCCTGGGCAGCGAGTACTCCTACCGCAACACCTTCCAGTTGCGCGCCGGCTGGCGGGATCTCTTCCTCAAGGACGCGGAGGGCGGCCTTGCGCTGGGAGCGGGTTTCACCTATCCTTTGGGAGCGGAGAGCCACCTGCAGGTGGACGCGGCATATGAAGATCATGGCCGGCTGGACAGTGTGGTGCGGTACAGCCTGGCCTTCACTTGGTAACCAAACAAAGAACCGTTCAAGTCAGGAGAGGGATCATGAAGAACAATGCGTGGATGCTTGGCTTGCTGCTGACGGTGGGAAGTGCCTGGGCGGTGAATCCCGTCACCTTCCAGGTCCACATGGACATCCAGCAGGGCCTGGGCAATTTCAATCCGGACACGGATCAGGTGGTGGTGCGCGGCGCCTTCAACGAGTGGAGCGGCGCCGATCCTGTGCTCACCAACACGGGGGACATGTTGTTCAGCGGCAGTTTCAATGTGGATGATTCCTTCATTGACCAGCCGGTGGAGTACAAGTTCGTCATCATCCGTCCCACGGGGGATGTGTGGGAATCGGTGGACAACCGCGTGTTCACGCTGAGCGCCGGCGGCCAGACCCTGGAGCCTGTGTGGTTCAACAACCAGGAGTCCATGGGCCAGCTGGTGAATGCGGAAGTCTTCTTCAGTGTGAATCTTGAAGTGATGACGGCCAACGGCACCTTCAATCCCGCCACCGATCTCATTGTGGTGCGCGGCGGCCACGCCAACATCGGCAACTGGGGCGGCGCGGTGGCTCTGACAGAAGAAGGCGGCAACCCCGGCCACTTCTTCCTGAATGTGCCCTTTGACGGCCTGGAGACGGACACGAACCTGGAGTTCAAGTTCGTCATCCTGGAAGACGGCAACGAGACCACCGCCCGTTGGGAGAGCGGCACCAACCGCCTGGTGCCCATCACCGCCGGCCTGCCTGATGCGGACAGCGACGGCTACGGCGAGATTGAGCTTGAGGAAGCCTGGTTCGACCATGTCACCTGGGACGATATCATCGCCAGCGATGTGACCGTGCACTTCACGGCGGACATGTGGCCGGTGCGCGCCTGGTTCCAGGACCACCCCGGCGAGACCAACCAGGGCCTGACCTCTTACGAGGAAATCACTTTCGTGGCCATTTGCGGCCCCTGGAACAACTGGCCCTGGGATCTGGTGCCCCCGCAGTACCAGCTGGTGCCCACCACGGGCGACCTCTTCGAGGCCAGCGTCACCTTCGCCCAGTACAGTGCACGCAACATCACCTACAAGTACGGCGCCAACGGCCACGACAACGAGTCCGGCTTCCAGCAGGACTGGGTGACCGCCATTGATGACTCCAACCCCACGTTCTCCATCACGAACCAGTTCGGCGCCCTGGGCACCTTGTGGAGTGATCTGGCCGTTGAGCCTGCCTCCCGTCCGGCCGTCTTCCAGTTCACGGCTGCCTACCCCAACCCCTTCAACCCGGCCACCACACTGGCCTTCACCACCACCCGGGCGGGCGTGGTGCGTCTGAGCGTGGTGAACCTGGCGGGTCAGGAAGTGGCCGTGCTGACGGAAGGCATGCACAGCGCCGGTGAGCATCAGCTCACGTTTGACGCCTCCAATCTGGCCAGCGGCATGTATCTGGCCGTGCTGGAAGGCATGGGCGAGAGCACGGCGCAGAAGCTGATGCTGGTGAAGTAATTCCCGCATTGCAGCCAAGTTGAGTTGAAAAAAGGGGCGACTTCGGTCGCCCCTTTTCAATGGCATGGATGCGGGATCGGGATTGTCCTTCAGACGGTCATTCCAGCGAAGGCGGAATGCTCTGCCGACATGAGATCCCACCTTTCACTGTGAACACAGGGTTTGCAGAACGAATCCGAGAACGAGAACCGCTTCGCCAAGCAGGAAATCAAGGCTCGAGGAGGAGAGCTGCGGCCTTGCCTTAATTCAATGGCAGCACGCGGCCATCCCAGGCGCCGGCACTCACCACCCGGACGCCCAGCCCAAGCGGCAAGGTGATGCTCTCCTGGCGCGGCGTGGCACCTTTGTTCAACACCACCAGACTGCGGCTGGGTCGGCCTTGGGCGTCCTCTGCGCTGCGCAGGTAAACCAGCAGGCTGGCGTCGCTGAACAGGATGTGCAGATCGCCCCGGCGCAACTCGGGACGCTCCCGGCGCAGGCGCACCAAGTCCGCCGTGCGGCCAAGCTGGCGCCTCTCCAAATCCGAGAGTTGTGTGCCGAAGCGCATCATGCGGCGGTTGTCCGGATCCTCCGCGCCGCTCATGGCGATCTCGTCCCCGTAATAGAGGAAGGGCACGCCGGGCAGAGTGAGCAGCCAGGTGAGATAGAGGCGCACTTTCTCATAGGTTTCGGGATGGTCCACCTGGGGCGGCGCGCTCCAGCCCAACTCCTGCAGATTGGCGCCGGTGAAGGGGAGGTCGCCATCGGCATAGCCCGCGTAGCGCGCCTTGTCGTGGCTGTCCATGAGGTTCCCCATGACGCTGTTGGGGCCATAGAAGGCCAGGTTGCGCTCCAGGATGCCCGACAGTTCGGTGAAGCTGCGGCCTTCATCCAGGAAGATCTCCCGCGCCGGATGGAAGAGGTTGAAGTTGAACTGGGCATCCATGGCGTCCGGGCCCACATAACTGTGAATGAGCTCGTCGGAGCCGAAGGTTTCGCCTATCTGGTAGAAGGGTCGCGTCAGGGTGCTGTCGGACTTCAGGCGTCGGGTCAGGTCCTCCCACAAATTGCGCGGCACATGCTTCACCGCATCGTGGCGGAAGCCGTCCAGGCCATAGCGCTGCACCCAGTCCATGGCCGTTTCCCCCATGGCCGCCACCGCCTCCTCGTGGGCCGAATAGTCAATGTCCGGCATGTAGGGTTCGAACCAGGTGGTGAGGCGGTGCTCATCCCAGATGCGCAGATTGCGGCGGCCGTCGGGGAGCATCAGGGAGCCAAACCACTCCGGATGCTCCTTGAACCAGATGTGGTCCTGGTGCACATGGTTGGCCACCAGATCCAGCATCACGCGCATGTGGCGCTGGTGGGCCTCTTTCGTCAGCTCCTGGAAGAGCTTCTCCGTGCCGAAGCGAGGCTCGATGGCCGTGGGGTGCACGGGCCAGTAGCCGTGGTAGCCCGTGTACCAGCGGCGGGGCTCCGGATATTCCTGCCAGGCGCCGTCGGCAGCCTTGTTCAGCGGATAGATCCACAGTGTGTTCACACCCAGGCTGTCGAAGTAGCCCTCCTTCAGCGTCTGTAGGATGCCCTTCAAATCGCCGCCTTGCCAGTTGGCGGGAGGCAGAAGCGCGCTGTGGCTTACCGGCCCGTCATTGCGCGGGTCGCCATTGCGGAAGCGATCCGGCATGAGTGCGTAGACCACGGCGTCCTGCCAGATGAAATCCTCATTGAAGAAGAGCGTCTGCAGGGGAGAGCGGCGCGTGCCGTTGGACACGCCCACACGCAGCCG
>CAIWAD010000102.1 GCA_903910645.1 uncultured bacterium | reverse complement strand
GTGTGGCCGGACAGTCTGATCCGCTTGATGGTGCCCGCGGCCCCGGCGTCCAAAGGTGCCGGCGCCGATGGGGGCGTGCAGTGGAAAGCCCCGCGTCTGCCCCAGGGATCGGGATGGATGCTTGTGCTGGAAGGCGATGAGGCCCGGCGCGTGCTCCCTTTCACCCGCGAAGGATTGGCGGAAGCCTTGCGTCCGGGGCATTGGACATTCAGCCTCTTTCAGGACAGGGATGGCGATGGCCAATGGAGCCCTGGCCTGCTTGGCCGACGCCCGGCGGAACCCTGGCTCCAGCTCCCGGCTTCGGTGGATGTGCTGCCGGGCTGGATTCAAAGCGAAGTGCCCGTCAAGTTGCCGGAGTGGTTGCCATGAGTGAACCCGTGTGGGCAGTGGTGATGGCCGGAGGAGTGGGTGCGCGCTTCTGGCCCATGTCCCGTCTGGAACGGCCCAAGCAGTTCCTGTCCATTTTTGGTGATGAACCTCTCCTGGTGGAGAGCGTGCGCCGACTGCGCGGCCTGGTGCAGCCCCGGCACACGCTGATTGTCACCAGCGCCCTGCATGTGGAGCGCACGCGGGAACTCCTGCCGGAAGTGCCGGAGGAGAACATCCTGGGCGAGCCCGCCGGCCGCAACACAGCGGCTTGCGTGGCCCTGGCGGCGGCGGTGATTCGGCAACGCCAGGCTTCGGCGCGCGTGGTGGTCCTGCCTGCCGACCATTATGTGGGAGACGCGGAGGAATTCCGCACCACGCTGGAGCGAGCGCTGACGGCCTGCCAGGGTGGCCACCTGGTTACGCTGGGCATCCGTCCGGACCGCCCGGAGACTGGCTACGGCTACATCCAGCACAGTGAAGGGGAGCTGGCGCCCGGCGTTCACGGCGTGCGCACATTCGCGGAGAAACCCAACCGGGAAACCGCCCTGCTATTCCTGCGCTCCGGGGATTTCCTGTGGAACGCGGGCATTTTCGTGTGGGAGAATGAAGCCCTGGTGGAGGCGCTGGAGAGCTGGCTGCCAGAGACCTGGGAAGCGCTGGAGGGCCTGGCAGAGTCGCTGCACGAGCCCGCCGGCCGCGAGGCCTTGACCCAGGCCTACCTGGGCCTGCGCAGTGTGTCCATTGATGTGGCGGTCATGGAACCCGCCGGACGGGTGCCGGGCAAGGTGCGCGTGGTGCGGGCCACTTTCCCCTGGAATGATGTGGGCACTTGGGCGGAAATCCACCGCATGCTGCCTCGGGATGGGGAAGGCAATTCCACCCAGGGCGAAGCTCTCTTCGTGGCCAGCCGCAACTGTCATGTGCAGGCCGGACGCCGCACGGTGGTGCTGTTGGGCATGCAGGACGCCATTGTGGTGGACACGCCCGACGCCCTTTTGGTCTGTTCCATGGCACGGCACCAGGACTTGCCTCTGGTCATCCAGCGTTTGAAGGAAGAAGGCCTGCACGAATTGCTGTAGAGTATTGGATTGCCTGGATCCAAGCTTGGAGCCGCGTCCCTGGGGCGCTACCTTTTTTCATGGACAAACAGCGCCCCAGTCAGCGTGAAGTGGAAGACAAGGCCCAGTTGGAGCGACTGGAAGAAGCCGCCCGCCATCTGGGCTTCAAGGTGCGCACTGAACGGGGTTCCTTCCGCAGCGGGCGTTGCCGCTCCCGGGATGAGGAGCTGATCATCCTGAACCGCCGCCTGTCACACCACGAACGCTCCCTGGTGCTGGCACGCATCCTGGCGGCTGCGGATTTGGACACCACCTTCCTGTTGCCCGCCGTGCGGGAGCAGATCCGGACGCTGGCCGGCGCGGCGTCCTCCACCGGCGATTGAGGAGACAAGCATGGTGACGGACCCCCTGTTCCTGCGCAGCGTGATCCTCTTCGAGGACCTGGAGGATGGTGATCTGATGCGCGTGGCGGATCGCCTTAGCGCCAAGAAATACCGCAAGAACAACCTCATCATTTTTGAAGAGGATGAGGGGCAGGTGCTCTTCATCATCCGCTCGGGGAGGGTGAAGATTTCGCGCATCAACAGCGCGGGGGAAGAGGTGATCCTGGCCATCCTGGGGCCGGCGGATTTCTTTGGCGAG
>CAIWAD010000101.1 GCA_903910645.1 uncultured bacterium | reverse complement strand
TGGGATCTCATCATCCTGGCCTACTGTTTCGTGGCGTCGCTGGCGCCCATGTGGGCCCTTCTGCAGCCGCGCGGCTACCTGGGCGGCTGGCTGCTCTACCTCACCATGGGCACGGCGCTTTGCGGGGCCCTGTTTGGCGGAATGCCCGTGCAGTACCCTGCTGTGAATCTGGAAGGTCTGCGCAGCGCCCAGAACGGCCTGTGGCTGATGCCCGTCCTTTTCATCACCATCGCGTGCGGCGCATGTTCCGGCTTCCATGGCATTGTCAGCTCCGGCACCACCAGCAAGCAGCTGGACAAGGAGAGCGACGCCCGTCCCGTGGGTTATGGCGCCATGCTGCTGGAAGCCCTGGTGGCGGTTCTGGCCATTGCCACCGTGATGATCCTGGCCCCCGGCGATGCCATGCTGAAACAGGATCCCAACCTCATCTACGCCAGCGGCCTGGCGAAATACCTGGGCTGGGTGGGCGTGGACTTCACCCTGGCCCTTGCCTTCGCGCTGCTCGCCTTCGCCACCTTCGTCTACGACACCCTGGATGTGTGCACGCGGCTGGCGCGCTATGTGCTCCAGGAACTCACCGGATTCAATGGCCTGTTCGGCGCCGTCTTCGCCACCAGCGCCACGCTGGCCCTTCCCCTGCTCATCTTGTTGGCCACGAAGGAAAAGGGCTATGTGGCGGCCTGGCCCATCTTCGGCACCAGCAACCAGCTCATGGCCAGCCTCATTCTGTTGGCCGTGTCCGTGTGGCTGCGCAAGGAGGGGCGCAAGGCCTGGTTTACCCTTGTGCCCATGGCCTTCATGCTGGTGATGACTCTGTGGTCCCTGGTGCTGCAAATCCTCCCGCTGGCCAAGCGTCTGGTTTCTGGCGTTGGGCCCATGCCCGCGGCCATGCTCATCTCCGGCGGCGTGGGTTTCCTTTTGCTGGTGCTGACCCTGTGGCTGTTGGCGGAATCCACCACCCTGCTGCGCCGTCCCCGCTGATTGGCACGCTCCTGACACACAGGAAAGGCCCACTTCCCCAAGCTTTCCATCCGCTTTGCCGCACGCGCGCGCGGCAGGAAACTTGGGAGCACGCTTCATGCGCCGATGGCTCTGTCCACCCGCCTCCATGGTTCACACACCAGACATCCGCGCTCTTGAATCGGAGCAATCCCACCTGCTCATGGCCCTGGATCGCGTGCTGGCCCAGGAGGAGCAGAAGGAGAGCGCGGCGCGCATGGCGCGCTGGCTGAGTTTGCGCGGGCTGGTGGAACGCGCGTGGTCCAGGGTGCCGGGCTATCGCGCCCTCTGGCAGGGCCATGGCTTCCACCCGGGCATGCTGCAGAGCTGGGAGGACATTGTTCGCCTTCCCATGCTGGAAAAGGAGACGCTGCGGCAGGCCGACAGCGCCACATGGCAGGACAGCGCCACCGCGGCGGAAGCCCTGGACACGCGCACATCGGGGTCATCCGGCTCGCCTGTGCGCATTCGGCGGGAAGCCGCTTCCCTGTGGGCCATGAGCGCCCGCAACTTGTTGGCCTACCATGGCTGGTGCCAGGGCAGCCCCCTTGCCAACACGCTCTACTTCATTGATCCAACACACCACAGCATTGACCACGCCCTGGCGGCCCAGCTGCGCGCCACCGTGGAGGAAACCCGCCTGCTCTCCGCCTTCCTGCCCGTGGAGGATCAGTTTAGGGCGGTGCAGGAGTGGCGGCCCGACTTCATCTCCACCTATCCCAGCACCATCCGCAACATGGCGGCGCACATGAAGCGCCAGGGCCAGCAGGCGGACAGCGTGCGTCTGCTGCACTTGACTTCGGAGAGCATCGATCCGCTGGGGGAGCGCCAGGTGCGCGAGGCTTTTCCCCAGGCGCGGCTGGTGCAGAGCTACACCGCCACGGAGGCGGGATTGATCGCCTGGCAATGCGCGGAGGGCTCCGCCTTCCATGTGGCGGAACATGGGGTGCTGGTGGAGATCGTGGACGAAGCCGGTCATCCCACCCAGGATGTTGGACGCGTGGTGGTGACGGATTTGGGCAACACGGCCTCGCCAGTCATTCGCTACGCCGGTTTGGAGGACTATGCCCAGTGGGCGCAAGGCCCATGTTCCTGTGGGCGTCCCGGGCCGCGCCTTGCGGCCATTGAAGGCCGGCGTGTGGAATCCTTGCGCCTGCCCGACGGTGCCCTGCACACGCCCTACGAGGTGACCACCGCCCTGAGCGCCGTGCCAGGCCTGGAGGCCTATCAGCTTTTGCAGGATGATGTCCTGCGTTTTCGCCTGCGCCGGGTGGCGGAGCGCCAGGCCGATGAGGAGGAGCTGGATTCCTCCCTGGTGGCGGCTCTGCGCTCGGTGACCCATGCGTCGGTGGTCTGCCATGTGGTGCGCGAGGAGCGCATTGATCCGGAACCGGGCGCGCGCAAAGTCCCCCTGGTGCGCTGCCTGATGGAGGATCGTTCATGAGCGCCTGCGCCACCCACATGCGCAGCATGCTGCGCGGCTACGGCCAGCTCTTCCTTTGCCCAAGCCTTCTTGCCAGCGCCCTCATCCTGGCCGCCCAGCTGGTCATCAGCCCATCCAGCGCCGCGTGGAGTGTGGCGGGCGCCCTGCTCTTCTCCCTGGGCGCGAGGCCCCTGCGTCCGGATCCCGGATTGTGGCGCGCCGGCTTGTTCAGCGTGAACGGCATCCTGTTGGGCCTGGCCTGGTTTTATGTGCCCGAGCTGCAGTTGGCCACGCGCCTGCTGGTCTTTGCCCCGCTCTGCCTGGCGGGCGGAGCGGGCCTGGCGTGGGCCAGCCGACGCCTGCGCCTGGGCGATGGCCCGCTGCCCCTCTTCAGCCTGCCCTATGTCCTGCTCTTTTGGTTGCTGTTGAGTGCGCTGGGCGTGGTGGGCCGCCACGATGCCGCACTGGGGCGCGGTTGGCTCTCACTGCGCGCCGGTTTCATGCTTGAGGCGCGGCAGCAGTTTGAGAGCGCCGAGACCACAACTCCCTTGGCCCGCGCCCACCGCGAGGATGGACTGGGATGGAGCCTCTACATGCTGGGGGATGGGGCGGGAGCGCTGGAGCACTTCCAGGCGGCCCTCGTGGCGGACTCCACCTTCGCCGATGCCTGGGATGGCCTGGGCTGGACGCGGCGCGCCCTGGGCGATTATCTGGGCGCAAGCGAGGCCTTTCACGGGGCCCTGCGCCACAATCCCCACCTGGCGGACGCCTGGGACGGGCTGGGATGGCTGGAGCTGGAGCGCGGCGCGTGGATGGAGTCCCACACGGCCTTCACAAAAGCCCTGTGGTCGGCGCCTCTCTTGGCGGATGCATGGAAGGGGCGTGCGGCGGTGGCGTTGGCGGAAGGCCGCGCAGAAGACGCGGCGCGCGCCTCACGCATGGCGGAGCGACTGACGGCCTTGCCTCAGCCCATCTTCCTGTCCGGCAGGCTGCTGCTTGCCCTGGCGCTGATGGCGCTGGCGGTGCTCATCCACTCGCGCCTGTCCTTCCTGGTGCTGGTGGCGGCCGTGGCCCTGCCAAGTCTGATGGCGCTGGCCGGACTGCCCGTGCCCCGCTCACTGGACTTCCACACCAACCTGGCGGCCCTGGCCATCGGCCTGGGTGGCCATTACCTGAAGCCGGGTCGTGGTGCCTGGCTGACCCTGGCGGTGGTGCTGCCCCTGTTCACCCTTGCCTGGAATCCTCTGGCCGATCTGGCATGGCGCCTGGGTCTGCCCATGCTGAGCCTGCCCTTCAACTTGGCCGTGCTCCTTGTCTTGGGTGGAGTATGGGTGGTGCAGCGCCACCTTGGGCGTCCGCTGTGGGTGCCGCTGGAGGTGGCCATGCAAGGGCCGTCCGCCGCCCGGCGCTGGTCCATGCGCGTGCATGTGGCGAAGACGGCGTGGGAGCGCATTGACAAAGTGAAGAATGAGGACCTTAGAGCGCCCGGCTGTCCAGCAGAAGGGTGACCGGCCCGTCGGCGCAGAGCTGGATGTCCATGTGGTCGCCGAATGCGCCGGTCAACACGGGCGCGCCTTCCTGGCGCAACAACTCCCCCAGCAAGTCCAACAGCGGCACCGCCTGCTCCGGCGGAGCGGCATTGCCGTAGTAGGGGCGGCGCCCACGGCGTGTGTCGGCGTGCAGGGTGAACTGGCTCACCAACAGGATCTGGCCTGGCTCACCCGCCGGGGCGCTGGCGTGGGATCCCGCCTCTTGGCGATTCATGTCCAACAGGGAGAGGTTCATCACGCCGTGGGCGTCGGGAAAGAGTCGCAAGTGGGGAATGCGCCCCGCCAGGAAGCGGGCGTCCTCCTCCTGATCCGCGCGCTCCACGCCCGCCAGCAGCAGCAGACCACGGGAAATGGCGGCGCGGTGTCCGCCGGAGCAGCGCACTTCCGCCTCCCTGACCCGCTGGAGCAGCACGCGCACGGGCTACAGGTCCATGTCGATGCGCACCGGCAGAGTGTAATCCACGCCCTTCACCTGGAAGCCGAAGAGGCGCATGAAGTCCTCCTTGTAGCCCGCGATGTCGCAAAGCTCAGGCACGCGTTCCGTGGTGATGGCGTCCCAGCGCTCCCGCACTTCCGCCTGCACATCCTCGCGCAGCTCGAACTCGTCCAGGCGCACGCGGCCCTCGGCATCCAGCTTGGGCGTCTTGCCCGGGGCAATGTGCTCGCGGAAAAGGCGGCGCATCTGCTCGATGGCGGTCTCGTGCAGGCCCTTCTCCTTCATGATGCGGTAGACCAGGCTGATGTAGAGGGCAATGGCCGGAATGGCCGCCGAGGACTGGGTGACAATGGACTTGGCCACCACCGTGCGGCACAGGCCGCCCAACTGGGATTCCAGCTGGCTGTTGATGTCCCGGCAGGCGGATTCCAGATCCTGCTTGGCCATGCCGATGCTGCCGTCCCGGTAGATGGGATGGGTCACATCCGGGCCGATGTAACTGAAGGCGAGGATGCGCGCTCCAGGCTTCAGAAGCCCGCGCTCCATCAGCGCGGCGCTCCAGCGGCGCAGGTCCGCGCCACCCATTACGCCCACGGTCTGCCGCACCTCGTCTTCGCTGGCGGCCTCGAACACGCCTTCGGTGATCTCGAAGGAATCCGTGTTGATCATCTTCACCGGATGAGGCTTGCCCACCGCCTTGAGCACGCTCTGATAGACCTCCCCCGTCACCGGATCCGTGCGGCGGGGCGCGGCCAGACTGTAGATGAGGTAGTCCAGCGGCCCCAGGTCGCGGGCCACGCGCTCCAGGGTCTCCTCCAGGCACTCGCGGGAGAAGGCGTCTCCAATGAGCGTGTCGGCATAAAGGTCTTCCATGCGTGCAAGGCGGTGGAAATGCGCCGTGTTGTACCAGCCGGCGGTGGCGGTGCGACCCCCGCGATGGGGCCGGTCGAAGGCCACGCCCAGGGTTTTCATGCCATAGCCGAAGGTGGCGGTGATGCGGGACGCCAGCCCATATCCCATGGAGCTGCCCAATACGAGCATGGTGCCGCCCACATCCCGCCGACGGATGGTGCAGGCCACGCGGATCTGGCGGGCCACTTCGCGCTCCAACCCGACGGGATGGGCCACCGTGCTGATGAAACCAAAGGTGCGCGGTGCCAGATGCACCTTGTGGTGGTGATGATGCGGATTCATGGATCCCCTAAGGGTTGTCCCGCCATCGGCCAAGGCCGTGCGCGGATGTCTGGCGTCTGGTCTGGGTGAACGCTCCCTGTGCCCGGCTCGAGAACCGGAGGCGGAGGGCGGGAGCGCCGGTCTGGATTCAGACGAAAGGTAAGGCTTGCAAGCGGTTCGGGCGGTGAACGCCCTGTCAAGAAATCCACCGGTTCTGGTTCAGATATGGGCCTTGTTCTTGATTTGAAACGGTTAACAGGATTGAATCCCCTTCAGTCCTTTTCTACTTTTTAACAAGACCTCCCGACCTGTCACACCCGGATCATCCCAGCGGAAGGACGGCATGAGCGCGGATCAGGACATCTTCGATGCCATTGTGGTGGGTGCCGGGCCGGCGGGCCTGAGCGCCGCCTTGCGCATGGCCCAGGGCGGCCTGAATGTGGTGGTGGTGGAGCGGGGCGAAAGCGCGGGATCCAAGAACCTGGGCGGCCTGCTTTACACCACGCAATTGGAAAAACTCCTGCCCGGCTGCCAGGAGAGGGCGCTGCGTGAGGGCGCCCTGGAGCGCGCCGTGTCCCGGCGCCGCATTGTGTACCTGGGTGAAGAGCGGCACATGGCGCTGGACTTCGGCGCCGAGGCCTGGTCGGGCGCCCCCGGCAACCACACCTGGACCGTGCATCGTCCCGCCTTCGACCGCTGGTTCGCCAAGCAGGCCGAAGATGCGGGAGCCAACCTTGTGGAAGGCATGGTGGTTGACGAGCTGGTCTACGAAGGCGAAGGCCAGGCCCGTCGCGCGGTGGGCGTGCGCCTGCGCGGGGACGAGGAGTTCCGCTGCCGCGTGGTGGTGCTTGCCGATGGCGCCCATGGCCTGGCGGGCCAGGCGGCGCGGAAAGAGCTGGGCATGACCAGCCCCCATCCCCAGCACTTCGCCCTGGGCGTGAAGGAAGCCATCGCCCTGCCGGCGCAGGTCATCGAGGATCGCTTCGGCTTGGCGCCTGGCCAGGGCGCGGCGCTGGATTTCATTGGCGAACCCTTCAAGGGACTCATTGGCGGGGCCTTCATCTACACCCAGCGCGAGACCTTGAATGTGGGCTTCGCCGGCCGCCTGGACAGTTTGCAGAAGGTGGGCGTGGAGCCCGGCGAAGTGCTGGACCGCTTCAAGCGCCACCCGGAAATCCAGCGTCTGTTGAAGGGCGGCGAACTGCTGGAGTACGGCGCCCATCTCATTCCGGAGGGCGGCATCGACTGCGTGCCCCAGTTGACGGGAAATGGCGTGGTGGTGGTGGGGGACGCGGCGGGCCTGGTGAACATGTCCCTTTACAAGGAAGGCACGAACCACGCCATGGAGTCCGGCCGTCTGGCCGCCGACGCCGTGATTGCCGCCAGCGCCAGCGGCGACTTCACCCGCGCCGGTCTGGCATCCTACGAGAAGGCCATGGCGGAGAGCCTTGCCCTGCAGGACTTGCGCAAAGTGCGCGAACTGCCCGCCGTGCTGGAAGGCGCCCCCGGCCTGCTTGGCGAGTATCCGGACCGCATCTGCCACCTGCTCACGGACTGGTTCACCATCACGGATGAACCCAAGGAGCGCATGCAGAAGCGTGCGGTGAAGCAGGCCCTGGGTGGCCTGTCCAAACTGCGGTTGGCGCGCGATCTCTATCGCGCCCGCCGCCTGATGTAGGAGGA
>CAIWAD010000100.1 GCA_903910645.1 uncultured bacterium | reverse complement strand
CCGCTTCCACCCTGCGCGCGGGACGCATTTTGGGTCCGGCCTCGTGCTGATCCAACTGGTGGGATTCATGGGCAGCGGCAAGTCCACGCTGGGCCCTTTGCTGGCGCTTTCCCTGGTTCTGCCCTTCAAGGATCTGGACCGGGAAGTGGAGACACGCACGGGTATGAAGGTGGAAACCCTGTTTCGGGACCATGGGGAAGAGGCCTTCCGCCGCCAGGAAATGGAGTGCTACCGCCAGCTGGTCCGTCACTTCCACGGCGTGCTTGCCCTGGGGGGCGGCTTGCCCTGCCAGCCCGGCATGGCCGAAGAGATTGCCGCCGCCGGCATCTGCCTCTTTCTTGATGTGGAGCCCCGGGAAGTTGTGCGGCGGCTGGGCCACGCCACGGATGGAAGGCCCCTGCTTGCCGCATGTTCGGGTGAGGAAAGGGCGGCCAACATCCATCGCCTGATGGCGGAGCGCCGGTCCGCCTATCTTGTAGCGGGGCGCCCGGTGGTTCTGCCCGGGGAACTTGGAATCGCCGAGCAGTTGGACCTGCTCTTGGCCGCGGTCAAAGGATGGCGGGCATGATATCGCGTTACTGCATCCTGGACTACCGCATGCGTCGCCAGAGCGAGGTGACGGTGAGCGCGCTGAGCCCGGCCCTGCTTTACGGCGACAGTTTGTTCGAAACCCTGCCGGTGGTGGAAACAGTGCCGGTTTTCCTGGGTGCCCATCTGGAGCGGTTGAATTATAGCGCGGCGGAGCTGGGCTACCACAGCCGCCTGAAGGAAGGCCGCGTGCGCGTGGCGGTGGACAATCTGCTCACGGGCAACCTGCTGGAGCAGGGGAGGCTGCGCATCACCTTGTTCCGGGGCCATTCCCTGCGGGGACTGGCGGCCGCTCCCACCGTGGACGAGGATCTGCCCTTTCCCCTGCCCGATGATGCCGCGCCGGAGCATGTGCTCATCCAGGTGGCGGAACTGGAGGATCGCGCACCCTGTGCCGCCGCCCTGGCCCGGGTGAACAACCGGCACCTGGATCCCCTGGCCCGCCACAAAACCGGCAACCGGCTTTTCTATCGCCTGTTCCGCCATTGGGATCCGGGAAGCACGCCGGAGGCACGCCATTGGCTGCATGCCCATCAGGAGGACGACCGCGAAGTGCTGGTGGTGGATGAAGAGGATCGTCTGCTTGAAGGCACCGTGAGCAATGTCTTTTTGGTGCTGGATGGCGAGGCCTGCACGGCTCCCAGGGAGCTGGGCATCCTGCCGGGCATCATCCGTGGGCGGGTGCTGGACGATGGTCGCCTGCCTACCTGCACGCGCACATTGTCGCTGGCGGACCTGGAGCGCGCCACGGAGGCCTTTCTTACCAATTCGGTGGTAGGCATCCGGCCCTTGACGCGCATTGGCGGGCGTCACTTCAGTGAGGCGCCCGGGCCTGTGACGCGGCGAGTAATGGCCAGTCTGGAGCACCAGATGCTGCAGAACATCTCGCCGCTGCTTCCTTGAGCCAATCTCCAAGTCCTTTGCCGCTCTCGTTCTCCAGGTGGGTTGTGGAGAGAGAGGGGAGCTTCCTCAACTCTGCATCTTGCCCGGCCCCAAGCGGTTTGACACACTGCCCACTATGATGACTCTCGTGCTGGAGCAGGCCTGGAACCTGGCCTTGGAGATCTCGCCCCTCATGGTGCTGGGACTTTCCGTGGCTGGGCTTTTGCATGTGTTGGTCCCGGAAGATGCGGTGGAGCGCCATCTGGGCCGGGCTGGCTGGCGGGCGGTGCTGAAGTCCACGGCGCTGGCCATTCCCCTTCCTCTGTGTTCCTGCAGCGTGGTCCCCGTGGTGGCCAGCCTGCGCCGCAAAGGCGCCAGCACCGGGGCCAGTGTCAGTTTCCTGGTGGCGGCCCCGCAAATCGGCGCAGATTCCTTCCTGCTGACTCAAGGACTGTTTGGGCCACTGTTCGCCTTGTGGCGCATTGCTGCCGCGGCGCTGACGGCTCTTCTGGCCGGTTTCATGTTGGATGGATTGGGGAAGACGGCTGCCGGAAGAGTATTGCCCACCGCTGGCGCCCGCATCCAGTGGCGCCAGGCACCCGCTGCCTTTCTGCGTCATGTGATGGAGCTGGTGGGGGCCATGTCATCCAACCTCATCATTGGTGTGGCACTTGCCGCCTTGATCCTCTCCTTCCTGCCGGAGGGCCAGCTGGCGCGCTGGCAGGGTGAAAGTCCATGGGTTTCCATGTTCGCCATGCTGCTCATTGGCTTGCCCATGTATGTGTGCGCCACGGCCTCCACGCCTATTGCGGCCGCATTGGTGGCCAAGGGACTGCATCCGGGAGCCGCCCTGGTCTTCCTGCTGGCTGGTCCGGCCACCAATCTGGTGACCATGGTGATGGTGCGGGGAAGCCTGGGCTGGAAGGCCCTGTGGGTGTATCTGGGTTCCATCACCGCCGTTGCCCTGGGAGCAGGCTGGCTGCTGGGGGAAACAGGATTCGCCCCCATGCTGGCGGAACAATGTCTGCACGACCACGGGGGCGCCCTGTGGTGGCAGGTGGCGGGCAGCCTGCTGTTGGGCGGCCTCATGTTGCGCCATTACTGGGCGGAGGCGCGCCAGCGCTGGGCAAAGCCCAAGCCAGTGGAAGACTCTTCAGCCGAGCTGACCTTGACGGTGTTGGGCATGACCTGTGCCCATTGTGCCGGTCGCGTGGATCAGGCCATCCGGGCCAGCGGCCTGGCTTCCCAGATCCAGGTGGATCTGGGGCGCCAACAAGTGCGGATGGTGCCAGCCACGGGTGGGGACATGGGCCTTGACGCGCTGCGGCGTGAAGTGTCCCGCCTTGTGGTGCAGGCTGGTTACGAGGTTCCGGAATCGTCTTCTACAGGCAACTGAGCAGGAAAGCCCACACCACACTGAGCAAAAGAGCCAGCTGACTGGCAGCCAGCACCATGGGCTTGCCTTTCAGATTCAGTTCCGAATGTTCCAGCCATTCGCCTTGGGTCCTGGCTTTCACCTGGGGGGGAGTCAGGTAGAGCATGGTCACCTCCTTTGCACCAGACAATGGCATAGAGCGTGCCAAGAGTAGATCAAGAGAAAAATGAATACTTTAAATTGTGAAATACACATAAATGAATTTGCGTGGCGAAGGCAATGTGGTGCGGTGGGGGGACATTGGGCCAATACGGTTCAATTGAACCAGCGAGTACCCGCCTTCAACCTTACATTGCAGCCATGATGTCCACCGCCACCAGCCGTCCCGGCATGCACTTCCAGTTGAAGGACTTCGAGGGTCCGCTGGATCTGCTGCTTTTCCTCATCAGCGAAAACGAGCTGGACATCTGGAACATCCCCATTGTGGCCATCACCCGCCAGTATCAGGACTGGATGAACCAGATCGGCACCGTGGATCTGGACACGGCGGGGGATTACATCCTTATGAGCGCCACCCTGCTGCAGATCAAGGCGCGCCTGTTGCTGCCCCAGGAAGGCGGCGAGGCCATTGAGGCCGAGGATCCTCGCAAGGAACTGGCCCTGCGCCTGCTGGATTATCAACGCTTGCGGGAACTAAGCCGCAGTCTGGGTGAACAGGAGGCCCGCGGCCGCGCCTTGTGGCCCCGCCGCTGGTCCACGCTGGATCTGGTGGAGCCTGGCACGCGGGATGACAGCCTTCACGCGGTCACGCTTTTCGATTTGGCCTCCTGCTACGCTGCCCTGGTGGCCCGACCGCCCCGGCGCACCCACCACGAAGTGGAACTCTTCCCCTTCACCGTGGATGACCAGGTGCGTCGCATCCGGGACCGCCTGGGTTCCCAGGCCTTCATGCCCTTCAATGCCCTCCACGATGAAAAAATGGATCGTCCCATGAGTGTGATCAGCTTCCTGGCCGTGCTGGATTTAATGCGTCGCCAGGAGATCAGCGCCCGCCAGACCCGCGCCTCCGGTGAGATCTGGATTTTCGATCCCCGTCGCCGCACAGAATGGCTGCGGGATTTGCGGGATCAGGCCGAATGAGCGCCCCCGGCACGGATCCCCGCGTGGAAGAGGAGCTCCTGGGCAATCAGGCCGCCTTGTTCGACACCCGGGAGCTGAGTAATGCGGAGGACGGCGGTTCCACCCACGCCTCTGCCAACGAGACGGATCTGGGTCGCGTGCTGGCGGAGGAGAACTTCGCCGGTCCCCTGCGTGAGGACGCGCGGGATCTGCTGGAAGTGTTGGTCTTCGCCGCCGACGAAGCCATGGACACACCGCGCCTGGCCCGCTTGCTGGAGCTGGATGAAGGCCGCGTGGAAGAGCTGGCCCAGGATTTGAATGAGGAATACGAGGCCACAGGACGCAGTTTCCGCTTGATGCGCCTGGGCGGCGGCTGGCAGATGGTGGCCCAGCCTCATTACGCCCCCTTGCTGCGTCGTTTGTTGAAGGAACGGGTGCGCCCGCGCCTAAGCCGGGCCGCGCTGGAGACCCTGGCGGTGGTGGCTTTCCGCCAGCCCGTCACCAAGGGGGACATCGAGGCGGTGCGCGGCGTGAAGACCGAGGCCGTGCTGCGCACGCTGCTGGAGCGGCGCCTGGTGATGATTGCCGGTCGCAGCGACGGTGTGGGCAGGCCCTTGCTGTACCGAACCACACGGGACTTTCTGGAGGCCTTTGGTCTGGCCAGTCTGCAGGAGTTGCCACGACTGAAGGAAGTGCAGGATTGGTTGAAATCGCCCCGGGACCGTGGCGAAGAGGATTTGCCGCCCCTGCCGCTGGCACCGGTGAGTCCGCCCCTCCCAGCGGAAGTCCTGCTGGAGGGAGAAGCCGGCCTTGGGGCCGCTGTGTTGGATCGCAATGGGGAGTTCAGCTCCCCGGGAGACGGGTCATGAGATTGAATCGCTATCTGTCCCAGGGCGGCACCTGCAGCCGCCGCAAGGCCGATGAACTGATCCTGGACGGCAAAGTGAGTGTGAACGGCCAGGTGGTGCGGGAGCTGGGCGTCCAAGTAAAGCCGGGTGAGGATGAAGTGCGGGCCGCCGGCCAGCAAGTGAAGCCCCAGGAGCGCCAGGTGGTGCTGCTGCTCAACAAGCCTCGTGGAGTCATCACCACCGCGCAGGATACCCACGGCCGTCGCACAGTGATGGATCTGGTGCAGATGGATGAACGGGTGGTGCCCGTGGGGCGACTGGATCAGGACAGCTCCGGCGCGCTGCTGCTGACCAATGACGGCGCCCTCATGCACTTATTGCTTCACCCCAGCGGCCATGTGCCCAAGGAGTACATCGTCCTGACGGACAGGGAACTGGCCGAGGAGGAAATGGCCAAGATCCGTGCCGGCGTGAAGCTGGACGGCACCCGCACCAAGGCCTGTGAACTGGAGCGCATTGGTCGACCGGGCAGCCGACCCCGCTATCGCATGGTGCTCACAGAGGGGCGCAACCGCCAGATCCGCCGCACGCTGGCCAGTCTGGGAGTTCAAGTGGAGCGCCTGCAGCGGCGCAGCATTGCAGGTCTTTCCATAGAAGATCTTGAGCCCGGTGAATGGCGCGTGCTCCTGCGCAAGGAAGTGGACCGGTTGCGCAAAGCCGCTCGATTGGCGGCGGAACAATCAACGGAAGAGGCCAGCGGCGCTCTTTCCATGGAGGTGCACGCCATGAGTGCTGCCCGGAAATCAGCTACCACCCGTCAGGCGAAAGCCAAGAATTCTTCAACGCGTCAATCCTCCTCCCGCTCGGGATCGGATGCGCCGCGCAAGGATTACACCAAGCCTGCGCGTTCTTCTTCATCCACCACCGGCTCGAGGACTGGATCAGACGCACCGCGCAAGGATTACGACAAGCCTGCGCGCTCTTCTTCATCCACCACGGGCTCGAGGACAAGCTCGGACGCGCCGCGCAAGGATTACACCAAGCCCGCGCGTTCTTCTTCATCCACCACCGGCTCCCGCTCAGGCTCGGATGCGCCGCGCAAGGATTACACCAAGCCCGCGCGCTCTTCTTCATCCACCACCGGTTCCCGGTCGGGATCGGACGCGCCGCGCAAGGATTACACCAAGCCCGCGCGCTCTTCTTCATCCACCGCCGGCTCGAGGACAAGCTCGGATGCGCCGCGCAAGGATTACACCAAGCCCGCGCGCTCTTCTTCATCCACCACCGGCTCGAGGACAAGCTCGGACGCACCGCGCAAGGATTACACCAAGCCTGCGCGCTCCACTTCGTCCTCCACGGGCTCCCGGACAGGATCAGACGCACCGCGCAAGGACTACGCCAAACCTGCGCGTTCTTCTTCATCCACCACGGGCTCTCGCTCAGGCTCGGACGCGCCGCGCAAGAGTGCTTCCAAAGCTGGAAAGCCCGCAAGAGGAAAGGCACAGGACAAGTCCAGTACTTCTCCCGCCAGATCCCGGCAGACGGACCGGGACTGGTCCCACTCGGAGTTCGGCAAGGCTGGCGCGGCCAAGACCTCGTCGCGCTCGGAGGAGTCCGGGCGATCCTCCCGATCCACCAAGGGATCGGCGTTGCCAAAGAAAGCCAGGGACGCTGCTTCATCCACAGGACGAAGGTCATCGGCTCCCGGGAAGTCCGGCTCGGCCTCTGTTCACAAAGGCAGGAAGAGCCGTGGCTGAGGGGGTTTACCAGGTGGCCATTGATGGCCCTGCGGCATCGGGCAAGAGCACGACAGCACGGCTTGTGGCAGGGGATTTGGGAATCCAGTACCTGGACACGGGTGCCATGTATCGCGCCCTGACACTGGATGTGCTGCGCCACGGCCATGCTCCCACGGATCCGACGGCGGTGCTGGAGCGCCTGTCCCGCCTGGAACTGGATTGGCGGGAGGACAGGGTGTGGCTGGGGGAAGAGGATCCCGGCGAGGCCATTCGCAGCAACGAGGTAAGTGTGCGCATGGGACCCATTTGCGCCATGCCGGCGGTGCGGGAATGGATGGTGGACTTGCAGCGCCGCCTGGGCCAGCGTCAGAGCACGGTGCTGGACGGCCGGGACATTGGCACGGTGGTTTTCCCCCAGGCCCGCTTCAAGTTTTTCCTGGTGGCGGATTTGGCGGAACGGGCCCGCCGTCGTCAGCGGGAACTGGAAGCCCGGGGACAACAGCACACCTTGCAGGCTTTGATGGATGAGCTGGAGCGCCGGGACCTCAGCGATGCCTCCCGCAGCACGGGTCCCTTGCGCCAGGCGGAGGATGCCATCCTGGTGGACACCACCACGCTTGGCCTTGAAGAGCAGGCGGCCCTGATCATCAAGCAGGTGCGCCTTGTCTTGACGCGGGAGGCCTTTTGCGACTGAGCTACCGCTTCACGGCCTTCTTCCTGCGCCTCTTCTTCCGCACTTTCTACCGCCTGGAGGTGCGCGGGTTGGAGCAGATTCCCGCAACCGGCAGCCTAATTCTGGCCGCAAACCACCAGTCCAATCTGGATCCGCCTCTGATTGGCGCCTTCTTTCCCCGGGAAATGGGCTTCGTGGCTAAGAAGCAGCTCTTCGACCACCCCATCATGTCCCGCCTGATGCACCATTTCAACTCCATTCCACTGGATCGCAGCGGAGTGGATTTGAAGGCCATCCGCACCATCCGCAAGCGGTTGTCCCAGGGGCAGGCCCTGGTGGTGTTTCCGGAAGGCACACGCAGCCGGGACGGGCAACTGGGTCAGCCGCGTGCAGGTTTGGGCTTGATCGTGGCGGCGGCGGAAGCGGAGGTTCTGCCCATTCTTGTGCAGGGCAGCCGTCATCGCCCGGCCCTGCCGGGTTTTCGGCGCTCCCTGCTTCTACACTTCGGGACACTGGTTCCCCGCCATGAGCTGCCACTGGATGCCTCCGGCGATGGGGATGGCAAAGGAAGGCAGGCACGCGCCGAGGCCGTGACCCAGGCCATTTTCCAGCACATCAAGGCAATGCATGCCGCCGCCGGCGGGACTGGGGAACGCGCTTCTCATTGATCCCGCCCCTGGCACGTGTTACCATATCAACACCATTTGGAAGGACGGAGCATGGCCCTGCCCATTTCCCGCGCCCTGATCCTGGAGAAGATCGAGGAACTGGGCTATCATCCCCAGCGCCTGGCCATCCGTGAGCTGCGCCGACTGGTGGAGGTGCTGGAGGCGGCTTCCGGCGAGCGCTTCATTCGCATGGAATTCGGCGTGCCCAACCTGCCGGTGCCCCCCGCCGCCGTGGAAGCGGAGATTGAAGCCATTCGCCGCCTGGATGTGCAGCGCATTTACCCACCCTTCGACGGCATTCCTGCGCTGAAAGAAGAAACCGTGCGCTTCATGCGCAATTTCGTTGGGGTGGAGGTGCCGCCTGAGGTGTGCATGCCCACCTGCGGCGCCATGCAGGGCGGCTTCGTGAGCCAGATCCTGGGAGCGCGCATGCACGCCGGGCGGGACACGGTGCTTTTCCTCAATCCCGGTTTTCCCGTGAACAAAATGCAGGCCCGCTTCTTCGGCCTGAAGAGCGACAGCATTGACTTCTACGACCATCGTGGGGACAAGCTGGTGCGCGCCGTGGACGAGCGACTGGCCCGTGGGGATGTGGGCGCCGTCATCTGGAGCAGCCCCAACAACCCCGCCTGGATCAGCCTTACCCAGGAGGAGCTGGACGGGCTGGCCGCCGCAGGGGATCGCCACGATGTCCTGCTGATTGAGGATCAAGCTTACTTCGGCATGGATTTGCGCACGGACATCTTCCAGCCCGGGGTGCCGCCTTATCAGCCCAGCGTGGCACGCAGCGGGAAAACCTGGGTCCTGCTTCTGTCCGGTTCCAAGCTCTTCAGCTATGCCGGGCAGCGCGTGGGTCTCATGGTTCTGAGCCCTCATCTGGCCACCCGGCGCTTTGAGAATTTCATGCCCTTTTTCGGCACGGACCGCTTCCTGCACGCCTTCGTGCACGGCGGCATCTATTGTTCCACGGCGGGAGTAAGCCATAGCGGCCAGTACGCCCTGGCGGCCCTGTTGCGCATGGCCAACGACGGAGACCGTGGCTTCCTGGGGAACATCCAGGAGTATGCCCATCGCGCCCGTTGGCTGAAGGCCTGCTTCCAGCGTCACGGCTTTCCCCTGGTTTATGACAATGACCTGGGCCAGCCCATCGGGGACGGTTTCTACTTCACCATTTGCCGGCCCGGCCTCAGTGGCGTGGAGCTGCAGCTGGCCCTGCTGCGCCATGGCGTGAGCATGATCACCCTGGAGCTCACCGGCAGTTGCCGCACGGAAGGGCTGCGCGCCTGCGTCAGCTTCACCGACGCCTCCCGCTACGAGGACATGGAGCTTCGCTTGAAGGCGTTAGCCCAGGAACTGGAGCTTCAGGACTGAAATAGCGGGCGAAAGTCCTTTCCCACCAACGATTCACATCGTATATTCCGGGCTTGCCATTTCCGGCACGGCAGGCCGGGGGCGCGACCTGTTTCAACATGACAAGGCAACAAGGAAACCACATGTCCGACGAGACCCGCAAGATTCCCCGTGGCCATGGTGACGACGCCATCTTCAATGACGAGTTCACCTATTCCAGCGACGAGCGCCAGGAGCTGGAGAGCCTGTACGACAAGACCTTCAGCAACAACGAAGAGAATTCCATCACCAAGGGCACGGTGGTAAACATCACCGAGCGTGATGTGGCCGTGGACATTGGCTTCAAGTCTGAAGGCTGGATTTCCATTGAAGAATTCGAAGACCCCGCCTCCATCAAGATTGGTGACGAGGTGGATGTCTTCATTGAGAAGTTTGAAGGCGCCAACGGCGCCCTGCAGCTTAGCAAGAAGCGCGCCGACACCGAGCGCACCTGGCGCGGCCTGAAGGACCTGGAGACCGAGGGCGCCGTCATCGAGGGCAAGGTGGTGCGTCGCATCAAGGGCGGCCTGGTGGTGGATCTCATGGGCATTGACGCCTTCCTCCCCGGCAGCCAGATCGACATCCATCCTGTGCGCGATTTCGACAGTCTCATCGGCAAGAAGATGGACTTCCGTATTGTCAAGATCAACGATGTGCGCAAGAACATCGTGGTCAGCCGCAAGGTCCTCATCGAAGAGGATATGCGCGAAATCCGCGACAAGGTGCTGGGCGAGCTGGAAGTTGGCCAGATCCGCGAAGGCGTGGTGAAGAACATCACCAACTTCGGCGTCTTCGTCGACCTGGGCGGCGTGGACGGACTCTTGCACATCACGGACCTGTCCTGGGGCCGCGTGAACCATCCCTCCGATGTGGTGAAGCTGGACCAGAAGATCACCGTGAAGGTCCTGAACTTCGACCGCGAGCGGAACCGCATCAGCATTGGCCTGAAGCAGCTGATGGAGCATCCCTGGAACGATGTGGAAGGCCGCTTCCCCATCAATGCCCGCGTGAACGGCAAGGTGGTCAGCCTTACCCGCTACGGCGCCTTCGTGGAGCTGGCGGCGGGCGTGGAAGGCCTCATCCACATCAGCGAGATGAGCTGGACCCAGCATGTGAAGCATCCCAGCCAGATCCTGTCCGTGGGCCAGGATGTGGATGTCATGGTGCTGGAAGTGCGCAAGGACGAGCGCAAGATCAGCCTGGGTCTGAAGCAGACCGAAGCCAATCCCTGGGAAGCCCTGGCGGAGAAGTACGCCCTGGGCACCGTGCACGAGGGTGTCATCCGCGACCTGGTGCCCTTCGGCGTCTTCGTGGAGCTGGAGCCCGGCATCGAGGGTCTGGTGCACATCAGCGACCTCAGCTGGACGCGCAAGCTGCGCCACCCGGGCGAGATGGTGAAGAAGGACGACAGCATGCGCGTGCAGGTGCTCTCCTTCGACCGCGACGAGCGTCGCATCGCCCTGGGTGTGAAGCAGCTGGAGGAGAACCCCTGGGAATCCTTCGAGCAGCAGTTCGATGTGGGCAGCGAAGTGGAGTGCGAAATCGCCAAGGTCATCGACAAGGGCGTGGTCGTCACCCTGCCGCACGGCCTGGAAGGCTTCGTGCCCAACAGCAAGCTGCGCGCCACGGATCTTGAGGGCAACAAGGTTGCCTTCAAGGAAGGCGACACGGCCACGTTCAAGGTCATCGAGTACGACCGCGACAACAAGAAGGTCATCCTGGCCACTCCGCGTCAGATGAACGAGGACCAGAAGACCGTTGCCGAATACACCAAGAAGCCCGGGCGCAGCTCCGGCGGCGGCGCCATTGCCGACGCCTTCCGCGAAGCCGGTTTCGGCGGCGATCAGGAATAAGATCGCCCAATCGACTCTTCAGGGGCGGCCCGCTGTGCGGGCCGCCCCTTTGTGTAACTGGAAAGTCTG
>CAIWAD010000099.1 GCA_903910645.1 uncultured bacterium | reverse complement strand
TGGATGCACCGGTGCGTGATGTCCTGCCGGGCGCCCTGGACTTCGTGGAATTCCACCAGTTCGAGGGCGGCCGGGACAGCGCCTTCGTGGAGTTCTCCGGCGACAACGGCGCCACCTGGACGCGCGTGCTGGCCTTCAGCGGGGACGGCGGCCGTATCACGAGGCGCAGCGTGCCCATAGGACCCGAGTGGGCCGGCAGCTCCTTCCGCTTCGCCTTCCGCGTCAGCACCAATGGCATTTTGGAGGATCAGGGCTGGCTGCTCAAGGACATCACCTTAAGCTGGAACGGAAACGTGTTGAAGGTGGATCCCCAGCTCCTGCCCGAGCGCCTGGAACTGAGCGCCTACCCCAATCCCTTCAACCCCTCCACCACCCTGCGCCTCAATCTTCCCCTTGGAAGCACGGCGGCCAGCGCTTCGGTGGAGCTCTTCGATCTGCTGGGGCGCCAGGTGCTGGCCCTGCCGCGTCGTGAAGGGCTGGGTGCCGGCATCCATGATTTCACCCTGGACGGAAGCCGTCTGGCCAGTGGCCGCTATTTCGCACGGGTGAAAGTGGAACAGGGCGGTGTGGATCTGTGGCAGGGTGTCCAATCCCTGACCGTGGCCAAATGACGAAGCCAACCATGTCTCGTGGAGCAAGCATGATTCACTTATTCGCGACCGGCCCGGGCCTGCGTCGCATGACCCTGCCTCTTCTCGGTGCCGTGCTGGCGGTCCGCGCCATGGCGCTTCCCGCCCTTCCCGAGGGGATGGATCCCACGCGTGTGTTGTCCGCCACGCCTGTGCTCAAGGGCAGCCCCCGCCTGGACACCCGCGCTCTTGGCCCAGATGCCACCACGGTGGACTGGGCCCCCGGCGAGCTGTGGCGCATGGAGCTGCGTGACGGCAGCCAGCGCTTCGTTGTCGCGGGCGCCCAGGAGCGGGAGGCGGAGGGCCGCCTGCTGCTGCCGCGTCAATCCTTGTGGCTGGAAGTGCCCCCCACGGGTGATGTGCGCGTGGTGGTGGAGTCCTTGACCCTGCAGCCCATGGACGGTGTGCGCATGGCCCTGGGCCGGGAAGAGAGCCTGGTGGGCCAGGCGTCGGATGGGGATCGCCAGGTGCTGGACGCCGGGCATTCACGCGCCATGGGTCAGGCGCGGGACGACGCATTCTCCAAGCCCGTGCTGTTGGGTGAACCCGTCATTTTCCGCGACCTGCGCATGGTGCCCATCAGCTTGCAGCCGGTCATCCTGCACCAGGGCAAGGCCCAGGCCGTGGTCTCCCTTGGCCTTCGCCTTGAGTATGGTGAGCCCGCCATGGCCACTCCCAGTCCGCTGGACTGGTGCGCCGAAGCCCCCGTGCGCGGCAACGAGCTGCGTGGCGCGCGCAGCTGGTCGGGCAACATGGAAAGCGTCTACCGCGGTCTGGTGCCCAACCATGGACAGTTCTACGATGCCGTGGACGAGTCCGTCTTCCCCGTGTATCTCATCACGGGATCGCCCAACTATCTGGGCGGCGGCAATCCGGGCATGGACGAGTTCATCAAGTGGAAGCGTGAAAAGGGCTTCGATGTGCGTGTGGTGCCCTTCGATGAGATCCCCGGCGGCGGCACCAGCATCTCCTTCGGCGCACTGCGCGACTGGATGCGCGACCAGTGGCAAAGCCTGCGTCCCGAGTACCTGCTGTTGGTGGGCGATGTGGACGGCACGACGGCCTGCCCGGACAGTGTGGTGCAGGCCCACACCGGCGACTACGATGTGAGCGACCATTTCTACGCCTTGCAGGAGGGCGAGGATTACTTCCCCGAACTCTTCGTGGGCCGCTTCAGCGTGGACAACGCCCAGCAGCTTTATGTGATGGCGGAGAAACATGTGATCCATGAGAAGGCGCCCAATCTCTCGGGCAGCCTGGACTGGCTCACCAAGGGCCTGGTGGTTAGCTGCAACTACAGCGACACGGGCACGCCGCCCATCAGTCCCAACCAGACCAGCCGCTGGGTCATTGACAAGCTGCGCGCCAACGGCTTCACCATCACCAGCCAGGACAGCATCTTCTACCCGCCCACCACGGACGGCGGCAGCCAGATCAACGCCGCCATCAACCAGGGGCGCGGCATTGTCAGTTACCGTGGCTGGGCCAATAGCAACGGCTGGATCTACCCCGCCTACGATCGCGACGATGTGGAAGCCCTTACCAATTACATGCGCATGCCGGTGATGGGAAGTTTCGTCTGCCAGACGGGCGCCTTCGGCCAGGGTTCCGGCGATGTGGTGGTGGAGGATCCCTGTTTCGGCGAGAAGATCACGCGGCTGGGCAATCCAGGCCTGCCCCGGGGCTGCGTGGCCTTCGTGGGGCCCAGCGATCTTCACACCCGCACCCAGTACAACAACCCGGTGTGCAGCGGCTTCTTCAACGCCATCTTCGACCTGGGCATGACCAGCATCGGTCCCGCCCTGAACAACGGCAAAATGGAGCTCTACACGGGCTATCCGTTGGAGCGTGAGGATCGCTTCAGCAGCTACTTCTATTTCCACATCTACAATGTGCTGGGCGATGCCAATCTGAAGATCTGGCGCAGCCAGCCCACGGCCCTGACCCTGGAGGCCCCCGCGGCCATCCTTCCAGGCCAGGGTGTGCTGGAGCTGGATGTGCTGGGCCCTGGAGGCCAGCCCAAGGACGGCGTGCTGGTCACCCTGACGGGCGGCCTGGATGGCAGCCTGCTCCTGGCCCGCGGCGCAACCACCAACGGCCACTTGCTGCTGGATCTGGATCCCGCCCAACTTAGCCCGGGTCTGCTGTTGACCTTGACCACGGAGCATGTGGACCACCTGCCCGCCCAGCTCACCTTGAGCGTGGGCAATGTCCAGGAGGCGCTGGAGCTGACTGGCCTGGATGTGGCGGAGGAGGTGGCGGACGGCCAGTACCGCGCCGGCGAAGTGCTGGATGTGCGCCTGCACCTGCGCAACGCTGGGAGCGGTGCCGTGGCGGCGGGCACGGCCACCCTGCGCGATCCCTCCCAGTGGGATGTGCTGCCGGATTGGTTCACCATTGAGAATGGCAGCCTGGCCACGCCGGCCCTGAGCGCTGGAGCGGATGCCACCAGCGTGGATGCCTTCCGCATCCGCCTGGCAGAGGACGCCCCCAACGCCGGTGTGCTGCATCTGGTGGCGGATGTGACGGCGGGCGGCTACAGTGGCGTGGTGGACGGACGCCTGCCGGTTTCCAACCTGGCGCTGGAGTTGGTGACGGCCTCCTGGCGTTCAGGAGCAGACCAGCTCTTCATCGATCAAAGGGACACGCTGGATGTGACCTTGCGCAACAGCGGCGCCTACGATCTGCCCGGCGCGGTTCTTTCCCTGCTCAGCAGCGACACGCGCGTGGTGGTGGTGGCCGGTGCGGCGGATCTTCCCGCCTTGCCGCGCGAGGCCAGCACGCAACTCTCCTTTGCACTTGAGGGAGGCGTGGGTCTTTTCCCGGGCCAGGCTGTCTCCGTGCGGCTGGAAGCGCTGGACGGCGTGCGCAGGGCCTTGCTGGATCTGCCTCTTCCCATTGGCACGCTGGCCCCCCAGGATCCGTTTGGGCCAGACGCCCACGGCTACTACGCGGTGGAGAGCGGCGACTACGATGTGCAGGGTCATCCCCAGTACGACTGGCTGGAATTGGATCCCGTCTACGGAGGCAGCGGCGCCACGCGGTTGATGTTGGGCGATGACGGTGTAACCACCGTCGACCTGCCCTTTCCCATTACTCATTATGGCCGCAGCTCCAGCCGCTTGAGCATCTGCAGCAACGGCTGGGTGAGCCTGGGGGACACCTGGATTGATGACTTCCGCAATTGGAACCTGCCCAGCAGTCTGGGTCCGCCCAACCTCATTGCCGCCTATTGGGACGACCTGAAGCCCCACTACCCGGACAGCAGCTATGTGCCGGTCTTTTGGCGCCACGATGCCACCGAGGGCCGCGTGGTGGTGTCCTGGAGTCGCGCTTACAACCGCTACGCGTGGGAGAATACCGGCCAGCCCCTGCAGGAGCTGCAGCTGGTGCTTTACGACCAGAGCGTGCGTCCCACGCCCACGGGAGACACGGAGATCCTGGTGCAATGGAAGCAGGTGACCGACCTGGACCAGAACAACAACTAC
>CAIWAD010000098.1 GCA_903910645.1 uncultured bacterium | reverse complement strand
TTGTCCGGTCTGGGCCAGCCTTCCGAGCTGCGCCATCGGGAAGCCGGCAGCGCCGCCCCGCAGGATTTGTCAGCCTATCCCCGCGTCATGTGGGTGACCGGTGCTTCCGCATCGCCCTTAAGTTCGGCTGACATTGGTGCCATGGGCACTTACCTGGGCCAGGGCGGCCATGTGTTGCTCAGCGGCCAGCACCTGTTGCAGGGCCTTACCCAGAATGGCCGCAACCTGTTGGGGGCGGATCCCGGCGAATCCTACGAGGGCGCTGCGCTGCTGCGCGGCATCTCCGCCGGTGGCCTGTTCACGGAAATGGAGTCCATTTTGTTGTCCGGCGCCAATGGAGCCTGGAACCAGGAAATGCCCGCCCAGGGACTGGTGGCCCGCGCCGGCAGCCAGCCCGTGGCCCGGTGGGGCAGCAGCGGTCCCACCGCCGTGCTGCGCCGGGAGGATCCCGCCTGGAACGGCGGCCGTCTGCTGGTAGCGGGCTGCAGCCTGGAATCCGCCCATGGCGCGGGGAGTTTGCTTTCCCTGCAAACGGTGTTGGGACGCATCCTGCCCTGGCTGGATGAAGGCACTTTGGTGGGGGTGGATACGCCGCAACCTTTGCAACCCGCCACGCTGGTCATGCGCAGTCGGCCCAATCCCTTCAATCCAGCCACATTGCTGGAACTGGATCTGCCCCGAGCCGGCGAGGCACGCCTGCAGGTGTGGAATGTGGCCGGGCAGCGAGTGCGGGATCTTTCCCTTGGACGCCTGGCGGCAGGCGGGCACGCCGTCTCCCTGGATCTGGGTGGACAGGCCAGCGGGCTATATGTGGCGGAACTGCAGGTGGGTCCTGAACGAACTGTGACGCGCCTGGTTCTGCTGCGCTGATGCAGGCGGAGCTTCGCAAAGCGGCCCTTGCCATCCAGGCTTCAAGGAAGCTGTTGGTGCTCACGGGGGCCGGCCTTTCCCGGGAGGCGGGCCTGCCCACTTTTCGGGATGCCCAGGGTTTATGGAGGAAGCATCGGCCGGAGGATCTGGCAAGCCCGGAAGCCTTCGCGCGGAACCCGGCCCTGGTGTGGGAATGGTACCGACTGCGCATGGAGGCGGCACGAGCGGCCATGCCCCATGCGGGACATCAGGCGCTTGCAGCCCTTGCCCTGCGGAAGGGTGAAAGCATGCTGGTGCTGAACCAGAATGTGGATGGTCTGCTGGAGCGCGCCTATGGAGATTCGGGCGCTACTGGGCACGGGCTTTTGGCCCTGCATGGCAGCCTGGATCGTGCCCATTGTCAGCGCTGCGGGAATGGCTGTGCTGCGGAACAGATTGGAGCGGAAGCTGTTCCCCTGTGCCCATGCGGTGGCCGCTTGCGGCCGTCCGTGGTGTGGTTTGGCGAATCCCTTTCGGCGCTTCATGTGGAGTGCATGGACAGCTGGGCCCGGCAGGCGGATCTACTGTTGGCGGTGGGAACTTCAGCCGTGGTCTGGCCTGCGGCGGGACTGCTCCCCATGGCCAGGCGGCGTTCGGTGCCTGTGGTGGTGGTAAACCCCCGGCCGGAAGGTGTGGAATCCGGTGACTTGTGGATCGCGGAAGGCGCCATGCGGGCCCTTCCCGCCCTGGTGGAGGAGGCGTGATGGCCCGAATGGGCAGGATGGGGAGCGCCCTTGTTTTGCGGCTGGCCCTGGCGCTGTTGCTCCTGGGCGCTGGTTGCGGCGCATACTTCAACACCTACTACAACGCCTCAAAGGCTTACCGCAAAGGCGAGGCCACTCTGGAAGGTGCCAGCGGCGCCAAAGCGGCGCGTAGCAATTATGACGACTGCCTGAAGATCAGCTCCAAGCTCTTGCAATTCTACCCCGATTCCCGCTGGGTGGATGACACGGTTCTGCTCATTGGACAATGCTACTACCGCCTGGATCAGCACCACCGGGCCATCCGCAAGTTTGATGAACTGGAAGCCAGCTATCCCGATTCGCCCCTGTTGCCCCGGGCACGCATCTGGCGGGCGCGGAGCTATTTGGCGCTTGGGCGTGAGGACGACTGCCTGTCAGACCTGGCCCGCATGGACCTGGCGGAACTGGAGCGCACCGACCGCACGGAAGCCCTGCGCGTGTATGCCGAACTCTATCGGGAAGAGAAGTCCCGGGACCGTCTGCTGGAGGTGCTTGGTCGTTCCCTGGAGGAGGCGCGCTTCCGCGACAAGGCGGATCTGAATGCGGACATGGCCGCCACGCTGGAGGAGGAGGGCCGCTGGGAGGATGCCCTGCGCCATTACAATGCAGTGCGCCGATATCGCCCCGCCCACTCCCTGCTCTTCCGCTCCTGGCTGGGCACGCTGGACAACAGCCTGCGTTTGGGACGCCTGGACCAGGTAGAAAGGCGCGTTTCCAGGCTGCGCAAGGATGAACGCTTTTATGAAGAGCGCCATGCCCTGGATTTGCGCGAAGGCTGGCTGAAGGAAAGGCAGGGCCAACTTCCCGAGGCCCGCAGCACCTGGGCTCTAATCCTGAAGGATTTCCCCCGCACGGAAAGTTCAGCCGCCGCCGCCTACAGCCTGGGACGCAGCTATCTGGTGGTGGATGATCAGTTGGACAGTGCCCGCACCTATCTGAAACGCACGGCCAGTGAAAAGCAGGGAAGTGCCTGGGCGGACAGCAGCACGCGGCAGCTTGCCCTATTGGAGACCCTGGACAAGAGCCGCAAGGAAATCCGTCGCCTGGACGACCTATGGACCCAGCGCCGGACGGCCCTGCATCCCGACAGTGCCCGGCTCACCTTGGCGCGAAGTTTTCTGCCATCCCTGCGCGCCCGTCGGGACAGCCTGGTGGCGGACAGTTTGAAGGGCCTGAAGGCAGCAGCTGACAGTGCCATGGCGCTGGACAGCCTGGCACTGGCCACTGCGCCCCAGCATAAGCCGGCGGACAGCCTTCAGGTGGCCAGGGAACCGGAAGGCCGCAAAGGTGGTCGCAACCGGCTCTTCAATTTCCAGCGCAAGGAACGGGATGCCGCCAGGGCGGACAGCCTGCGGGAAGCCCAACAGGCCGACAGCCTGCGATTGGCCATGGAACAAGGATTGCGCAAGCGTGAGGATTCCCTGTGGGTGGCGGCAGTGCTGGACACCCTTAGCCGCAAACCCAGCATTGACAGCCTGCGCCTTGGCGCGGAGGCGGACAGTTTGAGCCGTCTGGCCTTCGACCAGCGTTTCTATCTAAGCGAAGTCCTGCTGCAGCGTCTGGGTCGCGCCTCCCAGGCAGACAGTCTGCTGGCTTTGCTTTGTGACAACCCCGTGGCCACTGGAGAACAGTTGTCCAGGGCGCAGTTTGCCGCCGCACGCTTGAAGCTTGATCAGGGAGCGGATTCCAGTGCCCGCAGCGGCCTGCGGGAATTGCTGGACAAATGGCCCATGTCTCCCGTGGCCAATGCCGCCCGGGACTTGTTGGGCTTGCCGCGCATGCTCAGTGCCGAAGACAGCGCCGCCGTGCTGCTGGAATTGGCGGAGAACCGCTGG
>CAIWAD010000097.1 GCA_903910645.1 uncultured bacterium | reverse complement strand
CACATGCAGGAGGTCTTCCAGCATGAAACCGCCCACTTCAGCCAGAAAGCCCTGGTTGTCATAGTAGTCTCGATAATCCCGCTTGAGTAGCCATCCAGCCAGGGAATTCTCCTTGCTGGACAAGAGCCAGCGATCCTGGGTGTCGGTCATGCGGTGCAAGCCCGCCGCCAGATAAAGGCGCCCGCTATCCACCAGGCGACGGCGCAGCTTCAGGCGCCATTCCGGCCGATGTGCGGCGAAAGCGTAAGCCCCAAACCCTGTCAAGTCCATCAGCTTCTTGCCCTTGACGGGGCTGCGCCCGCCACGGAACTCCATGCCAAGCTGCAAGCCCGCCACACGGTTGAAGGAGAAGAAAGGCTCTTCTTTCCCGCTCCCTTTCCAGGACCAGCCATTGACTTGCAACCAACTGAGGCTGCTGTCCGCCTCCTGTTCCGCGGATTGGGGCGCCTGGGCGCTTTCCCCGTCCAGCTCCACCTCCTCCATGGCGAAGGGTGTGCTGGGGCCTTCACCGGCTCCACGGGCCAGGAAATCCTTTTGAGAAATGCGGCCGCTCACCCGGGCGGAATCGTCCATGGCCAGTTGCCCGTGCACCACCGCCAGATTGCCATCGATGAAGGCGCGTGGACCCAGGCGGCAGTCTCCAAACATGATGGCCACATTGCCCTTCACCGCGCCATCCAGTTGAAGGGTGCCGCGGTAGAGGCTAAGATCCCCGTCCAGCGTGTCCCCTGCCTGGACGGTGATGTCTTTCAGGAAATGGCTCTGGGCGCCAAAAGCCTGTGAGGCGCCAACGAAGGCCATGCCCGCCAATGTGATCCTCAGCTTCATGGGTCCTCCTTAGCGTCCCACCGGCTGGGCCGGCCCTGCTTCATGGTCCTTCAACGCCGCTTCGGCCAGACGCCGCAGATCCGGCGCCGGATCCTCCACCATCATCTTCAAAAAGGACTGATGCACCATGCTGTCCTGCTGATCGTCCTGCAGAGCCAGGGCGGCTTCACGACGCACATCGCTCACCGGATCCTGGGTCATGGCGTAAACCAGCACCTGGCAGACATCCTGTCCGCTGCAATGCTTGTCCAGCAGTTGGATGGCCGTGCGCCGCCGCTCCGCTTCGCGGTCATTGCGCACGATGTAGCTCAAGGTGTTTTGCACATCCTCATCCGCGGTGGAGCCGTTGATTTCATAGTTGTTGGTTTCCTGCAGGCGGATACGCACGCCACTGCGGGAATCCACCGCCAGATCCTGCACATCCAGCGTGCGGCTGCTGGGGCTGGCGGTACTGGCTTCCACAACACCGTCCACCGTGGCCAGGCGTGTCCGACCTCCACCAGCAGCAGGCAGCGCGGTGGGTTGCATGCCCTGCCGACCCAGCAGCACCCCCACCACAAGCGCGGCGGCGGCGGCGGGAAGCCAGGCCCAGCGCTGGAGGGAGATGACCTTACCTGAGGAAGGAAGGGGGGCCTGGGCCGCGTGGGCCACGGCGTCCATGACCCGTTGATGGGCTGCATTCAGTTCCGTTTCCGGGATGGAAGGAAGGGGCATCAGATTGAGATCCGCCTCCAGTTCCTGCAGCTCGCGCAGTTCGCGGGCTTCCTGGGGATGGGCATCCAGCCAAGCCTGAAACTGCGCCTGGCGCAGAGGTGGCAGATTTCCTTCCAGCGCTTGCAACCAATCCGCCTCGCTGGGTTGCCAAGGGGCACTCATGCCATTTCATCCTTTAGTTGGTCGCGAATGTGCCGGACAGCGCGAAAGGCCAGAATTTTCACTGTGCCCTCGGGCATGTCGAAGATCTCGCCGATTTCCTTCACCTGTAAACCATGCTGGTAGCGAAGGGAAAAGATCAGTCGCTGTTTCGCGTTTAAGGTTTCAACGGCGGCCCAGATTTTTTGAAGCTGCGCGGCCTTATGGTGATCCTCAGTCTCTTCTGATTTTCGAATACCTTGCAGGAAAATGGTGCGTTCCAGCCATTCATCGTCGTCATCCACCGATTCCACCGGTCGACTATGAAGTTTTTCCCGGCGTCCATACTGATCATGCCAAGTGATGCAACGATTGACTGTGATACGGTAAAGCCAGGTATAGAAGGTGGCTTCCAGACGAAAGCGCTTCATGCCCATGAAGACGCGCAGCCAGATTTCCTGGAAGACATCCGCCGCGTCGTCGGGAGTGCGGATGAACGTGCGGATTAGGGCCAGGATGCGTCGTTCATGCATGCGCATGAGGCCCTCGAAGGCTGCATGTTCGCCCTCCTGGGCCCGGCGGATGAGCTCGGCTTCGTCCATAGGCACTCTCCAGCTGCGTGTGGGTGGAAGATGAGGAATGGGCGGGAGCGGGCCAAGATCAGCGCGCAATGGACAAGGGAAAGAGCGCTGTGCCAGCTTCACCCT
>CAIWAD010000096.1 GCA_903910645.1 uncultured bacterium | reverse complement strand
GTCAGCGATGCGGACATGGTGTTCGATGACGATGGCAGCCCCGCCGGCGGCCGTTTCACCTATCGCCAGATTCCGGCGGCCTGGTTCCAGGCGGCGGACACCACGGCCCGTTGGCTGGTGATGCGTGCGCGGCCTGGACAGCAGGGCTTTGTGCCCATGTTGGCGGCGGGCTTCACCAGTGAATTGCGTCCCCGCGTGCGCTTCGTGAACACGCGCAGCGCCACCGATGCGGACACCAGTTTTGTCACGGCCACCTGGCAGACCTCCGTGGTGCACGACGCCTCTGCCGGCCGCACCCTGAGCACGGGCTGGGCTGCCCAGCAGTTGCTGCGCCTGCCGCCTTTCCCGCCGGACAGCACGGACGAGGACTACGATCCCCTGGCCGCCACCCTCACGGAAGCCTGGCTGCGCGTGCCGCTGGGCGGAGCGTCGTACAATGCCACGGGCGCCAAGGCCAACCTTTACTTCTACGATCCAGCGGATTACCGGCCGGAAGGGGTGGATGTGGAATCCGTCCGCCTTACGGCCACGGACATCCTGGAGGAGGGCGCCACCGAGTTGCGCTTCAATATCACGCCCTTCCTGCGCCGGGTGTGGGTGAATGACGACACCCTGCACCGGGCGGACAGCCTGGTCTTTGCGCTGAAGCTGGATGATTACAACAGCCTGCAGCTGCGCCAGGTGGGATTGGGGGATTCGGTGAAGATGCAGTGGTCCGTCAGTCGGGCCCCGGACAGCTGGGGGCAGGAATGATGCGCCATCTTCTGCTGGCGGGCCTGGGATTGGCCGCCACTCTTCCCCTGCACGCCGCCGGGCCCTTGACACGCACGCCCTGGGGCGAACCCCTTTGGCCGGCCACCACCGCCGATGCCGGGCGCGGCGGTACCGGACTGGCCCTGCTGGACAGCACGCGATTGGGTGTGGTGAATCCCGCCGCCCAGCATGCCGGGCGCCTCACGCGCTTCCAGATGGACTTCAGCGCCGCCCGCTCCCATGTGAGCGAGGACGGCCTTGGCCAGGATTTCAGCAGCGGCTCCTTCGACAGCTGGGCCCTGGCCTTCCCCCTGGGATGGAAGGACATGCATGCGGGGCTCTCCCTGCTTTCCTTGAGCCAGGCGGACTATCTGGTCACGCGCAGCGGCGTGGACAGCCAGGCGCGGAGCTATCTGGAGTCCCTGCGCGGCAAGGGCGGACTGTCCCGGGCGGCCCTGACCTTGAGTGCCACCTCGCCCATGCCTTCGCTGCGGGTGGGTGTGGAGGCAGGTCTGGTCTTCGGCAGCCTGCTTGAGGAATGGAAACTCTTCTATCCCGCCAGCGCCCCGCCCTATGACAGCTGGGTGGACACGCGCCACAGCCTCTTGGGTCTGCAGCCACGGCTGGGTCTGCAGTGGCAGGCCAATCCGGCCTTGTCCGCCGGTCTGGTGTGGGCGCCTTCCACGGCGGCGGACCTTACCGTGGACCGGGAAAATCGGGGCAACGACCAGGACCAGGAGAGCGCCATCCGCAGCGCCCATCTGCCGGGGGATCTGGCCCTTGGCCTGGCCTGGCGCAAGGGAACGGCCACCTGGCTGCTGGATGCCCGCGTGCAGGACTGGTCCAGGGTGCCCATGGGCTCCACGGTGCTGGAAGAGGACGGCCGGGTGGACCATCCCAAGGGCGTCGCCCTGGGCGTGGATCTGCCGGCCAGCCGGGATTTCAATGCCTCCTGGTACCGCCGGACCACCTGGCGCGCCGGCCTGCGCTGGCAAGAGTGGTACGCCCGTCGTCTGACCCTTCGTCCGGACAATTCGGCCCAATGGAACACGGTGGAAAGCCTGAGCCTCAGTCTGGGCGCGGGAATTCCCTTGAAGGCCTTTGGCAGTTGGCTGGATGTGGCGGTGGAAGGTGGCCGCAGCGGAGACGGCAGTCTGGATGACCAGTTTGTGAAGCTGCGCATGGGGCTGGGGGCAAGAGACCTGTGGTTCGTGCGGCCTCGCTACTAGGCACCTGGGCGGCAGGCGTTCACATGGCGGCACTTCTGCTGGCCCTGGCCTGCACTCCCGCCCGGCCGCCCTTGGTGTTGCCCACCACGCCTGAGCCGACCCGTCTTCCTGCACAGGATGGACAGGTGCAGGTGGCGGAGCGCGTGCTGCGAGCCTCCCTTCCCACCTTGTTGGCCGAGGCGCGCCGGGATGGGGAAAGCGGCGCCTGGGGCATGTGGCTGAAAACGGCGGTGGCCGTGGCTCTGGAAGATGCGGGCGGTCTTCCCTTGTGGCCAGTGGTGGAAGACCTGCGTTCCCAGCCGGGCATGGCCTTTGCGCTGTGGCGACAGGGGCTTTCCGCGGGCGTGCCGAAGACCGGTGAGGCGCGGCTGGAGTTGGCCTTGTGCGCCCTGGCGGCGGAGGATGCGGCCATGCTTTCGCGCGCACTGGAATGGCTGGGACAGGATGAAGAGGGCGATGATCTTCCCCCCGTGCATGAGGCCAGCGGGCTGATTCGCGTGGAGTTGGGAAAGTCCGGGGAAGCGGCTGTTGACTTGTCCCGGGTGGCCCTGGCCCGACCCCGGCGGCAGGATCTGGACCTACGGATTGGTCGCCTCCTGCTGGCGGCCGGACAGGCCCGCGAGGCCCTGCCATGGGCGCGCAAGGCGCTGGGTGTGGAGGGCGAAGCGGACGCGGCCCGCCTGTTGCTGGCGGACATCCATCTGGCGGCATTGCGGGAGTGCCGCGCCGCCGAGGCGGATTTCGACGACAAGCTGATTGGCCAGCAGGTGGACGACTTGTGCGCCCTGATCCAGGACGAGGCCCTGGCGACGCAGGTGCAGCGCAGGCGGTCGCAGGTGGTGGATCTTCTGCCCACGGCGGAGGACCGCTTCTTCAACCATTACGATCAGGCGCGAAAGGTGTGCTACCAGTGGCTGCTCCAATAATTGGCATTGCCTCCGACCATGCCGCCTTCGACTTGAAGGGCCGCCTGTGTGCCTTTCTGAAAGAGCAGGGCGCCATGGTGCGGGACTTCGGTCCCCACTCCCCTGAAGCCTGCGACTACCCGGCCTTCGTGGTTCCTTGCGCCCAGGCACTGGCGTCCGGGGAATTGGATTTGGCGGTGGTGGCCTGCGGCAGCGGCATTGGCGCGTCCATCAGCGCCAACAAGGTGAAGGGCGTGCGCGCGGCCCTGTGCCTGGAGGTCGAGCAGGGCATCCTGAGCCGGCAGCACAACGACGCCCGCTGTCTGGTGCTGGCCGCCCGTTTGCGCGGCATGGAACAAAACCTGGCCATTGTGGAGGCCTGGTTGGCCGCCGCCTTCGAGGGCGGGCGCCACCAGCGCCGTATTGAATTGTTGCACCAGTTGACTGCTTGCTAAGGAGCCATACATGGAGACGCTACAACAGCAGGATCCCCAAGTCCACGCCCTGCAATTGCGCGAACTGGAGCGCCAGCGCGGCACACTGGAGATGATCGCCAGCGAGAATTTCACCTCCCGCGCCGTGATGGAGGCCCAGGGCGGCGTAATGACCAACAAGTACGCCGAGGGCTATCCTGGCAAGCGCTACTACGGCGGCTGCGAGGTGGTGGATGATGTGGAGGACCTGGCCCGGGAGCGCGCACGGCGCCTCTTCCAGTGCGAGGTGGCCAATGTGCAGCCCCACAGCGGCAGCCAGGCCAACATGGCCGTCTACATGAGCTTCATCAAGCCCGGCGACACGGTGCTGGGCATGGACCTGGCCCACGGCGGCCACTTGACCCACGGCAGTCCGGTGAATTTCTCCGGCCGTCTTTACCGTTTCGTCTCCTACGGCGTCAATCGCGAGACGGGACGCATTGATTTCGACCAGGTGGCGGAAGTGGCCCGCCGGGAGCGGCCGCGCATGATCGTGGCGGGCGCCAGCGCCTATCCCCGCGCCATTGATTTCGCCCGCTTCCGCGCCATTGCCGACGAGGTGGGCGCTTTCTTCTTCGTGGACATGGCTCACATCGCCGGCCTTGTGGCCGTGGGCGAGCACGAAAGCCCCCTGCCCCACGCCCATGTGGTGGCCTCCACCACCCACAAGACCCTGCGCGGCCCGCGGGGCGGCCTTATCCTGATGGGCCATGACTACGACAATGTGCACGGTGAAGTTGCCGCCAAGAGCGGCCGCGTGAAGCAGCAGAGCGAGATCGTGGACGGCGTGGTCATGCCCGGCGTGCAGGGCGGTCCCTTGATGCATGTCATCGCCGCCAAGGCCGTGGCGCTGGGCGAATGCCTGCAGCCGGCCTTCGGCGACTACATCCGCCAGGTGAAGGCCAATGCCCGCACCCTGGGCGAAGAGCTGGTGGCGCGTGGCCATCAGCTGGTGAGCGGCGGCACGGACAACCACCTCATCCTGGTGGACTTGAGCGCTCTGGACATCAGCGGCAAGGCCGCGGAGAGGGCGCTGGAGGAGGCGGGCATCACGGTGAACAAGAACATGGTGCCCTTCGACCAGCGCAGCCCGCTCATCACCAGCGGCATCCGCATTGGCACGCCGGCCCTGAGCAGCCGGGGCATGGGCCAGGATGCCATGCGCGCCATCGCGGGCTTCATCGACCGCGCCATCCGCGGCGCCAGGGACACGGAGGAGCTGGCCCGCGTGCGCGCCGCCGCCCGTGAGCTGGCCGCCGCCTATCCTCTTTATCCTGAAGCATGAAGTGCCCGTCCTGCGGCCATGAAGAGGACCGCGTCATGGACAGCCGTCCCGCCCGGGATGGCAGCGCCATCCGTCGGCGGCGGGAGTGCACGGCTTGCGCGGCGCGCTTCACCACCTATGAGTACATCGAAAGCACCCAGCTGACGGTGGTGAAGAGTGATGGCAGCCGGGAGGTTTTCTCCCGTGTGAAGTTGGGGCGCGGCCTGGAGCGCGCCCTTATCAAGCGCCCACACACGGAGGAGGAGATCCGCGAGCTGCTGGCACGCATCGAGCGGGCCATTCTGGCCAGCGGCGCCGCCACCGGTGAAATCAGCTCCAGCGAGTTGGGCGAATTGGTGCTGGACGAGTTGCGCAGCTTCGACGAGGTGGGCTACATCCGCTTCGCCAGCGTGTACCGCCGTTTCCAGGATGTGAAGGAATTCGTCCAGGAGTTGAAAGTTTTCGCGTGATCCCACTGCGCAAGGCCATGCCCCGCGCCGGAGTGGCGCTGCCGTTGGCTCCCGCCTGGGAAGGGGAGCGGGTTCAGGTGCGTCCCACGCGCCTGGTGCTGCCCCTGCGTCTTACCCGTCTAGAACAGTCGGAGGCGGTGGTCCGGGTGGGTGACAAGGTGCATGCGGGACAGATTCTTTCCCGTCCCCTTGGCATTGGTGCCCGGGGCTTGCGCTCTCCCCTTGGCGGAAGGGTGGAAGCCCTGTCCGTGCGGCCGGTGAGCCTGCCTTCCATTTTCGCCCAAGCTGCCGGCCCCCTGCCCCTGCCTTGCGTGGAGCTGGGGGGTTTGGATTTTTCGGCCCCTCGTGAAGGCGCCTGGCGTCACCTTGAGGGTCCGGCCCTGCGCGAGCGCCTCTCCGGCATGGGGCTGGAGGGCGAGGAAGGCCTGCCTCTGGACCTGGAGCTCGATCTGTTGCCGCCGGGCAGCCGCCTGGTGATCATGGCCCTGTCCCAGGCCCCCGCCCTGGACGCCGCCCTCCTGGAGGTTGAAAGCGCCAGGCTGGAGGCCGCAGTGGCTGCCCTGTGCCGTCTGCGGGATCTGCGCGATGCCATGGTGCTGCATGCGCCTTCCCGGCGCGAATCCGCCTCACGCCTGGTGGCGCGACTGTCCTCGCTTCTGCCGGCCAAGGCCCACAGCGTGGCGGGCGGGCATCCCTGGAGCCAGGGGCGACTGGCGCTCTGCGCGGCGGGACTGCCCTTTCCATCACCCCGGCGCACCCTTGCCTCCCAGGGCGTCCTGGTGTGCGGTCTGGGCCGTCTTCTGGCCATTGAGGGTCAGCTCAGCCAGGCCTGCCCGGGGCCCTTTCCGATTGAAGTGCAGAGCTGGCGCGGCACTCGCCACCTGCCTGAAGCCGCAGGCTCTTCCGTTCTGGCGGAGGTGTGGCCGGGCACGCCCTTGCGGGATTTGCTCACGGCGCTGGGACGGGATCCCCACCATGCGCGGGAGCTGGTGCTGGACGGGCATCCCCTCACGGCCTCGCCCTTGCTGGATCCCGACCAACCCTTGCTGCCCGGACATCTGGCCCTGGGCTTCCTGCCGGATCCTGCCTTGCCCAGTTGGGCGGAAGGCCCCTGTATCAGCTGCGGGCAGTGCCTGGATATCTGTCCCCTGCGTCTGACCCCCGTGCGTCTGGCCCGCCTGGTGGAGGAGGGGCGCGTGGGGGATGCCCGCCGCCTGGGTCTGGAAAGTTGCGTGGACTGTGGATTGTGTTCATGGATTTGCCCCAGCCGGTTGGAACTGGGGCACAGCCTGCGCAAGGGTCGCCATCTGCTGCGCGAGGCCCGCCATGGCGCCTGAATTACTGTTGGGTCCCGCGCCACTGGTGCGCAGACGCGGTCGCACCGGTTCCATCATGTGGAGAGTGGTGCTGGCCTTGAGCCCCGTGGCAGCCCTGGCTGTGGCGGCCTATGGAGGTCCCGCGCTGTTGGTTCTGCTGGCCTGCGTGCTCGGATCCCTTGCGGGCGAAGGCCTGGGTGGGCTGTTGTGGGGAAAGGCCCGCTTCTTCGCGGACGGAAGCGCGGTACTGAGTGGCCTGCTGCTGGCCTTGACCCTGCCGCCCGCCCTGGCCCCCGGCTGGGCTTTTGCTGGTGGAATGCTGGGAACGCTGGTGGGACGCCAGCTGATGGGAGGACTGGGCGGCAACCTGCTCAACCCCGCCCTGACTGGCCGGCTGATCTTGTCCCTGGGAGCGCCAGGCGCGCTGGAAAGCGCGTGGCGCCAGCCCTGGAGCTGGCGGGGCACAGGTTTCTGGGAAGGGCTGGCAGCGCAGGATCCCCTGCCTCTTCTGCACCGCACCTACCTTGTTCTTCAGGAGCTCTTGTCGGGAGCGCTGCCCCCCCTTCCCGCCGGATGGCCCGCCGGAGAGCGGCTGGATCTTATCCGCCACGCCCAGGATCTGTTGGCCGCAGCCGGCGCCGATCATCTGCTCTGGCCCCGCTTGCCGGGCTTGATGGGCGAGGTGTCGCTGCTGGCCCTGCTGCCCGGCCTGTGCTGGCTGTTCACCGCCCGTCTGGTGGACTGGCGCATCCCCGCCTCCATTCTTCTGGTTCTGCCTCCCGCCCTCTTGCTGGCGGCAGGAGGCCCAGCCGGGGCCTGGATGCTGCCTGCCTTGTATGTGAAGGGAACGGGCCTGCTCCTGCTCATCTCCGTGTTCGCCTCTGATCCCGTCACCACTCCTCTTGGCCAGTTGGCAAAATTCGCTTACGGCCTTGGCGTGGCCCTGGGACTGGTGGCCTTGCTGGTGTGGGGTCAAAGCAGCTGCGCTTTCTGGGGCCTGGCGCTGGGCGCGGGTCTCTTGGTGCCCTGGCTGGATCGCATCCTGGTGCCCAGGGGGCTGGCATGAAAGCCCTGGATCTGGCCATCACCGTCTCCTTTTTGGGGCCAGCCCTGCTGCTCAGGGGCGATCCTGTCCTGTGGGGCGTGGTGCTCCTGCTCTTGCCTTTGCATGCCCTGGCTCTGGCGCAGGTGAAGCCTCCCGCGGAATCGACGCGCCTGCTTCCCTGGCCTTTGCTGGTTCTCCTGATCCTGTTGCCGCTTGAATTGATGGGCGCGCAGTATCTGTTGGTGCGCCTTGGCCAGCCACAGCCCCTGCCTCTGGTGGAACTCTGCCTGACCTTGTGGATCCATGCCGGGGCCTTCCATGTGTTGCTGGGGAGGCAGGCGGGGAATGCCCGGGATCGTCGTCGGCTGGGTGTGCAAGCGGCTTGCTTCCTGCCCCTGTCCTTGGCCGTGCTGGCCTTGGCGGGTGGACTTGAAGGCTGGCTCTCCCGTCTGGGGGCCCCGGACGCCCAGCGCTTGCTTGGCCAGGGCTGGGGACGCCTCATGCTGGCCACCCTTTTCCTTGTCCTGTGGAGACGATGGCACGGACGCCACGGCGGGGAGGCCAGCCATGCCGGCCTTTGATGCCCATCCCCTGCTGATTCTGGTCTTTGCCTGCGCGGTTCTTCCTCTGCTGGCGGAGGACACGCGCTATCCCACTCTGCGCTGGCAGGGCTGGCAGTTGCTCTTGTACGCGCTGGGCGTGGCCGGCACGGCCTGGCTGCTGCGTCAGGCGCCCTCCCTGCAGGGGCCCATGCCCGCGGGGCTGGAGGCCTGGCCCTGGCTCTTGGCGCAGGTGCTGGCGCCCTTGCTGCTGCTGCAACTGTATCGCCGATTTAGTCCTGCGCCCCGCCCCGGCCTGGATCTATGGCTGGTGCTTCTTCCCCTTCCCCTCTTCTGGTCCCGACCCGAACTGTGGGGAGGCCACTGGCCAGGACTGCTTTCAACGGAGCTGCGCGTGCTGGCCATCGGGGTGGCATCCTGGCTGGTGCTGGCCCTGCTTATTGGCGCCGGGGAGAAGTGTCGCTTGAATCGCCAGCCGGAAGCCCTGGCCGGCCTGCCCTTCCGCTTGATGGTGGTGGCCAGCCTGCTGTTGCTGGCCAAGGGCGTGGAAAGCTTGTTGGCCGGGAGGCTGCCATGACCGTGTGGTGGCTTTGCCTGGGCTTGGGACTGCTGGTGTTGTCCATGCATGGGTTGCCTCGGGGCGGGCGTCCTCAGCCTATCCGGACCGTGTTCCGTCCCTTGCGCTGGCCCACCCTGCGCCTGCGCAGCCGCACGGGACACGCCGCGCTGGAGGAAGCCGCCGATGGCTATGGCCCCGCCCAGGTGGCGGTGGTGGCCTGCCGGGCCACTTCCCGGGGCAGCCGATCCCGTTTCGCGCCGGCCCACCGGGGTAGCTGTCTGGACCTGCATCTGCAGCATGGCGGC
>CAIWAD010000095.1 GCA_903910645.1 uncultured bacterium | reverse complement strand
GAGGTGAAAGACCTGGCCACCGAGACCACGCGGGCCACGGAGGGCATCAGCGCGCGGGTGGCCAGGATTCAGGCGGACACCGGCACGGCGGTGGAGGCGATTGACAGCATCAACCAGGCCATTGCCCGCATGAACGAGCTGCAGACCGTGGTCGCCGGGGCGGTGGAGGAGCAGGCCGCCACCACTTCCGAGATCGGACACAACCTGGAGGAGGCAGCGGCAGGATCCGCGTCCATCTCCACATCGGCGAGCCAGGTGCAGGAAGCGGCCACGCGCTCGAGCACCGACGCCCAGGGCCTTCAGCAGGCAGCGGCAAGCCTGGCGGGTGTGGCCCAGGGCTTGGTGGCCGCCGTGCGCCGCTTCACCGTTTAGACATCAGGACAGCCGCTCCAGCACCTGCTCCGGCGCATCCGCGGGCAGGTCGTGATGAGTGACCAGCCGGATGGTGGTGGCGCCCAGGGTCAACACACGCATGCCGTGGGAAGCCCAATTGTCCACCAACTGAAGAGTCAAATCCGGCTCCACCGTGCGCACCAGCACCATGTTGGTCTCCGGCTCCACCACTTCACAGCTTTCATCCAGCACCATGCGCAGCACCCTGGCCAGACGCGTGGCCATGTGATGGTCCTCTTCCAGACGCGGCAAGAAGTGCTCCAGCGCATAAAGTCCGGCCGCCGCCAATACGCCGCTTTGGCGCATGCCGCCACCCAGCATCTTGCGCAGACGACGCCCTTCCTCCACCAGCGAGCGGTCTCCCACCACCAGCGATCCCGCCGGACAGCCCAGACCCTTGGACAGGCAGCAGGACAGGCTGTCCGCCGCTGCGCCATAGTCCGCCAGGCTCATGCCACTGGCCACGGCGGCGTTCCAGATGCGCGCGCCATCCACATGCAGGGCCAGGCCACGGCGGTGACACAGCGCAAGCAGGGAAACCATGTGGTCCAGGGGCACCACCCTGCCTCCGCTGAGATTGGCCGTGTTCTCCACCAGGGCCAGCTTGGTGCGGGGCCAGTGCACATTGTCTCCACGGATGGCTCCTTCCAGCCCCTCCAGCCCCAGCCAGCCCTCCGGGCAATCCACCACGGCGGGCAGGACGCCCAGCAGCCCGCTGATGCCGCCCGTTTCATAAGTGAAGGAATGAGTGCGCCGCTCCATCACCGCCTCGTCACCCCGACCACAATGCACGCCCACGCCAATGAGGTTGGCCATGGTTCCGGTGGGCACCAGCAAAGCGGCCTCACGGCCGAAGAGGGCGGCCACCTTCTCCTCCAGGCGATGGACAGTGGGATCCTCGTTGAAGACATCGTCGCCCAGCTCGGCCTCGGCCATGGCCCTGCGCATGCCTGCGTCAGGAAGGGTGAAGGTGTCGGAGCGGAAATCCAGATCACGCCGCATGCCATCCTCCCGGATAATCAGCCCTGGCAACCAGGGCACCAATAGGTTCCGCGCTGGGCCTGGGTCTCGCGCACCACCGTGCCACCGCAACGATTGCAGGGCAGGGCCTGGCGACGGTAGACCTCAAGCAGAGCGCCGAAGGAGCCTTCCACACCCCTGCTGTCCTGAAAGTCTGAAAAAGTGGTGCCGCATAGCTCAATGGCCTTCACCAGAATGCGGCGCATGTGCCGGTGCAGGCGGCGCCATTCCTCCAGCGTGACCGAGGAAGCCGGCCGGTGGGGACTCAATGCCGCGGCGTGCAGGATCTCGCAGGCGTAGATGTTCCCCAGCCCGGTGATGCGATGCTGATCCAGGAGCCATGACTTCAGCGGCGCCGCGCAGGAAGCGGCCATTTCCTTCAAGCGATTGGGCGTGCAGCCCTGGTCCAGCGGATCCAGACCCGGCGGTTCCAGGGCGGCCTCTTCCTCCACCACCACCATGGTTCCAAAGCGCCGACTGTCCGCGAAACACAAGGCCCCCTCATCCAGCTCCAGTCTGCAACGGGTGCGCGCCGGGCTAGCCTCCTCCACAAGGAGCAGGCGACCGGTCATGCGCAGATGCACCAGCAGCCAACGCTGCCGCCCGTCCCGGCAGGCCAGGGAAAGCGCCACCTGCTTGCCCACGCGGCGGGAGTCCTGAATCCGGGCGCCAAGCAGAAGAGAGTGGGACTGGCGTAGGTGGGACAGGCGCTCGTCCAGCACCTGCAGACCTCGCACTTCACGGCCCAGCACCTGCTCTTTCAGCTGGCGCGCCACCGTCTCCACTTCGGGCAGTTCAGGCATGGATCAACCCTGTTGAAGGAGCGTCAGCCGGGAAAGCACCTCGGCGGCGTGTTCCTTCACCTTCACCTGGCTCCACAGGGCGGCCACCCGTCCCTGGGGATCCACGATCCAGGTGCTGCGCACCACGCCCATGTATTCCCGGCCCATGAACTTCTTCAAGCCCCAGGCACCCCAGGCCTCCAGCATGGAGTGGTCCTCGTCGCACAGCAGGCGCAACTCCAGTTCCTGCTGGGCGATGAAGCGCCGATGGCTGGATGCTTTGTCCGGACTGATGCCCAGCACCTGTGCACCCGCCTGGGCGAATTCCCTGGCAAGGCAGCTGAAATCCTTGGCCTCCTGGGTGCAACCCGGCGTGTTGTCCTTGGGGTAGCTGTAAAGCACCAGCCAGGATCCGCGCGCGGCGCTAAGGGTGAATGGCTGCCCGTCCTGGTCGGCAAGGGTGAAATCCGGCGCCAACGCGCCAACAGAAAGGCTCATGCGCACTCCTTTGGAAAGCGGCGCCAAGGTGTGGATTTCCCCCCGCCCTTGCCACGGATCCGTGCCCATGCGCACGGGTCGTGCCATATTCGGGCACCATCGAGGAGGGCCCCATGCTGGATCGCATGCAATTGCACCGCGCCATTCTGGATCATTTGAACGAGCCGGTGCTGGCCACCGATGCCACCGGACTGGTCCAATACATGAACCCCGAGGCCGAGCGCATGCTGGGCTGGCCGCTGTGGGAGGCGGTGAACCGCCCGGTGGAGGATGTGCTGGGCGGCGAGGTAAACTGGACGGGCCCAAGCTTCATGGCCTTGCTGCACTCCGGCGAATGCCTGTTGCACCAGCCTTGCCGCTTCTCCACCCGCTGGGCGGAAAGCCTCGAGCGCAAGCTCAATGTCTCGCCGCTCTATCAGGGGGCCTACCGTTGCGGCACGGTCTTCGTCTTCGACAAGGGCCTCAACCCCGCGTAGACCCCGCGTCGGCTCCGGCCATCAGCAGACGCTCGGCCAGCACCAGGGCATCCACCGGCCAGTAATGGGCGGGTCGGGGATGCCGGGCTCCCACTTCCACCAAGGGACGACAGGACAGCAAGGACAGGCGCCATTGCGCGGGCAGGGCCGAGGCTCCATGGACAGCTCCCAACAGCGCGCCGACGATGGCGGCATTGGTGTCCGTGTCACCGCCACGGGCCACCGTGTCCACCAGCGCCTCCTCGAAGGATGGGGCGTGAAGCAGCTGCCACAGCGCGTTGTGCAAAGCAATGCGCACCCAGCCCGCCAATCGGTTGAAGTCCCCGGGCGGGCCGACCTTGGACCCGCGCAGGATGTCCAGCAGGGTCTCCGATTTCTCGTCTTCCGCCCACTTCACCATTTGCGCATGCAGCTCAGCGGGACGCAAGGCCTCGCGAATGGCCAAGGCCTGGGCCCTGGCCATCAATGAAGAGGCCTGCACACACAAGGCGTGGGGATGGGTAATGGCGGCATCGGCGGCGGCCCAGGCGGCCACATGGGCTTCTGGGGCAAGGGCGCCGAAAATTCCCAGAGGAGACACGCGCATCAGGGCGCCATTGGCCTGGCTGTCCCCGGTGGGATGGCCCAGCAATGCACCCCGCACCGTGTTGCCCACATCAAAGGGCGCGGATTCCAGCCAGTCCACATAGGCGCGGCGCACAGCATCGCGGCGGAACGCACCCTCCTCCACCAGCGAGCGTGCCAGGGCCAGGGCCATCTCGGAATCATCCGTGGGCTGTCCTGCCAGGGTGCCCCACACACCGCCATCCACCAGTTGCCGCACGCCGGCGGGATGGCGCCCCAGAATGGCGGCTTGGTCCATGAATTCCACCTGGGATCCCAGGGCATCGCCAGCCAGTTGTCCAAGCAAACAGCCCTGGGCGCGCTCCAGCATGGCGCGGTCCGGTCGGGGGGATCGGGGAAGGGGACGAATCAAGGCGGCGCCTGGACCATCCTCCACTTGCCGGGTGGTGGCATCCCATGGGCGGTTGGCGAAATCCTTCGCCAACACCGGGGCACCAGCGAAGATGCCTCCTCCGGCCCGGCAACGACCTCGGGAGTCGTAGCGCAATTCCCCGCCCTGGCGATCCAGCACCGTCCCGCCCGCCCCGATGATCAGGGCATGGCCCGCCGCCAGATCCCAGGCCTCCGGGCCTCCAAGAGAGACGGTCACATCGCCCTCGCCTGCCGCCACCAGCGCCATGCGCCAGGCG
>CAIWAD010000094.1 GCA_903910645.1 uncultured bacterium | reverse complement strand
GGATGCCGTGCGTGAGGGGGAAAGGGGCGCCTGGCCCGGAAGGAAGGGACGCGTGTCCATCAGATGATCACCAGTTCGGCCTGCAGGGCGCCGGCCTCTTTCAAGAGCTGGAAAATGCTGATGATGTCCCGCGGGCTCACTCCCAGCGTGTTCAGGGCGCGGGCCACACCGTTCACATCGGCCATGCCGTCCAGCACGATGAGATGGGCCTCGTCGCTGGAGACGGTGATTTCATCCTGGCGCTCGGCGGAAACGAAGCCCGTGTAGGGATCCCCCGCCGCATTCTGCTGGCTCTTGATGATGACGGACAAATTGCCGTGGGCCACGGCCACGGGCATCAGGCGCACCTGCCGCCCCACCACCACCGTGCCCGTGCGCTCGTTGATGACCACCTTGGCCTGCAGGTCGGGCTCGATCTCCAGGTTTTCCACCAGCGAGGCCATCTCCACCAGGCGCGTGCCCTGTCGGCTCTCCTCCGGCACCTGCACGCGGATCTGGGCTCCATCCACGGCGGTGGCCAGCGCTTCGCCCAGAGCGGAATTGATGGCCCGCGCCGCACGCAGGGCCGTGGTGAAGTCCGGACTGTTCAGGGTCAGCACCAGGGCACCGTCGTGAAGCAGGCTGCCACCGGCCTCTTTCTCCACCATGCCGCCCTCCGGCACACGCCCCACCAGCGTATAGTTCTGGCGGATGCTGGAGCCGCCGGAGGCGAAGTTGAATCCGCCGATGGACACGGGCCCCTGGGCGCGCACGCGCACCACTTCACCACCCTGATCCGTCAAGGGCGTCATGAGCAGCACGCCGCCCATCAGGCTTGAGGCATCGCCCAGGCTGCTTACGGTCACATCCAGACGGTCACCGGGCCGGGCAAAGGCCCCCAGCTTCGCCGTGACCATCACCGCCGCCACATTCTTGGGCTTGATGGTGCCCGGATCCAACTGGATGCCGAAACGACGCAGCATGTTCTCCACGCTGCGCAGGGTGAAGGCGCTGCGGTTGCCGTCGCCCGTGCCGTCCAGGCCCACCACCAGCCCGTAGCCGATAAGGTCCCGCTCGCCGGCGCCCTGGAAGGCGGCAATCTCTTTCAGGCGCGCGGCGCCATGGGCCAGTCCCGCGAACAGGAGGAGGGCCAGCAGGACCAGAGTGGCCCGCGGGGAATGACCTGCCCGGTTCGCCGTGGAGGGGAGTCCACGGGAACCGGACGGCCACCCGGCTCTCTTCTGTTGGGACTGTAGGAGATGAGCGCTTGTTTTCATGTCAAATCAGCCAGCCGAAAAGCCAGTTGAGCACCCCGCGCCGCTGGGCGTCACGCACCACGCCCTTGCCCGAGTAGCGGATCACCGCGTCGGCGATGAGATGGCTCTGGATGGTGTTGTCGGATCCCACATCGTCCGGGCGCACCCGGCCGGAGAGTTCGGTGATCTGCTGCTCGCCGTCGATCTCCACCACGCGGCTGCCCTCCACCACCAGGGTGCCGTCAGGGTCGATGGCCACCACTTCGGCGGTCAGGCGCGCGCTCAGGGAGTTGGAGCGCGAATTGCCGCCTTTCACCTTGTGCTCGTTCTTGGTGTCTGCGCTGCCGGTGATCTCCGGCACGAAGGACAGGGGCCCGCCACCACCCTGCACGCCCACCTCCAGCCCGTCCTCGCGCTTGGTGTTGGTGCTGGCGTTGGTGCTGCCGCTGCCTGATTCGGCGATGAGAACCGTCAGCAGATCCCCCACGCGGAAAGCGCGGGAGTCCGTGATCCACGAGTCGCGGCTGATCTGGGCAACTGCTGCAACGCAACAGACCAGCAGCAGGAGAATGGGCAGGGCGCGCTTCATCGGGTGGCCACCTCCACCTCTGCCTCGCCGGGCGCCACCAGGCGCGCCTCCAGCTGGCGGCCTGTCTCCACCAGGCGCACTTTCAAGGGAAGACCCAGACAACCGTCCTCCAGCGCCTCGCCATTGGCCGTGATGCACACGGCACCACTGCGCACCGTCACCCGCAGGGCCTCGCCCCGGCGGATGTCCGCCATGGCTTCCATTTGCCTGGCCATCACGGGTCGGCCGGCGGCCAGCATGCGGGACAAGCGGCGTCCCAGCACCTGCTGTGCGTTCGGCAGTGCGCCTCCTTCGGCGCGCGTGGTCTCCAGCCAGCGCTCCTCCACATCCGTCACTTGCAGAAGGGCTCCGCGTGGCAGGTCGTGGCTTGCCACGGCGCATCGCTCCCAGCGGCGCACGCGCACGGGCAGCGTGTAGCGGCGCACCACGCGATCGCCATCCATCAGACGCAAGGCCACGGTGCCGGTGCCCCGCTCCCGCAGTTGCAGGGCCTCCGCATGCGCCTCCAGGCTGGCGGGCAGGCCAGCCAGGGAAGGCAGTTCCCAGCACAAGTCCAGGCTGTCGCCCCTTTGCCAGGGACCCTGGGCCAGCACCATGTCCACCGCCCGGGCGCAACGCTCCTTGAGCCCGGCATCCCCCCCATCCTTGCCACCGCGCGCGGTGGCAGGATGCAGGCAGACCAGGAGCAAGGCCGCAAAGGCCCATGGCGTGGCGCAGCGCATGCCTATCTCCTCAGGGTGGAGGCAATGCCCAGCATGTCGTCGCTGGCGCGGATGGCTTTGGAACTCACCTCATAGGCGCGCTGGGCGGCAATCATGGCCACCATTTCCTCCACCACCTTCACATTGGAAGTCTCCAGGTAGCCCTGGGCGATTTGCCCGAACTGCTCGCTGGCGGCGGCGCCCAGCTGGGGCGCGCCGGAGGCGGCGGTCTCGGCGTAGAGGTTCTGTCCCAGGGCCCGCAGGCCGGCGGGATTGGTGAAAACGGCCAGTTCAATGGTGCCGATCTGCACCGGCGCCGTGTCCCCCGCCAACAGGGCGCTCACCACGCCATCGCGGCTCACTTGCACATCCACGGTGCCCTGGGGAACGGTGATTTCCGGCTCGAAGGTCAGGCCATCACTGGTGACCAGCACGCCCTCGCTGGAGAGCTTGAGCGAGCCGTCGCGCGTGTAGGCCGTGGTGCCGTCCAGTTGCCGGATCTGGAAGAAGCCCTCGCCTTCGATGGCCAGGTCCAGGCGGCCGCCCGTTTGGGCCACATCGCCCTGGCCCATGTCCCGCGTCACGCTGATGGCCTTCACACCCGTGCCCACCTGCAGATCCGTGGGCATCACATTGCCCAGACTGTTCTCCACCCCGCTGGTGCGCAGGTTCTGGTAGAGCAGATCCTGGAACTCCGCGTGGCTCTTCTTGTAGCCGGTGGTGTTCACATTGGCCAGGTTGTTGGCAATGCTGTCGATGTGCAGCTCCTGGGCATACATGCCGGAAGCGGCGCTGTGCAAGGCACGAATCACGGGCGTCCTCCTTGCCTATCGCAGGCGGCCAATCTCATTCACCGACTTGCCCAGGTTCTCGTCCTGCATTTGCAGGGCTTTGTG
>CAIWAD010000093.1 GCA_903910645.1 uncultured bacterium | reverse complement strand
GTGATGGATCATAAAGTCGCCGACATGGCGCTGGCGGCCTTCGGGCGCCGGGAAATCGAGATTGCCGAGAAGGAGATGCCCGGACTGATGTCCGTGCGGGCGCGCTATGGCACAAGCCAGCCCCTGAAGGGCCAGCGCATCACGGGCAGCCTGCACATGACCGTGCAGACCGCCGTGCTCATTGAAACCCTGCAGGCCCTGGGCGCCGAGGTGCGCTGGGCCAGTTGCAACATCTTCAGCACCCAGGACCACGCGGCGGCGGCCATTGCGGCGGCGGGGATCCCGGTTTTCGCCTGGAAAGGCGAGTCGCTGGACGAGTACTGGTGGTGCACGCGTCAGGCCCTCAGCTTCCCCGGTGGCCAGGGCCCCACGCAGATTGTGGACGATGGCGGCGACGCCACCATGATGGTGCATCGCGGCGTGGAGGCGGAGAAGAGTCTGGCGGAAGGCAAGGGCTGGCCCCAGTGGAGCGAGGGCACGGAGGACGAGCGCACCCTGGCGGCGGATCTGAAGGCGGCCCACGCCGAGGACGCCACGCGCTGGACGCGCATGGCGCCGGGCATCCGCGGCGTTTCCGAGGAGACCACCACGGGCGTGCATCGCCTCTATCAATTGATGGAGGCGGGGGGCCTGCTCTTCCCGGCCTACAATGTCAACGACAGTGTGACCAAGTCCAAATTCGACAACCTTTACGGCTGCCGTGAAAGCCTGGCCGACGGCATCAAGCGCGCCACGGATGTGATGGTGGCGGGGAAGACCGTGCTGGTGTGCGGCTACGGCGATGTGGGCAAGGGCTGCGCCCAGAGCATGCGCGGCTTCGGGGCCCGCGTGCTCATCACGGAGATTGATCCCATCTGCGCCCTTCAGGCTGCCATGGAAGGTTACCAGGTGGTGACGGTGGAGCAGGCCCTGCACGAGGCCGACATCTATGTCACGGCCACGGGCAATCTGGGCGTCATCACCGCCGCCCACATGCAGGGCATGAAGGACCAGGCCATCGTCTGCAACATCGGGCACTTCGACAACGAGATCGAAGTGGCTCAGCTGGAGGCCTTGTCCGGCGTGCGCAAGGTGAATATCAAGCCCCAGGTGGACCGCTACGAGTTCCCCGACGGCCATGGCATTTATCTGCTGGCGGAAGGCCGCCTGGTGAATCTGGGCTGCGCCACGGGCCATCCCAGTTTCGTCATGAGCAACTCCTTCACCAACCAGACCCTGGCGCAGATCGCCCTGGCGCGGGAAGACCATGCCCTGGGCGTGTACATGTTGCCCAAGCAGCTGGATGAAGAAGTGGCCCGCCTGCACCTGGCTCATTTGGGTGTGACGCTGACCACTTTGACTTCCGCTCAATCTTCCTATTTGGGAATACCGGTGGACGGCCCATACAAGCCGAACCATTACCGCTATTGATGCGTGACGCCGGGGCCCCAGGGCCCCGGCTCCATTCCGGGAGATCCCATGTCCAGGCTGGAACTTCCCCCACCCGCCTCATCCAGGGCGCGCATGGCCGCTTCACTGGGGCTCTTGCTGCTGTGGATGGCCTGCTCCATCACTCCACCGGATGGCACGCGCTGGAGCGCGCCGCTGGGCGTCATCACCGCGCCGGAGACCTTGCGGGTGAGTGATCTGCTGGATAGAGATGATGTGTCTCTGGGCGAGGACTCCCTGCTTCTGTTCAGACAGGAGCTGGACACGGTGTGGGCGAACTTCGGGGACAGCCTGCTGTGGCGGGGTGCCCAAAGCACCTTGCGCTGGGAGGTGGGCGCCCTGAACCTGGACAACCTGGGCAACGGGGCGGTGGACTTGCCCTTCGTGGCGGCCTGGCCCCAGTACGCGGGCCTGGTGGGCGGCAGCAGCCAGATCAGCGGCCAGGCCACCTGCGACCTGGAAGTTCCCCTGCCTGCCTGGCCCTCCATGGAATGGGTGGCCTTCTCCCAGGCCACTTTCGACCTGTCCATTCGGCACCAGTGGCCTTTCCCCTTGCAGTGGCTGGATATCAGCCTGCTCAATTCCAGTGGACAAAGCCTGGCCAGCCTGCATGTGGAACCGTCTGGTGGCCTGCCGGCAGGACAGACCCGCATGGATCTGCTCAGCTTGTCCGGCCTGATGGATCAGAACTGCCGCTTGCGCGTGCAGGCCCGCCACCTGCCCATGGCCGCGGCGGCGCCCATTGCCAACACGGAGCTGGCCCTTGAGCTGGTGCAGCGCAGCGGCACGGCGGACAGCGCACGCGCCCACATTCCCGCACAGGCCATCCAGTGGGCCGATGTGCTGGAAGGGGACGACCACATTCGCATCACCCACGCCGCCACGGGGCCCATGGTCCTGCGTCTGGACGCTCGCAACAGCACCAATCTGGCCATGGCCGTGAACTTCACGCTGCCCCAATTCCGCGAGCAGCCCCAGGATCAAGCATACGCTGTGGACCTGAATCTGGCCGCCCAGGGCAGTCTGGAGCTGACGGAGTTAAGCCAGAGCCTGGAGATCCAGGAGGAGGCGGGTCTGCGGGAGGTCCAGGTGGAGGCCAGCGCCCAATGCACCGCCGGTTCGGGCATGGTGACGGTGCGCTCCGGCGACGCCCTGGAGCTGGATGTGATCTGTGAGGCCTTGCAGCTGGAGAGCTTCCAGGGCTGGTTTGCCCAGGAGCTGCGCGTTCCCATGCCGCCCCAGCGCACCACCATCACCGAGTGGCCGGAGGAACTGGCAGCTCTGCGCATGGAAGGCCTGGACATGCGTCTTCACTTGTGGAACAACGCCCGTGTTGAAATGGCATCCGAGATCCGGCTGGTGGCGGAGTTCTCACAAGGGGACACCGTCTACTCGCTGGATCCCGCCCTGGGAAGCCTGGACAGCGTGCTGTGGGTGGAGGACATGGGCCGCCTGATCGAGCGCCTTCCCGACGCCATCACCGTGTCCGGCATGCTGGTGTTGCCGGCCGGGAGCATGGTGGACTTGAATGAGGAGAGCCGTATCGGCATTGGCGCGTTGTCCATTCCAGGCCGCGGGCGCTTGCGCCAACTGGAATGGGAAAGCCTGCCGGAGCGCCAGACGGATGCCGTGCCGGAGGAGGCGCAACATCTGAGTATGGAAGCTCGCGTGGAAAGCTGGCTGCCCGTGGGTGGTCACCTGCGTGGGGAAGTGGCGGCTCCCGGTGCTGCCTGGGTGGAATTGTTCGCGGTGGATCTGGGCGCAGCGGCAGCCAATGGTGGCGCCGCCTCCCGTGACACACTGGAATTTGACCTGAGCCCGGCTGCCTTCGCCATTCTGCGATTGCCGGAATGGGATTTGCGCTACCGCTTTGCGGCGGATGACACGGGTCAGGAAGTGGAGATCCATGCCGGCCAGTTCCTGGTGGTGCAATCGCTGCTTAAAGCGGATGTGGATGTGGAGGTGGAGGCCCCATGAAGCTGTTCATGCCATTCACCACCACGCTGCTGCTTGGTTTGCTTGCCTTGAAGGCGCAAGCCACGCTGTTTTCCGGAGCCATGCAACTGCAGGATCCTGTGGCTGGCATGCTGGAACTGGCCCCATTGCCGGTCTCCTCCCCTGCCGGCCTTTCCCTGCGCTTTGGTCTGGCCAGTTCTTTTGAAGTGCGCAATGACCACCTGAGCTTCAGTCTGTGGAACCGTTATGCGGGGGACAGCCTGGACACGGCGGCCAAGCAGGCCCTGTTGGACGATCTGGGCGGGCAGCTGGCATCCACGGCGGAAGCCCGCCTTCCTTTGTTGGAGGTTAGCTGGAGCGATAGCAGCGGCCATGGAGCGGCAGTCCAGGTGGCCATGGAAGGCCAGGGTGCCCAGCGTCTGGACTTGTCGCTGTTGGACAGTTTCTTCATGGGGAATGACCCCACCCAGCCCCTGGTGGTCAGCCAGGCGGACATGGGCGCGGAGGCCCTGCTGCGCTTCCGCATGGCCTGGTCGGCGCCCCTGCCCTGGACGGCGGGTGGATTTCTGAAAAAGCCCAGCTACGGCGTGGGACTCCTGCTGGAGAAGGGTCAGGGATGGACCCGCACCCACTCCTTCAATGGACAAGTTGAGCCGCTGGTGGGCGAATTGGAGGCCCACTTCACCCATGTGCAGGATCGCAGTGGCTCGGGTAGCGGCCATGCCCTGGATCTGGCCTTGCAGGAGGAGCGTCCACTGGCCGGAGCGCCGTTGCGCGTGCAGGCGGCCCTGCGCGGCCTCTTCCACCGCCAGACCTGGAAGGATGTGGAGCGCACGGAGCGCAGCTTCATTCTGCCTTCCACACCCATCGGATCCACCTTTGATTTTGAAGCCTTCACCGTGGATGTGCAGGACACCAGCCTGACCCGCCATGTGGGCGATCTTGGCCGCACGCTGGAGGCCGGCTGGATGCTGGCCGCCGACTGGTCCAAGGGACGGTGGCGTCACAGCCTGCTGGCGGAGGAGGCTCCGGAGGACATGCGTGGCGCCGGTCGCAAGCGGTTAAGCGCGGCCTCCACCTGGCGTCCCTTTGGTGGGGCCTTCCTGCTGGGCGCGCAACTGGCGGGCGGATTTGGCCGTGGACCCGCCCTGGGGGCCCTGGGCGGCTGGCAGGGAGATCATTTGAGCCTGGCCCTGGGCGCCACTTCTTTCGCCGGATTGGGCAACGCCTCACGCGGAGTGCGGCTGGCCGTGGATTGCCGGTGGATTCTGCACTAATCCGCCTGGAGGGCCTTTGCCGCCACTACCAGGTGGGCGGCGAGACCGTGCGCGCCCTTGACGGACTGGATCTGGAGCTGGCCCGGGGGGATTACGCCGCCATCATGGGGCCATCCGGCAGCGGCAAGAGCACGCTCATGAACATCCTGGGCTGCCTGGACCGCCCCACGGCCGGTTCCTGCTGGCTGGACGGCCACGCCCTGCATGAGAACTGGGATGATGGCGTGGTCAGCCGATTGCGCGGCCGCCTCATCGGCTTTGTCTTCCAAACCTTCAACCTGTTGCCCCGACTGGATGCTCTGGAAAATGTGGAACTGCCCCTTGTCTATCAGGGAGTGTCCGCCCCCGAGCGTCGCGAGCGCGCCCGGCGCTGCCTGGAGCGGGTGGGTCTGGGGGATCGCCTGCGCCATCGGCCCATGGAGCTGTCCGGCGGACAGCGCCAGCGCGTGGCGGTGGCGCGCGCCCTGGTGACGGATCCCGGCCTGTTGCTGGCCGATGAACCCACCGGCAACCTGGACAGCCGCTCCACGGCGGAGATCCTGGATTTGATGGATGGTCTGCACGCCGAGGGCCAGACCCTGGTGCTGGTCACCCACGAGGACGAGGTCGCCCGCCGTGCCCGCCGCGTTATCCATTTGCGCGATGGCCGCCTGGAACGCGTGGACCTGCGCGCCTGACTTTCCCCCTTCGCTCAAGTTGACCCCTCAAAAAGCCGAAGAGCGCTCCGCTGTGGGGTGTGGTCCAGGGGGCGGCGACACACCATGCGGGAGCAGCAGGACACTCCCCGCATGTGCAGGCCTTCATTCCCGGCGCGTGCTCCCTGCCACTCCACTGCAAGGACTGGGATGCCATTCTTCCGGCGAAAGCTGCAGCAGGGCGAAGGGCTCCTTGGGAGCGGGAGGTGTGACATGACGACGAAGGCGACCGGCACCCTGGGCATCCTGCTCATCACAGGGCTCGCCCAGGCCCTGCCCCCGGAGATCCAGCCCATTTCCGACTGGGAAATGGACGAAGACTCCTTCCTGTCGGTGCCCGTGGTGATCACGGACCCGGATTCCCCCGTGCTTAGTTACTGGGTTGATGTGGAAGACACCCATGTGCGCGTCTCCTTCGACGAGGCCAACATGATGGTGCATGTGAATCCCCAGCCCAACTGGAATGGCGCCACCCAGGTGATGGTGGGCGTGGAGGACGGCGACGGCACCCGCACCGTGGACATGGAGTACTTCATGGTCACGGTCCTGCCGGTGAATGATTGTCCCCTGCCTGTGGCACAGGCCCTGCCGTCCCCATTGCAGACTTTCGAGGACCAGCCCCTGCAACTGGATCACGCCAGGCTGCAGTCCTACTTCTATGATGCGGACTGGGCCTGGGGCGGGGATGAGTTGATCCTCACTAGCGCCGCCTTCGATCTGGGATTCGTCCAGGCAGTGGAGGATGGCTTCCTGCTGTCCACGGATCCCAATGTGAACGGCGAGGGCCTATTCACCTTTGTGGCCGGTGATGGCGAGTGTCAGGTGGAGTACAGCCTTGCTGTTCTGGTGCAGCCCATCAACGACAGTCCGGTGCAGGACCTGGCGTGGAGCCAGGTGGCGGGCACCGAGGATCAGCCGCTGGAGCTGGCCGGACTCACCTCTGTCTTCCATGATGTGGAAGGCCAGGAGCTGAGCGTGAGCCTGCCCCAGGAGGAAACGGCCTTCAGCGCCCAATGGGATGCCAGCACGGGCATGCTTCTGCTGACGCCCCCCAGTGACGCCAACGGCATGGTGCAGCTGACCCTGGAAGTGAGCGATGGCCAGAGCGCCAGCACGGCCACGCTGGATGTGAATCTGGATGCAGTGAACGATGCGCCGCGCCTGCCCGAGCTCACTTCCTTGATCCTGGTGGAGGATCAGCCCCTGCAGGTGGACTATGCCATCGTGGATGTGGATGGCCCCGCGCTGGAGGTGGTGGTGGAAAGCCATGCGCCGGAAGTGCGCGCCTATTGGTTGTCGGAATCCGCACTCCTTTCCGTGGAAGCCGACGCCCAGTGGCATGGCCAGGCCCTGGTGGTGGTGCGGGCCACGGATGGAGCCGATTCCAGTTGGGTGGAGCGTGAAATCCTGGTGACGGTGGACGCCGTGAATGATGCGCCAAGCATTGCCTTCATCGAGGACCAGCAGATTCAGGAGGATGGGGCCCTTTTGCTGGAGGTGGCCGTGATCGATGTGGACGCCGACTCCCTCAGCCTGGGCGCCGCATCCAGCCAGTCGGGACTGGAAGTGTGGTGGGAAGAGGACGGCCGCTTGCGCCTGCAGCCCGTGGCCAACTGGAATGGCGCTGCCCAGGTGACGCTTTCAGTGGATGATGGTCAGGGTCGCACGGTGGCGGAGCGCCAGTTCCAGGTCACGGTGCAACCAGTGAACGATCTGCCCTGGGCGCAGCCCTGCGGCGAGTGGAGTTGCGGATTGGTGGAGGATGCGGCGGCCTTCCGCGCCGCCCTGCTGGCTGGCGACATGCGCCTGGACCTGGCCGATGCGGACCAGGAGGCCCTTAGCTTGTCCTGGTTCATCAATGGCCAGCTGGTCAGCAGCCATCAGTTGCAGACCAGTGCCGACACCTTGTTTTGCCTAAGCCTTCCCGCACCTCCGGCGGAACTGCTTGACGGTTCCATTGTCCTGCACGCGGAAGTGGCCGATGGCGCCGGCGCCCTCAATCCGGCGGGCGAGACTTGTGCCTGGGAGCTGGACTTCACTGGCATGGCATCGGTGCAGCCCCTGCGCTTCGCCCTGGGTCCCTGTCAGCCCAATCCCTTCAATCCCTCCACCCATCTGCCCTTTGTGCTGGAAAGCGCGGGCGAGACCCGGCTTGCCATCTACAACCTGCAGGGCGCGCTGGTGGAGGTGTTGCAGCAGGGTTGGCTGCCCGCGGGCGCTCATGACCGGGTCTGGCACGCTGGCGGCCAGGCCAGCGGCCTGTATCTGGCGGTGCTGGAGAGCGCGGAGCGCACCCTGAGCACAAGGCTGACCCTCATCAAGTAGACGGAATGTCCACAAGGGTGGAGAAGCAACAGTCTCCACCCGACAGGATCATGGCCCCGTGCGGCGCGCCGCGCGGGGCCTTTTTCTACCTTGGAGCCGACACAGGAAGTCGGAGTGCCCGTGCGGCTGCTGGACCTATTTTTCCTTTGCCGCCCGGTGCTGGTTGCCGTGGTGCTCATTTTCCCCCTGGCGGGGGCGCGTGGCATGTCCCTGGGAGATCCTTTCCTGTGGATGATGCTGCTTCAGGATGCCGCCCTGGCGGGCAGCGCCTTTGTGCTGAATCAGCTGCACGATCGCGAGGGCGATCGGGTGAATGGCAAGTGCCCCACCCTGGAGCGCGGTCTGGCCTCTTCCCGGGAAGCGTGGATTTTTGCCCTGCTCCTGCTTGCGGTTGGCCTGGGCGCCGCCTGGTGGCTTGGCCCCTGGCATCTGGCCGGTGCCTTGCTCTTTTTCACCCTTAGCGCTATTGCATACAATTTTCCTCCATTGTACGCCAAGAACCGCCCCATGCTGGCACCCTTCCTTGCGCTTCCGGCCTATGTGCTGCTGGTGGGCCAGGCGGAAGCTCTGGCACGCAGCCGTGCCATCAGTCTGGAGACCCTGCTGCAGAGTAGCTTGTCCCAGCTCTTGCCGGATTCGACACTGGACATGCTGAATCCTTTGTTGGACGGGTTGCGCACGGTGGATGTGCTGCGCGAAAGCCTGCCCATGGTGCTGGCGGGCCTGTCCTTGAGTCTGTTGTCCACCGTGCCGGATCTGGCTGGGGACCGCCTGGCGGGAAAGCGCACCTGGGCCGTGGCCTGGGGCGGAGCAAGCACCTGGGGCGTGGCCATCCTCTTCATGGCCATGGCCTTTGTCCTGGCCTTGTCCCAGCAGGATGGCGTGGTGGCCCTGCCTGCCCTGGCGTCCGTGGTGCTGATGCTTAAAGGAAGACGGCGCCCGGAGGATCGCGCAACGGCGGAGGCGGTCCTGCGCTTGTCCGTCACGGTCCAGGCGCTGGCCTTGTGCCTTTCCTGGCCCCTCATTGGAGGGGGATTGGCGCTCTTCCTGGGTGCCTCCCGCCTGTATTACAAACAGCGCCTGCAGCTGGACTACCCTCGACTGGGCGTGGAGGAGCTTGGCGCGCTGTGGACTCGATGATGACCAACGGAAGGATGAATGGATGGCCCTGCGTTTCCACAACAGCCTGACCCGCCAACGGGAGACCTTTCAACCCCTGGTGCCAGGAAAGGTGGGCATGTACACCTGCGGTCCCACCGTGTACAACTACGCCCACATCGGCAACTTCCGCACCTTTGTCTTTGAAGATCTATTGCGGCGCAGCCTGCGTTTCCTGGGCTACCAGGTCACCCAGGTGATGAACTTCACCGATGTGGACGACAAAACCATTCGCGGATCCCAGGCCACGGGCGAATCCCTGGACGCCTTCACCGCGCGCTACAAGCAGGCCTTTTTTGAAGATCTGGACACCCTCCGCGTGGAGCGCGCTGAGGTGTATCCGGAAGCCACCACCCACATCGAGGAGATGGTGGCCTTGATCGAGCAATTGCGGGAGCGCGGCCACACCTATGAGGACAATGGCAGCATCTACTTCCGCATCGCCTCTTTCCCGGGCTATGGACGGCTGGCCAATTTGAACCCGGACCAGATGCGCACCAGCGGCCGTGTGGACAATGATGAGTACGAAAAAGAGGATGTGCGGGATTTCGCGCTATGGAAAGCCTGGACACCGGAAGATGGACCCGTGTTCTGGGAGACGCGCCTGGGGAAGGGTCGGCCTGGCTGGCACATTGAATGCTCCGCCATGAGCATGAAGTACCTGGGCGAGCACTTCGATCTGCACACCGGCGGGGTGGACAACCGCTTTCCCCACCACGAGAATGAAATTGCCCAAAGCTGCTGCGCCACGGGCCAGTCTTTTGTGAGCACATGGCTCCACAGCGAGTTCCTGCTGGTGGAGGGCAAGAAGATGTCCAAGAGCCTGGGCAACTTCTACACGCTGCGGGATTTGCTGGACAAGGGTCTGGATCCCGTGGCCATCCGCTACACTCTGCTCAGCGTGCACTACCGGGCACAGCTCAACTTCAGTTTCGATGGAATTGAGGCCAGCGCCCAGGCGGTCCGCCGTTTGCGGGATCTTTATCGTCGGCTGGAGCAAGCCCACCTGCACCAGGGCCCGGGCAGTGGCGGGCGGGCAGAGGTGGCCACGGAGCTGTGCCGGGCGGATTTCACCGCCGCCCTGGAGGACGATCTGAACCTGGCCGGGGCCTTGGGACGCCTCTTCCTGTGGGTGCGCGAAGCCAACTCCCTGCTGGACGAGGCGGTGCTCAGCGTAGCCGAGGCACAAACCATGGAGCTTTGGCTGAAAGAGGTGGATTCCGTCCTGGATGTACTGAAGGAGGATTGTGACGAAAACGCGGAAGCCTGCGTGGCGCGTCTGGTGGAGGAGAGAGTGAAAGCCAAGGCGGCCAAAGACTTCGCGGCGGCGGATCGGCTGCGTGCGGAGATTGAGGCCCTGGGCTGGGTGGTGAAGGACACGGCAGCGGGACCGGTCTTCCACCGCAGATAATGGCTGAACACGAGAAGGGGCCCCACGGGGCCCCTTTCAATTCCGGCTGAAGCGCGTGCTAGAGGCTGTTGACCAGCAGATTCAAGGCGCTTTTGCGGTTGGACGCCGCATTGGCCTTGATGATCCCCTTGATCACCAACCGATCCAGCAGGCTGGTCACGCTGCGAAGCTGCGTTTCGGCTTCCTCACGCTGGGTAAGGGCGCGGAGTTTTTTGATCTCCGTGCGCATGCGGGACCGGTATTGACGGTTCCGCTCGTTGGCCTCGCCCGAAGTGCGAATTCGCTTGATGCAGGACTTGTGATGCGCCATGACCTCTTCCTACTTGCTTCAACCAGTACCGGGGGCGGGACTTGAACCCGCATGTCCGAAAGGACACACGCACCTGAAACGTGCGCGTCTACCAATTCCGCCACCCCGGCGCGAAGAATCCCCAATCTATGGTGAGCCTCTGCTTTTGTCAAGGGGAAATGGCAAAAAATGAGCAAATGACGGGCATTTTGGCGGATCTGGTCGGGTCACATGTTCTTTCCTTTGGGCGGAAGGGGCAAAATCCTACCTTGGCAGTCGCCTGCAGGTGCGGGGGGCAAGCCTTGCGCCTTTGGAAGATTCAGCTTTGCGTGAAGGCACTCATGTCCTATACCTTTCCTTCGCCACATGCCGTGCTATTGGATGTGGACGCCCAGAATCGGGCCGAGCTGATTCGCCAGCTGGCCGCAACTCTGGCACATTGTCCGGATGTGGTTGATCTTGAAGCTTTTACCCGCCAATTGATCCGGCGTGAGCTGGACACGCCCACGGGTTTGGAGAACGGCTGCGCCCTTCCGCATGCGCGCAGCTCCGCCGTGGAGGAGATTGTGCTGGTGGTGGGTCGCAGCCGCGAAGCCATTGACTTTGGCGCCCAGGATGGCAGACCCGCGCGCTTGTTCTTTCTGTTTGGCGTGCCTGAGCACTGCATCACACAGTATTTGAAGCTGGTTGCCCGGCTTTCCGCCCTGCTGAAGGACGCGGATTACCGCCAGCGCCTGCTGGACGCCCAGGATGAGGGCAGCATGCGGGAAATTCTTGAAGAAGGCCGCCGGGCCTGAAGGCCCCTGGCCGGGGAGGTACAATGTTTGGCATGGGCACCATGGAGCTGCTCTTCATCGCGTTGATCTTCGTCCTGTTGTTTGGGGCAAAGAAGATCCCTGAGGTGGCGCGCAGCCTGGGCGGAGCCGTCTCTGAGTTCAAGAAGGGCATGCGTGGCGGCGTGGATGAGTTGAAAAAGGAAATCGATGCGCCCGCCGGGGACGACAAACCCGCCGACAAATCCTGATTC
>CAIWAD010000092.1 GCA_903910645.1 uncultured bacterium | reverse complement strand
CGCAGACCAGTCTGCATGCGCAGAGCCAGATCGCCACCAAGGGCGGCGAGCAGGAAGTCCAGGGAAGAGGGGTGGGAATCCCTTAGCCCAAGGCCCAGGGAGGAGTCGCTTAGAAGGTCATGACCGCGGGCGGACACTCGCGCGGGACCCGATGCGTCGACGCGGACCCGCGCCGTCCATTCGAATCCGCTCACGTGTGCCCTCCGCCAAGGAAGCGGCGTGGTGTCATGGTTTTGAACCTAGCACAGCGCCCCGGGCATGCGCCACGATGTGAAGACTTGAACAGGCGGGCTGGCCGCTCATGGAAAGGGCCGGCCCTTGCGGGGAGCCGGCCCAATCCGCTCACACAGCGTGAAAGGAGGGTCAGGGGAGGTAACACACCCGCTGCACGGCGCTGCGCCCCGCCTGGCGGGCTTCCACCAGGTAGACGCCGGCGGCCAGCCCGCGCGCGTCGAAGCGAATGGCATGGGTGCCCGCCGCCAAGGGACCGTCGTGCAATCGCCGCACGCGTTCGCCACGCAGGTTGAACACATCCAGGCGCACGGGATCCGCCGCACGCACATTCAGGTGCAGCACGGTTTCCGGGTTGAAGGGATTGGGAACAGCTTCGAACAACTCCAGCCCGGCGGGCCGCAGGCCGGGCGCCACACCCGTTTCCTGGAATGGCGTGGCCGTGGTGATGAGCAGGGCCGTCTGGTCCACCACCGGCTGGGCGGCGGCTGAGTAGTCTCCGTTGAACGTGTACTGCAGGCCAGCCATTTGATCCTGGCGCTCCACGCCCACGGTGTAGAACATGTCGCCGAAGGTGGTGACCAGGTCATCGTACTGCAGCAGGAGTTCACCGTCCCCAGTGGGCGTGGGCCAATAGGCAGGGTCCCGCAGCACGCACTGGAACCAGTTGTCCTGGTAGGGATGGCCCGTGTGCTGGAAGTTGTCCCACTGGATGGTGAGCGTGTGCTGCGCCGCGTCGTAGTAGCGGTAGCAATGGCCGAAGCGGCTGTTGCTGTAGTAGTTGTACAGGTCGGTCCAAAACACCGCCACCATGGCGTTGGGGCCCTGGGCGGCGGGGATGGGCGTGTTCATGCCCACAATGTGCAGGCTCTGGTCGCCCATGGCGATCCAGCCGTTGGAGTTCACCGTAATGGTGTCGTAGTCCTGTCCGTAGAAGCGGAAAGTGAAGGGCAGGGCCACCACGCGGCTGGCGCCATCCAGGCCGTCCTCATTCCAGGCCACGCCTTCATCGTTCAGGATGACCTCCGTGCCTTCCTGGGCGATGTCGTTGTAGTTGAAGGTGGGGGCAAGGTCCGCGCTGTCGTTGTGGTGGTAGATCAGGTAACCGTAATCGTCCGGGCCCACGGGATCCGTCAGGCCCACACTTCCCACCTGGATGGCAAAGGGCAGGCGCGCCGCTGTGCTGCCGTCCGGACGGAAGAAGACCAGCTCCAGCGCAGTTTGCATGCCGTCCACCAGATCCTCAGAGAGACGCACGCGGAAGGGTCCTGCCTCGCCATCGGCATCGGGATCCAGCGTCGTGAAGGAGCCCCCCTCGTCCACCAGCTCGCAAGCCGTGCTAAGGGCGTAGAGGCGGCAGGAGTCCGCATCCAGGGGCAGGGGGCCGGCGTTGCGCAGGCCCAGCAGGATTGTCACTTCGGCGCCGGGCGCGGGCGTGGCGGGCGTCAACTGCAACAACTCCACCACGGGGCGCGGGCCACAGGCTGTGACGCTTACATGGCGCTCCCACACCGGTGTGCCATCCTGCTCCGTCAGTGTCAGGGTGAAGGGCAGGATGCGACCGTCCTCCGTGGAGCTGGACAGGCTCATGCTGAAGCCCTCCAGGTCCATGGCCTGTCCGGCGGTCAGCTCCGGCAGCTCCAATTGGCCCTCCACCACAGTCAGCTGCTCGTCCAGGGATTGGGCCACCAATTGGCGTCCCGCCGCGCTGCCCACAGAACCCGCTTCACGCAGACCCACGGCAAGGCTGAAGACATCACCCGCCGAAAGCAGGCTGTCATCGCCCTGGGCCTCCCAGGATTCCAGCACCACATTGGACTGGGCTGCCTGCGGCGTGAAGGCCAGTTGCAGGGGAATCCAGTCGTCGCCATGCACCACCAGCGTGTGGGCCAAGGCCTCTAGCGGGGTCACATCCAGCACCACGCGGCCCTCCGCATCGGAGCGTCCCATGGCCAGTCGCTCGCCCGTGGCGTTGGTCAGGCAGGCCCACAATCCTTGGGCGGGCTGACCCATGTCGTCCACCACCACAAGCTCCAGATGCGTGCTGCCCGTGGCGGGCGGTGCCCAACCGGGAATGTCCACCGTGTGCTGGTCTCCCATGCGCACGCGCGTGCCCGGGTCCCCCAACAGGTTGTAGCAATAGAAGTAGAAGGGCACGTTGGTGGCCTGGCTGGCCGATCCCGGGTCGTACCACACCTGCTCGCGATCATTGGGAAAGCAGTTCCACAGCTCCGCTTTGCCGCGCTCCAGCAGGGCGCCCACATCGCGGATGCCTTCACGCAACAGGCCCTGGTAGATGCCCAGGTTGATGGCGTTGTTCCACTTGGTGTGGGTGTCCTCCTCCGAGGGGCCCATGAAGGCCACGGCGCCCATGGGCTCCACCGGCGACCCGGCGCGCAGGAAGGCCTCGCCCAGACAGGGATCGTAATTGGCGCTGGCGAAATCGCCGCCGCCACAGACAATGCTCGTCACCACTGGATACTGACCGTAGTTGGCCAGCTGGCCAATCTGTGTCACGCCGAAGAGGGGGCCGTTCCAGCTGTAGCGATAGCCGTAGCCACGGTAGTTCACGAAGGCGCGGCCATCGTTGATGGAGTTGGTGACCAGAGTGGGCGACTGGGGATCCGTGTCGCGGTTGTTCCAAATGGTGTCCACTTCCGCGAAGCCCGCCTCGAAAAGATGCTGGCGGATGGCCATGGAGATCTCCCGGCGGCTGCCGGCGGAGGAGACATCGTAGATCATCACCGCGCTCTTCAACCAGTCGGCGCCCGCCACCAGTGGTTGCTGATCATAGAGCAGGGCCCGCGTGGCCATGATGGACACCTGGTTGGCGTTGTCGGCGGGGAAGCGGCCCACAATCACATCCGAGAAGTAGTCATCACCCTCCAGCATGGCCAGGGGATGATCCGTGATGATGTTGCGGCTCCAGGCGGTTTCGGCGTACTGGCCGCCGGGCACCATGTCCCCAGGCAGGTGGTAGTCGGCCTGGTTCAAATTCATGTCGCCCACCAGCAGCAGATAATCCAGACCCTCGGTGGCCGCCATGTTCTGGGCCGCCGTGCGGATGGGCTCCCAGTCGTTGCCTGTCACGCCCAGGGCCTCGGCGCTCATGAGCGTCACATCATAACCCTGGCGACGACGCCAGGTGGCCCAATCGTTCATGTAGGGAAGGCTGGCGGTCTTCCCCACCACCAGATAGCGGCCCAGCGGCAGCTCGCCCGTGCGGGCATCCAGTTGCCGCGCCACCAGGCCGGGATTGAGCAGCTGCTGACGCGCCCGCTCCAGCTGGACACGGGAACGCGGACCCGCGCCCTGGCCCGGATTGATGGCGGACCCACTGGTGAAGCGCAGCTCCAGCTCCAGTTCTTCCAGCACGGCGCCGTCGGCGCGCAGAGGTGTTACGCTCAGGCCGGCCACGCGCTGGCCCAGCCACAGCACAGGATCGGACAGTGTGCATGGCGGGGCGTCCGTCACCTGGCCATCGGACCAGCGCAGGCTTACCACTTCCAGCTCCGCCGATGCCGTGGGCGGAAGCGCCAGCATGCGCCCCATGGCAAGCGGCTGGTCCTCGCCCTCAACCACTTGAAGCTGGGCGTGCTGGCCACGGAAGGCCTCCTGCAAACTGACGCGCAACTGCAGGCCCGCGTCACTCTCGCCCAACACCGTCACTTGCCAGTCTTCGGGCGCCGCTTGCCAGTCGCCTTCCGCCAAAGCCGAGCCGGAATAGGTCAGCATGGCCGCCAGCCCGATGATGCGAAGCAAACCCATTGTCCCGTCCTTCCATTGTCAATCCAGCGAATGAAGGCAAATGCCGGGCCCGGCAGTGTGTCACTCCTGTGGCAAAGCGCACTTCAGAATTTTATTCTATCAAACCTGATTTTTCCATTATCGGTATTAAGTTTTGTTTGTCGATAGCCGACAATCATAATGATCCTGGCCTTCGATGAAGAGTTTGCTGAACCCGGGGGAACCCATGTTGCCCACCTTGAGCCCGGAAGCGTTCACGCGCCTGGCTTCCCTGTTGCGTCGCCACTTCCACCTTGAATTGCCCGGACACAAGGAACATCTGGTGCACAGCCGCCTGGGCAGCATGGTGCGCGATCTGGGCTTCAGCGACTACGATGGCTGGCTGGATCATGTGGAAGACGATGCCAGTGGCGAGGCCATGTCCGAACTGGTGAACCGCCTGACCACCAACTTCACATGGTTCAACCGCGAGCCAGAGTCCTTTGCGCTGGTGGAACAGGTTCAGGTGAATCGCTGGCAAAGCCGCTGCGCAGGTGGCGTGTTCCGCGCCTGGGTGGCGGGTTGCGCCACGGGCGAGGAGGCCTGGATGCTGGCCATGATTCTGCACGACTTGCTGGCGGAGAGTGATTGCCAGGTGGAGATTCTGGCCACGGACATTTCCCGGCGGGCGCTGGAACAGGCCCGGCAAGCCACTTACGGGGAGGACTCGCTTCGACGACTGGCGGAGGACTTGCGCACCCGGCATTTCGTTCCGCTGGAAGGGAATCAATGGCAGGTGGCGGATCATCTGCGCGGCATGGTCCATCTGCATCTGCTGAACCTGAACCAGCCTGCCTTTTCCTTCAACCAGCCCCTGGACCTCATTTTCTGCCGCAATGTGATGATGTACTTCGATGTGGAAGCGCGGCGCGCCCTGGTTCACCGTTTCCGACGGGCACTGGACAGCGATGGTTGGCTGGTGATTGGCCAGGCGGAAAAGCTGGAAGCCGAAAAGGGTTGGGTGGCGGAAGGGCGCGCGGTTTTTCGCAGGAGCGAGTCTTAGAGTTCCGGCGAGGTGTTGGGCTGGGCGGTGCTCCCCGGCGTGGAAGTGCCCTGGTGCAGGGGAAGATCCCACCCTTGGGATGGGCCATCATTGAAGCTGAGATCCACCGTGCGGTCCTGCTCTTCGGGCACAACCTGGGCCATCCGATGCTCCAGCTCGGCGAAGAGTTTGGCCGTCCCTGAGAGGATCAGCTTGATGGCCTCGGGATCGGCGCCTTCCTGCAACAGGGTGCTGGCCGCATTATTCAGGCGGATCAGCGCGTCGGCGAAGGTCCTGTACCGTATGAGGTCTTGTTTTTCCATGCATCCCACCTTGATGCATCATCGGTTAGCAAACCGCGTACCACTTCTTTTGACAAGGCGATATGGTTGATTTTCAACCACAAGACTCAATTGTACACTTGCCACAAGTGTTCGAGTTGTTCAAGAAATGTGCAAGTGTGATGAATCCCCGGCCCCTCGTCACAAACTGTGCCGTGCGCGGGCTACTTTGTGGCCATGATACGCACACATCGTCTCACCTGCATCATCCTGTTGGTGGCCCTGGCACTGTCAAAGCTGGACGCGGCTCAACTTTCCCAGCAGGCCCCGCGCCCAGCCAAGGACAGGCTTGTGCCAGAGGAAGCGGACCGGCGTCAGGCGCGACAGGAGCGCGAACAGGAGCTGCAGAGTCAGGCCGCCCGCTTCATCCAGCAGGGCCAGCTTCAGCAGGCGGTGAACCTGCTGGAACAACTGGCTTACGGGCGGCAGGACGCTGGTCCTTTGATACAGATGCTGGATCTGCAAATCCGCCTGATGGACATGGCCGGTGCCCGCCAAAGCATGGACAGCCTGGAGGCGCGTCTGCCCGGAGACGGCCACTTGCCGGCCTATGCGGACTTCCAGGTGGCGGGCGCACTGGCCGGGGCCCATTACCGTCTGGGCCAAGCAGCCCGCGCCACGGAGATGTGGAAGTCCATGCGCGAAGAGGCCCGGGACGAGAGCCTGGCGCTGGCCCTTTTCCACAGTTACCGGCAGGTGCGTTTGTCGGAGGAAGCCTTGTCCTGGGTGCGGGAACAGCGCCGCAAATGGCGCAAGGACGATTTGTGGGCATTTGAAGTGGCCCTGGTGCACGAGGAGGCGGGGCGGCCACAGGATGCCTTCGACGAATTGGCCCTGTGGCAGTGCCGCCAACAGGGTGGGTCCGTGGTGGAATCCCGCCTGCTGACCCTGGCGGAAGGCGCTCGCGACAAGCCCGAGCTCCTGCGCCATATGCTGGCGGCGGTGAAGGGCAAACGGGCCTGCGCCCCGGTGGGTCAAGCCGTCCTGGGCGTGCTGGTTCAGCAGAACTGGACCCGGGAAGCCACCGCCCTGGCCTGGGAGCTGGACACCGAGAGCAACGGCAATTTGCCCATGGAGCTGGCCCAGGATCTGGCGCGGGACGGACAGCGCGAAGCCTGTCTTGGCCTGTTGGATGAGATGGTGAAGCGCGGCCGCCCACAGGCGGCCACCCCGGAACTTGCGCTGATGCGCGCGGATTGTCTGGCTGGCCTGGGCAGGGCGGAAGAGGCGCTGGCCATCCTGCAGGGACAGGCAAGCAGGGGCGGCCCCCGTGGCTATTTGGCGGCGCTTCAGGCGGCGCGTCTGCTGCACAAGCCGCTGGGTCGTTTGCCCGAGGCGGTGCGCCAACTGGAGGAGCTGCTCGCCCGCCAGCCCGCCGATCGGGATGCCGCCCGTCTATTGGTGCTGCTGGAGGGCTGCCAGGGCCACGACAAGGAGGCGCAGGCCGCACTGCTCCGTTTGCGGTCCATTACGCCGCTGCGCACGGAAGGGTCCACGGAGGTGGACTGGCTGGGGCTGCGCCTGGACTGGTGGGCGGGACGCCTGGAGGCCTGCCGCACGGCCATGGCGGCTTTCCTGAAAACCAACACGCGGCAGGATGTTTTCAACGACGCCATCGATTTGATGGACCTGCTGGCCTTCTCCACAAAGGACTCCCTGGGCGTGATGGAAGCGGCACTGGCGGATCGCGATGCCTTCGCCGGACGGATCTCCCAGGCCCGGGAGATCCTGCATAAAGCCTCGGACTCCCGCTCGGGGCCGCTGGCAGAGTGGCTGGACTGGCGTACCTGCGTGCTCATGCAGGCCGAAGCTTCGCCACAGGAGGCCCGTGGGGAGTTTGTCCGCTATCGTGGCCGCCACGCGGAATCCCTGCGCATGGATCGACTTGAATGGATGGACCTGGACGCCATGGCGGCACTGGGCCTTTCAAAGACGGAGCTGCGCACCCAGGCCTTGTCCATCCTGGAGCGCTGGCCCGCCACCATGCTTCAGGACGCCCTGCGGCGCAGATTAAGGGAGTGGGACGAGAAAGAGGAGACCGCCGGGCGGCCATCTCCGGACACGCCCACAACGGAAGGACCCGCGCGATGAATTGGCCTCTGGCGGCAGCTTGTCTGTTTCTGTGGATCCTTGATGCCTCCGCCAAGATCCTGGTGCCCATGGATCCTGCCCAGCGCGACCACCTGAAGGCTTATGGAGTGGCGTGGTGGGCTCTGACCCAGGGTGTGAATGTGGAGTGGCTGCTCAACTACCGGGGCGGCTCCTTCCTGATGGACGAGTTTCCCGGGCTGGACGAGCGCCTGCGCATCACGGGCGTGGGCCACGAGAGCGCGGGGGGCGCCCAGGTGGCGGCCATTTACGCGGAGATCGAACAGAGCAACATGGATCGCATCCTGCTGGAGAAGGCGCCAAAGGTGGCCATTTACGCTCCGCCGGACACGCCGCCCTGGGACGATGCCGTGACCATGGCGCTGGAGTACGCGGAGATTGACTTCACCCGCATCTGGGACGAGGAAGTGCTGGAGGGCAAACTTCCCGAGTACGACTGGCTGCACCTTCACCATGAAGACTTCACCGGCCAGTACGGCAAGTTCTACGGCCAGTACCGCGGCGCCGAGTGGTACATCCGCCAGCAGGCCCAGTTCGAGGCGCTGGCGCGCCGCATGGGCTACGACAAAGTCTCCCGGGAGAAGCTGGCGGTGGCTCTGAGAATCCGCGATTTCATGGAGCAGGGCGGCTTCATGTTCGCCATGTGCAGCGCCACGGATTCCTACGACATCGCCCTGGCCGCCATGAACACGGACATCTGCGCCAGCGTCTACGACGGCGACGGCCTGGACCCCGCCTGGGAAAGCAAGCTGGACTACAGCCAGTGCGTGGCGTTCACCGGCTTCAAGGTCATCACGGATCCCATGGTCTACGAATACTCGGACATCGACCTGGGGCCGCTTACCGGGCGCAATGTGCCCCAGGACCAGGACTGGTTCTCCCTTTTCGAATTCAGCGCCAAATGGGATCCCGTGCCCACCATGCTCACCCAGAACCACACCGCGTGGATCCAGGGCTTCATGGGTCAATCCACGGCCTTCCGCCGGGAACGCCTGAAATCCCATGTCCTGGTGCTGGGGGAAATGGAAGGCAGCAGTGAAGTGCGCTACATCCACGGCAATGTGGGCAAGGGCACCTTCACCTTTTACGGCGGCCACGACCCCGAGGACTACCGCCACATGGTGGGGGATCCGGAGACACAGCTCAGCCTGCACCGCAACTCGCCGGGCTATCGGCTGATCCTCAACAATGTCCTCTTCCCGGCGGCCAAGAAGAAAAAGCAAAAGACATGAGCGTCGACCTCCGTGCCTGAGATCCGCCACTTCAGTGTCCAGCAGCTCTGCCAGCAGGTGGAGGGCGGCCGCAACGAAGGCGGTGGCTGGATTCCCGGACGTGCGCGGCAGGGCCAGCGTGTGCATGGTGAACGCCAGCAGCGTGCCCTGGCGGAGGGTGCGCGGGTGGAAGTGCCGCTCACCTGGCGCGGCATCCTGCTGGATGAAGAGGTGGAGATTGGCGGCCGTGCCGATCTGGTGGACGAGCACGGCAAGGTGGAGGAGCTGAAGACCGTCCTGGCCTCGGCGGAGGGCTTCCGCCGCTTCCGCGCCACGGACTTTCCCGGCCACAGCCTGCAGGCCCTGCTCTATGCCTGGATGATGAAGCCCCGGGACATGGTGCGCGCCAGTTTGCGCATTGTGAATCTGGGTGATGGTCAGGAACGCGTCTTCGAGCTGGAGCGCCCGGCCCAGGAGCTGCTGGCGGAACTGGAAACCCAGGTGGCTCTGGCCCGTGCCCGCGAGGCGGAGGCGGACAGCTCGCGCCGGGAACGCCTGGAGCGCGCCCGGGGGCTGGCCTTTCCTTTCCCCTCTCATCGCCCCGGCCAGCGCAGCCTGATGGCGGAGGTGGAGCTGACCCTGGGCCAGGGCCGCATCCTGGCCTTGAACGCCCCCACCGGCCTGGGGAAATCCATCTCCGTGCTTCTGCCCGCCTTGCGCAGCGCCATGGAGGCGGGCCGCCGCGTGTTCTTCTGCACCGCCAAGAACACGGGAAGGGAAGCCGCCCTACAGGTGGCGCGCGCCTTGAATCGCGAGACCACCACCGTGAAAGCTGTGGCCATCTCCAGCCGGGAAGGCATGTGTCCGGCGGAGATCTACTTCTGCCATGAAGATCATTGCCCGCTGCTGAAGGGCATGGCTCCCCGTTTGGAGGCCGCCCTGCGCGATCTGTCCACCCAGCCGCTGGTGGAGCGGGAGGACCTGGTGGCCGCCGGCGTCCGCCATCGCGTCTGTCCCCACGAGATTGCCCTGTGTTTGACCGAGACGCGGGATCTGGTGGTGGGGGACTACAACTATGTCTTCGATCCCCAGGTGCGCATCCGTCGCCTTTTCGTGGAGGGCGACCCCCAGGACTTCGTGCTGGTGGTGGACGAGGCGCACAATCTGGCGCCGCGTGGGCGTTCCTGGTTCAGCGAAAGCCTGGCCCGGGAGACCGTGGAGGCTTTGCGCTTGCGCCTGCGGGAGGAACTGGCCGGCGGGGATCTCTTCCAGGGTGGCCCGCTGCAACGCCCGCTGAAAGGCCTGGACAAGGCTCTGGATCGGCTGGAGACCTTCTTCGGTCGGGCGGAGGAGATGGTGGAGGGCGACTTCCACTTCGCCTACGACAATGGCGGCCACGCCCTGTCCGCGCTCTTCGACCAGGATGAGCTGGAGAGTGTCCTGGGCCTATACGAACGCCATCTGGTGGACCTGCTCCTGACGCGCACCCTCATGGGCCAGGTGCAGGCCAAGGATCCACTGGTGGACTTCTACCGCCAACTGGACCACTTCGTGACCCTGTGCCGGGAAAGAAAGGAGTCCCTGTCCCAGATCCTGCGTGTGGAACCGGGCGAGGCCCTGGAGGCGCGGCTGCGCCTGGAGGTCTGCTGCTCGTGGGCGGGGGACTGGATCAGCGAACAGGTGTCACGCTTCCCCGCCGCCGTGCTCTTCTCCGCCACGCTGCGCCCGTGGGACTGGCACTTGGGCGAGCTGGGGCTGAAGGGCGAGGCGCGCCTGGCCACCATGGCCGTGCCATCCCCCTTTCCCGAGGCCAACCGCAACCTGCTCATCTTCGAAGGATTGTCCAGCCGTTGGCGGGACCGCCAGCGCGGCATGGGCACCCTGGCGCGTCTGGTGGCCGAGGCCTTTGGCCGCGTGGGTGGCAACACGGCGGTCTTCCTGCCATCCTTCGCCTACCTGCGGGCCTTGCGCCAGCACCTGCCGCCCCAGCTTCCCTTGCTCGTGCATGAGGGTGAACTTGATCCGGCCGCCCGCGCGGCGGTGCTGAAGAAACTGGAACGCGGCCAGCCCCATCTGCTCTTGACTGTGATGGGCGGCATTTTCGCCGAGGCGGTGGACTTCCCCGGTCGCATGCTGGAAGCCGCCCTGGTGGTGGGACCCGGCCTTCCCCAACTCTCCCACGACCGGGAGCTGGCGCGGCTGTTCTATGAAGGAAGGGGTGAAAGCGGTTTCGACCAGGCGTACCGCCTGCCCGGATTGTGCCGTGTGCTGCAGGCCGCTGGCCGCGTCATCCGCCGGCCAGAGGATCGCGGCAGCATAGTGCTCATCTGCGACCGCTTCAGCCAGTTGGACAACCTGGACATCATTGAAGAGTTTTACGGCGCGCGTCCCGTGCAGCTGGAACTGCCCGGTGAAGTGCTGGAGCGCCTGGAGCTCTTCCATGGCACCGGCTGAGATCGTGTTAGAAGGGCCGCACCAGATGGAAGCCCCAGTAGGTCACGCCCTTGTCCTTGCTCTCCTTGCGCAACCAGCTTGTGCCTTCGCCGCCATAGCCTCCCGCCAAACCCAGCGACACGCCTTCACCCAGTTCCACTTCCACTTGCGCCTCCACGCCCGTGGTCCACAGCCATTCCGCCGCTGATGCGGTGAAGCGTCCGCGATCCGCCACATGGCCCCAGTCCAGGAAGGGCGCCACATTCACGCGAGCCGTTTTCATGAAGAGCACGCGCAGCAGCTCGGGCTTGCCCAGGGATTGACGAAACTCCAGTGTCCCCTGGGCCACCCGGTCTCCCGCCAGGCTGCGGTCCAGTGCGCGCACTCGCGACACGGGTCCGGGCGAGGCACCCCTTTGCTCCAACTCCATTCCCAACACGGGAAGCGTGTTCAGGTTGGCGTCCGGCGAAAATCCCAGGGCACGCCAGGTGTCGCGGCGGCCTGACAAGGCGTCCAGCCGTGCCGAGACCAGGGCCAATCGACTGCCATGGCGAAGCATCCACCACGCTCCGGCACCCCAGGCGTCCACATGCTCATTTCCGTGGATCCATGGGCGCGCAAGGGAGGCGTGCATGCGCAAGGCATAGCCACTTCTTGGCCACCAATTGCCCTGGCGTACCGGAGCACTCTCGCGCCAGGAGGCAGCGAAGCCCACCGTACCGGAGCGCAGGTCCTGAGGCTCGAAGAGCGCGTCTGGATCCCCGGCGGCGCCCAGGCGCTCCTGATCCACCAGCTGCAGGCCGCCCAGCAGGCCAAGTTCCGCGTGGGGCCGCGCCGACCATTGCCAGCGCCTGCCAAGGGACAAGCCGCCGCCGGAACCGCCGCTCTCCACCACTTTGTCTTTCACCACGCGCAGGGAGTAGCGGCTGTTCCATCCACCGCTGAGTGTGACATCCCATGCGAAGCGATGAATGTTCCACGCCACCTCGGCCAGGGGCATGTCCTTGTCCATCAGACCACCCACGGCACTGACCAGATGGCGGCCCAAGGGATCCGCCAGGATGGTGGTGCCCAGCGCGCCGCCCGGCAGGGGAAGCAGCACCACCGCGATGGGCTTCAGCTCCCAGGGCCGGTAATGATGGTCGTCCTTGATTTCCGCGTGCTCATCCCGCTTCCATTTGGGCACACGCAGGGAGGGCATTTGATCCCGCCAGGCCGTGTAACGCTCTCCAGCATGCAAGAACAGGGGCGCCGCGCTGCGATCCGCATCCACCAGAAGCGGCCGGCAAACCCGGGCGGAATCCAGTGCCAGAGCCAGGACCTGGTTTCCGGCACGACCACGCCAGACATCCACGCCCCACAGACCTTCGCCGCTGGAACTCACCAGGCGGCTTCCACCTCCGGGCACGCGGGCCAACAGATTGGCGCGCAGCCCCTGGAAGACCGTGGACACCACCAGGCTGTCCTTCACCCACACGGGATCGCGCTCGTCCGGCGCAAGGGAGTCCGCGTGGACAACCTGGCCTGTGGCAAGATCCACGAAGCTCAGGCGCTTCAGGCTGGAGGGGTCGTCCGTGGCCAGCACCAGGCGGTGTCCGTCCGGAGCGAAGGATGGCCGCACCAGTTCCCACGACGGGCCGGGATCCCAGACCACGCGAGCCGTTTCGCCCGGGGCTTGCGCCATCAGGCGGTGATGCGGACCCAGGGTGTTCACCCAGGCCAGTGTGCCGTCCGCCGCCAGGGCGGGATCCTGGGAATGGTTGTCGTGGGTCAAGCGGTCCACGCGACCCGACTTCAGGTCATAGGCCCAAAGATCCATCCCCAGAGCGCCGTGCCGGCCATGGCCGTTGCGGTCGAACACCACGCGGGAAGCATCGGCGCCCAGCGCCCCTCGCCCGCGCAGGCCACCCTCCACCAGCGTCTCCCGCCGGGCCGTGCTGTCGCAGGCAATGCGAAAGAGGCTGGAGGACTGGTCCTCCACCTTTTCCCGACCCACCGCCAGCCAGGCGCTGGAATCCGGCAGCAGGGCAAGCCAGGTGATGCGCTCAAGGGGAAGATGCACGCGCGTGCCGATCTCAGGCAACTCCTCCCCTGCCACCAGCTCGGCGTTGAAGATGCCCGCCATCACGCGGGACCATTCCGCCTCAAAGACCTTCACCGTTTGCCCCGTGGACTCTTTGAAGGCATCGTCGAAACTGTGGATGCGCAGTTTGGGGTGCCGCCAGCGGCTGATTTTCACCAGCGTGCTGTCGCCATCCCGCCAGGCCAGGTAGAGAACTTTGGCGTAGCCCGCGTTGTGGGCGTCGCTTTCCTTCAGGCGGCCGTCCAGCGTTTCCATGCGCAGGGTGCGATCGCTGCGCAGGGTGTTCCAGCGCTCGGTGTAGAATTCGGCCAAGCCCTCATACCACCAGGCAGGCGTTCCCGAAAGGGCGCGACCCATGGCGCCGCGCCAGTCCCACATGGACTCATAGGCCACCACATGCTGGAACTCGTGGGCGATGACTTGTTGAAGCCACTCCTGGTCCTGGGAAAAGAGGCGGATGTAGTCGTTCTGGTTCACCCAGATGTTGATGCGCTGGCGCTGGGCGAACCCGTTCACCACGGCATCGGCATCAGTGATGGCCAGCTCGGTGCGGCGGCGGGGCTCCACGCCCATTTGGCGGGTGATGGGCCCGTACACCTGCTCCGCCACATCGGCCGCCTGACGGGCGCACTCCTCCAGCCCCTGGTGGTAGTGCACGCGGAAGTGGGCCGTCTCCAGGGTGCGCCAGCGCAGCTCCGGGTGGTTCTGCCCGGTCATCATGTAGAACATGGCGGCACCTTGGGATGCGGTCAGCAAAAGAGTCAGCGCGGAAAGGACGATGAACAGTGTGGGTTGGCGATTCATGAGCGCCCCTGTTTGGTTGACTCGGGCATTGTCCACAAAATGGACATTGGAAATCCTTGCGCGACAAGCCGTTGAAGCCTGAACAAGCTCGCTTTTTAAACGGCGCCGACCTTTATTTCAAGCAAGACAAATCTGATGCATGCGGTCCTGGGGGGGATTTCACGCCATGAGCTTTCGCATTACAAGGCTGCGTCTGGCCGCGGCGGGAATCAGCCTTGCCAGCACGGCATGGGCCTGGGAACCCGGCCTGGTGGTCCCCTGGGGCCTGAACAGCAGTGCACAGCTGAATGTGCCGCCGCCCAACGCTGATTTCATCCTGCTTTCCGCCGGGGCCCAGCACAGTCTGGGCTTGAAGAGCGACGGAAGCCTGGTGGCCTGGGGACTCAACGGCCACGGCCAATTGAACATCCCCCAGCCCAACTCGGGCTGGGTGTCCATGGACGCCGGGACCCAGCACAGCGCGGGTCTGCGCGCCGATGGATCCCTGGCCGTCTGGGGCGACAACAACGCCGGCCAGTGCAATGTCCCCGAACCCAACACGAACTACATCCAGGTCACCACCGGCGCCACCTTCACCCTGGGCTTGAAGGCGGACGGCACGCTGCACGCCTGGGGCGCCAACGATATTGGGCAGTTGAATCTTCCCACGCCAAACGAAGGCTTCACGCGCATCGCCTCGGGTCCCTATCACAGTCTGGCCCTGCGGGAGGACGGCTCGCTGGCAGGCTGGGGCGCCAACCAATCCGGCCAAAGCAACGCGCCCAACCCCAACGGCCCTTTCGTGGACATGGCCTGCGGGCTGAACCACAGCCTGGCCCTGCGCCCGGACGGCTCCATTGTGGCGTGGGGCCTGAATACCGCCGGCCAGTGCAATGTCCCTCTGCCCAACACCGGATATGTGGCGGTCATGGCGGGCATGTTCCACAGTTTGGCCATGCGGGAGGACGGGTCGCTCATCGCCTGGGGAAACAACATCTACGGCCAGAGCGAAGAGCCGCTTCCCGACACCCAGTTCCAGATGGTGAGCTCTTACGGCTGGCATAATCTCGCCTTGCAGCATTATCCCGCCTGCATGGTGAGCACAGACAGTCTGGACTTCGGCAGCGCCCAGCCTGATGTGACGGTGGCGCGCACCTTCACCCTGAGCAATGCGGGTGGCGGCGTGCTTACAGGCAGCGTGTCCAGCAGCTGCGCGCAATTCACCGTGGAAGGCAGCGCCGATTTCACCTTGGCAGCGGGCGCCTCACAGGACTTCACTCTGCGCTTTCTGGGCGGCGAGCCTGGCAGCTACACTTGCGAACTGAGCACGGGAAGCGGCTGTGCGCCTCTTCACTTAAGCGCTGTGGCCGATGCCTGGCCTGCCTGCGCGGTGAGCGCGGACAGTCTGGACTTCGGCAGCGTCCAGCCTGATGTGCCGGTGGCGCGCACCTTCACCCTGAGCAATGCGGGCGGCGGCGTGCTGGCGGGCAGCGTGTCCAGCAGCTGCGCGCAATTCACCGTGGAAGGCAGCGTCGATTTCACCTTGGCAGCGGGCGCTTCCCAAGACTTCACCCTGCGCTTTCTGGGCGGAGAGCCCGGCAGCTACAGCTGTGACCTGAGCACGGGAAGCGGCTGTGGCCCTATCACATTAAGCGCTGTGGCCGAGGCCTGGCCCGCCTGCGTGGTGAGCGT
>CAIWAD010000091.1 GCA_903910645.1 uncultured bacterium | reverse complement strand
GTGCCCAATCCCTTCAACCCGGAGACCGTGCTGCGCGTGCAACTGCCGGAAACGGCCATGGCCTCGCTTAAGGTCTATGACCTGGCGGGTCACCAAGTGGCTGTGCTGATGGATGGCCTTGCCGAGGCCGGCACCAGGGAGCTGCGTTTCCAGGGCGACAAGCTGCCCGCAGGTGTCTATTTCGCCGTCTTGCAGGCTGGCGGAGTGCAGGACACGCAGAAGCTGCTGTTGGTCAAGTAAAGCTGCACCACAACCACCACAAGCGCAGGGACGGCTTTTCGGCTGTCCCTGCGCTTGTCATTTCATCCAATTCCACCTAATGCTCGACTTGCGCATCATCCAATGAGCGGGCCGGTCTGCGCTTAGCACCGAGCGGTGTCAACCCAATGAAGGCTGTGACACTTGTCTGCATGGATTCACGCTTTCGCGGGGATGACAGGTCCATTCCATCCAATCACAAAGTGTCAGAACCCTTGCGGGTTAACTGGGGCCGTACCCACAGCAGCCAGGCCATCATGGCCAGGGGCCAGATGAAGGCTCCGCGTCGCGCCGCGTTCAGGCCCTGCAAGAGGGCGGGATCGGCGGTGGCGGCCAGATCGGGGGCGCTGCCCAGCATGGCCCAGCCCACCAGGGCGCTAAACGGAAACCAGGCCAGGGCCGCCCACCAGGCGCGCAGGTCCTTCTTCCACATGCCCCAGGCAAGCAGGGCGGAGACCAGTCCGGCCACCAGGGTCCAGAACTTCCACAGGCCAAGGGACACGCGCAGCAAGGACGCCATCTGGACGGGGGGATGAGTGGCCTGAACAAGGCTGAGCGTTCCCGTTGCCAGGAAGAGAACCAGGCCCAGCAGTGGCAGGGAATGCTGTTCCGTCCAGCCCGGCAAGGGATCCTTCCGCTCAATGTGGGCCACCAGGGCGGGTCGGCTGAGGAGGATCCACAAGGCCAGGGGCGCCGCCACGAAGGGCACCACCAGAATGAGGGCCACTGCCAGTCCAGCGGCGAATCCGGCCTCCCGGGGGGTGAAAATCAGGGCGCCCGCCAGTGAGAGCAGGCCAATGGCCAAGAGGGATGCGGCCATGAGCACGCCCAGGCGTCGTGCCCAGCGCTTGGCGGCCAAGAGACCCAGACCAATGGCCAGGGCCACGCCGCCCATCAGGGCCAGGCCCACACCGCCCATGAGAGTGGAGGCCGGATCCTGTTCCATCAGTCCAGGTGCCACGGCCACCAGAATAAGCGCGAAGAGCAGGGCGAGCACGCCCGCCGCCAGCACCAGGACGGCAGCCACCACCAGGGACATGCGTGTTCCTGTTGTACTCTCTGGGGCTGGCGGGTTGGCGAAGGATTCGCCTGAAGTGGAAAAGCTGTCCAGTGTCGGGTCGTCCATGGGGCCTCCAGCGTGGGATTTGCGTTGTGGGGCGCCGAAAGGTATTCACCAAACCTGGATTGTCCACATCCCATCCACGCATTTCGGGCTTTCCACGCCCCACGAGTCCGGCATGGGGGTCCCGGCGTGCTATCTTGCGCCCCGGTTTCACTGGAGATGTCATGGATCGTCAACCCGGCCTGCTTCCCCACAGCGCGGACGCGGAGAAATCCGTCCTGAGCGCCATTCTCATCGGCCCCGCCGCGCTGGACAAGGCCGTGCAGGTGCTGAAGGGCCCGGACGACTTCCATCTGCTCTCCCACCGCCACATCTATGAGGCCATGCTCAGCCTGGCCGACCAAAGCGCACCCTGCGACATCATCAGCGTG
>CAIWAD010000090.1 GCA_903910645.1 uncultured bacterium | reverse complement strand
TCGATGCCGGCTTTGGGTGCCGACACGCAGGCAGAAGAGTGCGAATCAAGGGGAAGCGATCCGTCTTCTGCCAGCCCAACCATTGAAGGAGTAGAAAACAGTCAAAGTCAGAGCTCCATATGGCAATTGGCGGGCCAAGAAGGTATCGGAGGGGCGACTGTTATGGGACAAGCACTTAGGATCGAGAGGGCGGGGGGAGTAGGCGGAAAAAGACATTTTTTGGCCTTTGGCTGGCCAAAAAGTGGGTTTTGCGGCGCTTGAAGTAGGATGGGCATGCCTCTGCCGCACACCTTGACTCTGCGCATCCCCTTTGCCCATCCTACATTCCCCCCATGAACACTCGACGCTCCGGAGTCCTGCTCCACCCCCTATCCCTGCCCGGCCCCGCTGGCTGCGGCGATCTTGGTCCAGGCGCGCACGCTTTTCTGCGTTTCCTGGCGGACGCGGGCCAAAGCCTGTGGCAAATGCTGCCCATGGGTCCCACGGGCTATGCCGATTCGCCCTACCAATGCCTGAGTTCCATGGCGGGCAATCCCCTGATGATCAGCCTGGATCTGTTGATGGAGGACGGGCTCCTCACGCAGGATCAGTTGAAAGCACCCGCATTCTCCCGCAAGCGCCTGGAGTACCCGCGCCTGGGGACCTGGAAGGAAGCCGCGCTGGAACTTGCCTGGCAGCGTTTTCGGGCAACTCCGGATCACGCCCTGTGGGACGCCTTCCGTGCTTTCTACACCGCGGAAGGGTGGTGGCTGCACGATTTCGCCCTGTTCATGACCCTGCGCGAATTGCACGGCCAGGCCTGTTGGAACCAATGGCCGGCCCCCTTGGCTCACCGCCAAGCCAGCGCCCTGGAAGATCTGAACCAGCTGGAGCATTCACGCGTCCTGCGGCACAAATTCCACCAGTTCCTGTTTTTCCGCCAGCTGGAGCGTTTGCGCGCCGCAGCCAGGGAGCTGGGCATCCTGCTCGTGGGGGACATGCCCATTTTTGTTGCCTTCGACAGCGCCGATGTGTGGGCGTGGCGCAGCTATTTCCGCATCACGGAGGAAGGCCAGCCGGAAGTGGTGGCAGGCGTGCCACCGGATTACTTCAGCGAGGATGGCCAGCGCTGGGGCAATCCGCTTTACAATTGGGATGCCATGCGCCAGGATGACTGGTGGTGGTGGCGCAGCCGTTTCCACATGCTCATGCGCCAGTGCGATGTCATCCGCGTGGATCATTTCCGCGGTTTCGAGGCCTGTTGGGAGATTCCCGGCACCAGTCCCACCGCCCGCGTGGGCCAGTGGGTGAAAACGCCGGGCCGCGAGCTCTTCACCGCCTTGCAGCGCCACCTGCCCCACCTGCGCCTGATCGCCGAGGATCTGGGCCTGATCACGCCGGAAGTGGCCTCCCTTAGGCAGGATTTCAACATGCCAGGCATGAAGATCCTCCAGTTCGCCTTCTTCACGGACAGCCGGGACCCCTTCCTTCCCCACAACTATGAACAATTTTGCGTGGGCTACACCGGCACGCACGACAACAACACGCTGGTGGGCTTCTACCGGCAGGACGCGACCCAGGACCAGCAGGCCTGGATGCGCCGCTACCTGGATTTCACCACAGAGGAAGACCTGATTCCCCGTTCCCTGGAGCGCTTATGGGGAAGTTCGGCCAACTGGGTGCTGGCACCCATGCAGGATCTGTTGGGATTGGGTGCGGAGGCCCGGGTGAACACACCTGGCACAACGGGGGGCAACTGGGCTTGGCGAATGGGCGGCACCTGGCCCAAGGCGGCCCTGGAGCGCCAACTGCAGGACTTGAACACGCGCTTCAACCGCAACCTGCCGCCGCGGGACATGCTGGATTAACGGATCCCGTCAATGGGAGGTGCAAGTGCGCCAGGGCACAAGTCGCCCACGGCATCCACGCGAACTGCATTCAGCTTGGGGCAGGTCCGGCGACTCAGTCCTTCAGTTCACCACCTGCTTGCCCATGCTGGCGGTAACGCGGTAGAAGCACTTGGGCAGATGTTCGGGATCGCGCCAGGCCGTCATGGGCGTGACAGCCATCAGATTCTCTGGGCGCACCACATCATAGGGGTTCAGGCTGCGGTAGACGCGGTACTCCACATGGATGGGAATGCCGCCCACGCTGAATTCCACCGGAATCCACTCCAAGGGCTCGTCACCATCCACCATGGGGCCCGGCTCCACATTGAACACCGGACTGGGCACAACCGTGGGCTTCACTGGAAACAAACGATCCTGTCTGCGTTCCACCGGCCCCACGGTGGGAACCTGAGCATCCCAGTGGCAGGATTCAGCAATGACCAGCTCGGTGGATCCGTTCACCAGGCCCGCCTCTTGGCTCTCCATGAAATCGCAATCAAAAAGATCCAGCACGCCATGGTCGGCGCCCAGCACCAAGTCCCGATCGTTGGCCTGGAAATGCACCGAATCCAGCACGGTGACCATGCCGCCTTCCAGCCTTAGGCCTTCCTGACAGGTAAGGAACTGGCAACCGTGGAGACGCAGGTAGGAATCCCGCGCCAGGAGTGCCGTGGCGCTGCTGCTGGTGAACACGCAGTAATCCAGCTCCATGCGCGTGCCATCCAGGGCCTGCAGGTTCTCATGTGAAGGCTGGAAGAGACAATCCACTGCCCGCACCACCGCGTTGCGCGCCAGCAGGCCACGAGCCCCGGCCAGGACCCAGGTGCTGTCCAGACTTAAGGAGCAAGATTCCGCCACCAGGGGTCGGGGCAGGGAATGAAGCAGGCAATGGTGAAGGGCCAGGTGGGAACCGGGCAGCAGATTCAGATCAAGTTGGGAGACGAGAGCGTTGGAAGGCGTGCAGCTGCTGGGCCCGGGCATCAGGGCCGCGCCGGCGCCGCTGCCCACGACATCCAGGAGCCCCTCCACCTTCACATGAACCATATCCGTCCCTGAGAGCTGGGCATTCGTTCCCAGAAAAAGACTGGATCCAGACCCCACAACCACATGGCCAATGGGTTGAAAGGCCGTATTCACCCTTAGGGAGCCACGCACCAGGTGGAGGTCTTCCACCACTTGGCCCTCTGTCAGGTCAAGCGTGCCCTCCACGGCCAGGGCGCCTCCAAGCACATCCGTCTCCGCACCTGCGGGAATTGGCTGCAGAAACAGGGCTCCATGGCGACGATCCCCGCGCGGGTGGGGCGGTGAAGCCTGTCGCCATCCCGTTGGCCATGCCACCCAGCGGCCGCGCTCATCACCCGCCACCAGATCCAGGCAGCCATCCCTGTCGATGTCAACCACGCGCGGCGTGCCGCTAAAACCTGTGGGCAGGCACCAGGCGTGCTCGGCCAACTGTCCCTGCAAATCCATGTCCAGCACCCAGGATGCCCAGCCCTCGCCGGATTTCCCAATGGTGAGCAGGAAATGGGGAAGGCCGGACTGGTCCTTCACCAATTGGGGGGCAAACTGCGTGGAGCCCGTGGCTGCCACCACAACTCCGGAAAAGGGCAGGTTTTGCCCTTGACTATCAAGCGCATGCAACTGAAGCGATCCATCCAGGGCCTGAGCCAGGAAGGCCATTTCCTGCAAATGGTCTCCCTCCAGATCCATCAAGGTGGCCGGTCCCGTCACCAGACCAGCCAGATCCCGCCGCCAAAGCTCCTGCTGGGCGTCAATCGCCAACACCAGGCCATCCCGCGAGGACAAAACCAGATCCTGGCGGAAGTCGCCATTCATGTCGCCAGACAAGGCGGACACCCATTGGACATTGGGAAGGCTTGCCATCAGGGAACTCTGGAATGTCCGACCGTCCACCAGGATGGCCTGGACCGTTGCACCCATTTCAACCAGGGCAAGCAGATCCAACTGGCCGTCGCCGGAGAAATCCCCCAGCACGGGCCTGGACCAGCGGGGCATGCCGGGAAGCGGAAAGCTCTGAGCCTGCCCGGACTCCGCGTTGAGCAGTTTCAGGCTGGGGCCATCCGGCGAAAGGACAAAGAGCGCCAGCGCATCGCCCGCGACGCCTTGCTGGAAAAGAACGGCCTCGCCAGTTGGCAGGCCGCCACAGGACAAGCTTGCGCGCAGCTGGGCATCGCGGCCGAATTCCAACACATGGGTCTTGCTCACCACTGCAAGGCGAAGCTCGTCCGCACGACGCATCAGCAAAGGTTCGCTGCGCGGCGACAGTGCCTGGGAGAGGGCGGACATTTGCAGCGGCCAACCGGGCAGTGGATTCCCATCCGTCCCCAGCCAGACCAATTCCCCCATCTCCACTGCTTCCCGGTCACCTTCCGCCTGCCGCCCCAGCAACAGCTCCCCATCCAGCTCTTCAGCCATGGGATGCAATAGCGCGGAGTAGTTCAATTCACCCTGACGAAAGGGCCACCCCGCCAAGGGGGCCTCCACACTGGCCACGCGGGCTTCATGCGTGGCGGAAGCCCCGGGCGCTTCCACCGCCAGCACCAGTGTCACCGCACCTGTGGGCAGGTTTCCCGAAAACACCAAGCTGCCTGGAAGCAAGGACTCCGTCCCGGAGGCCAGAAGCAGGGCATCCTGCCCTTCTCTGAGCGCCTGCAGGGACCAGCTGCCCTCTTGGCCATCCAGCTCAACATTCAGGCGCACCTCCGCAGGACCTGTCACCAGGTCCAGATCCGCCGGCCAGTCGATGTGTGCGCCCAAACGGGCCTGGGCCACCGTGGTGGCCAGGAGCAGGGACAGGCAGGCAGTGCGACGACAAGGCATCATGTGGCCCTCTCCCGGTGCGCGCCGGTGGCAGGATCATCCCCGCCACGCCCCTTGCGCGACCGTATTCCATGCTTGGCGATCTTGTACTTCAAGGCCCTGGAACTTAGTCCCAAATCCTCCGCCACGCGGTCCC
>CAIWAD010000089.1 GCA_903910645.1 uncultured bacterium | reverse complement strand
GAACACTCTTGGATGCTGCGGTGCCAGGTTGGTGCCTGGAGCGCTCCTGGCACCACCCTGGCACCACCCTGGCACCACCCTGGCACCACCCTGGCACCACCCTGGCACCACCCTGGCACCACCCTGGCACCACCCTGGCACCAACCTGGCACTAGCCTGTTGATTTCTTCACACTAAAATCATACCCTTAGGTGCGAATTTGTGGAGGAGAGATGGAAGATCAAGCAGATCAACGGGATAACCCGCTAAGTTCCCCCAAGCAACCCTGGGCCCGCCGCACAGCCTTGATTCTGGGGGCAGCCCTGGGCATGGGCCTGCTCACCTTTTTCCACGGAGACGGACTGTCCTACTTCAGTCACGACCCCAAGGCCTGCGTGAACTGCCACATCATGGGTGCGCAGTATCAAAGCTGGCAGGGCGCCAGCCATCACACGGTGGCGGCTTGTGTGGACTGCCACCTGCCGGAGGCGCTGGTGCCCAAATTGCTGGCCAAGGCCTCCAATGGCTGGCACCACTCCCGGGGATTCACCCTGGAGGATTTTCACGAACCCATCATGATCAAGCCGGGCAATGCGCGCATTCTGCAGGACAATTGTCTGCGCTGCCACGGCGATGTGGTGCATGAGCTGGTGGCGGGAGTCACCACGGACAAGAATGCCCTGACGTGCGTGCACTGCCATGCGGCGGTGGGGCACGGCGAACGCACGGGCCTGGGCGGTCCGGACCAGGGTGAGGAGCTGGAGCTGCAAATAGCCAGGGAAAGGAGCGGATTGTGAGCACGAAGAGTGGATTCAAGGGCGTTGGGTTGTGGCTCCTGGCGGCTCTGGGAGCGGGTGCGGCCCTGGGGATAGGCGCCTTGCTGCTGAACATTGAACGACACAAGCAAGAAGCCGTGCACGCCCAGCCCCGCCTTGTCGAGGTGGGTGAGGATGTGACAGATCCCGCTATTTGGGGGCGCAACTGGCCACGACAATACGATGGTTACCTGCGCACCGCCCAGAGCACGCGCACGCGCTTCGGCGGCCACGGTGGCAGCGAGGCCATGCCGGCGGAGAAGATCGAGCGCGATCCATGGTTGAAGCGCATGTTCCTGGGTTACGCCTTTTCCATTGACTATCGCGACCGCCGCGGCCATGCCTTCATGCTGGATGATCAGGAGGCCACCAAGCGTCTGAGCAAGCCCCAGTCCGGCAGCTGTCTGCATTGCCACGCCTCGGTCATGCCCCTCTACCGCGAGCTGGGCGGTGGCGACGCCATGAAGGGCTTCGAGGAATCCTACAAACTGAGCTATCAGCAAATGAGCGAGAAGCTCCACGCCGGCGGGCACGCCCATCCCGTCAGTTGCGTGGACTGCCACGATCCGGCCTCCATGGCCTTGCGCGTCACGCGACCGGGCTTCATCAAGGGCATTCAGGCCCTGGCGGCTTCGGACAGCCCTGTACCCTTCCTGCCCAGCGTGGAAGAGTGGCGCAAAGGCAGCCGGGCCACACCTTACGACCCCAACACGGACGGGTCGCGCCAGGAAATGCGCAGCTTCGTGTGCGGCCAGTGCCATGTGGAGTACTACTGCTCCACCAAAATGCCGCTGGAGTTCCCCTGGTCCAAAGGCTTGAAAGTGGAGGAGATGGAAGCCCACTGGAACGGCACCACCTTCCCCGATGGCGCGCGCTTCTTCGACTACAATCACAAGGAAACCGGCGCGCAGATCCTGAAGGCCCAGCACCCCGAGTTCGAACTGTGGAGCCAGGGCGTGCACGCCCGCAGCGGCGTGTCCTGCGCCGACTGTCACATGCCCTATATGCGGGAAGGCGCCACCAAGGTCAGCGACCACTGGGTGCGCAGCCCGCTCTTGAACATCAATCGCGCCTGCCAGGGCTGCCACCACTTCCCCGAGGATGAAATCAAGGCACGGGTGGACCTCATCCAGGACCGCAACCAGGCGCTGCTGCAGCGTGGCGGCGTGGCCATCACCGAACTGATGGACGCCATCCTGGCCGCCAAGGCCGCCGGTGTGGACAGCGTGGCCTTGAATCCCGCCCGCGAGCTGCAGCGTCAGGCCCAGTGGCGGTTGGACTTCATCGCGGCGGAGAACAGCATGGGTTTCCATGCTCCGCAGGAGGCTGCCCGCGTGCTGGCGGAGGCCGTGGATCTGGCCCGCCAGGGACAAGTGGCAGCCATGAAGACGGCAAAGTAAACCGTCCATTTCGCCCGTATCACCACACCCCTCTTCTCTTGCGAGGAGAGGGGTGTGGTTTTTAATGCGGAGTGCAAAAGGAATCCACGACTTCGAGATTGTTGCGATCGCTGACGGGACTGGGATCTCTTGGCTCGTGGAGCACATGCGAGAACGAGAAGGAGAATCGCTGCGCTGAGAGGGAGTCCGAGACTCGAACAGGAAAACTGTTGCGGGTAGGAGGATTTTCCCTCGCGGCGCCAAATGCGAAGCAAAGGAGTCTGGAAATGGGGGATAGTCTTGAAAGAAGTGCCTGGAGGACACCATTCCTATTCCTTGCCTCTTTCCATTTGAGCGCAGTTCGCGCGGTGCCGGTAGGGTGCCGGTAGGGTGCCGGTGTGGTGCCGGTGTGGTGCCGGTGTGGTGCCGGTGTGGTGCCGGTGTGGTGCCGGTGTGGTGCCGGTGTGGTGCCGGTGTGGTGCCGGTGTGGTGCCGGTGCGGTGCCGGTGCGGTGCCGGTGTGGTGCCGGTGCGGTGCCGGTGTGGTGCCGGTGCGGTGCCGGTGCGGTGCCGGTGTGGTGCCGGTGCGGTGCCGGTGTGGTGCCGGTGCCCGTAAACCCCTCGAAACACCATCACCCATTCATGATAGGCAACACGCTGGCTTGTCGTGCCAGAGTGACAGTTCGAAAGAGAGATCCCAGTTTCCGCTGGCATGACAGCACTCGCGGATCGCTGAAAGAGTCCGAGAACAAGAACCAATGCGCTGAGTAGGAACGGGAGCAAGCATGTGCGGACGTTACGCATTCAGCCGCATTGACAAGGCTCTGCTGGAGCGGCTGGAGGCCGAAGGGCCCGATGAGGCTGTGGAAGCCCGCTGGAATGTTGCCCCCGGCCAGGAGGCTCCTGTGCTGAGGCAGCAAGCCGCCACGCGCCAGTTGGAATTTATGGGCTGGGGCTTTCCGCGACGGGAGGGCGCCGGCCTGATCATCAATGCCCGTGCCGAGACTGCGGCAAGCCTGCCCGCCTTCCGCCAGGCTTTCGCGGGACAGGACGGGGCCGGGCGCTGCCTGGTGCCGCTCAGCGGCTGGTATGAGTGGATGAAGGATGCCCGCCTTCGTCGCCCCCACTTCCTGCGACCCACTGGTGCGGGGCCCTTCCTGATGGCCGGACTGTGGACCCAGGCCGAGCAGGGACCGCGCTTCACCCTCCTCACGTGTCCGGCCGCCGCGTCCATTGCCCACATTCATCCCCGCATGCCCGTGGTGCTGCCGGAACATCAATGGGGCGCCTGGTTGGGCCTTGACGGACAAGACGCCCAGTGGTTCTCACGCTTGTGTTCCTGGCCGCAGGAGGAACTTGAGTGCTGGGAAGTGGGCCCACAAGTGAACAGCGTGACAGAGGATCATGCGGGCCTCTTATCCCGCGCTGCTTGCATTCAAACCAGCTTGTTCTGAACAAGACTGCTGCTCTAACATCCCTGTGAGAGGACGGTCCGGGGAGATAGTTCTTGACTTTTTCACCCCTTTCAGGCGATATTCTGGCACTCGCATGAAGAGAGTGCCAATAATCTTCATGCTGATAAATCGAAGGTTCATTCACTTTCATTCATAACAATTCAGAAATGGAGGAAGCCATGAAGCTGAAGCCCATGGACGACCGCGTCATCGTTACGCGCCTGGACGACTCCACCGAGAAGAGCGCCGGCGGTATCATCATTCCGGATACGGCCAAGGAAAAGCCCCAGATGGGCAAGGTCGTGGCGGTGGGTTCGGACGCCCCCGAGGGCCGCACGCCCCTGCAGGAGCTGGTGAAGGCCGGCGACACGGTGGTTTTCGCCAAGTACGGCGCCACCGAAGTGAAGGCGGACGGTGAGACCTATCTCATCCTGAGCCGCAGTGACATCCTGGCCGTGGTCGAGTAAGAGAAAAGGAGCATCCAATGGCAAAGGCCATCACCTACAACACCACCGCCCGCACCGCTCTGAAGGCCGGTGTGGACAAGCTTGCCGACGCCGTGAAGGCCACGCTGGGCCCCAAGGGCCGCAATGTGGTCATCGACCGCAAGTTCGGCGCGCCCCTGGTCACCAAGGACGGCGTCACCGTGGCCAAGGAAATCGAGCTGAAGGATCCTGTGGAGAACATGGGCGCCCAGATGGTGCGCGAAGTCTCCAGCAAGACCAGCGACCAGGCTGGCGACGGCACCACCACGGCCACCGTGCTGGCCCAGGCCATCCTGCGCGAAGGCCTGAAGAATGTCACCGCCGGCGCCAACCCCACGGAGCTGAAGCGCGGCATCGACGCTGCCGTGGAGGCCGTGACGGCCAATCTGAAGGCCATGTCCGTGCCCGTGAACGGCAAGGAAGACATCGCCCAGGTTGGTGCCATTTCCGCCAACAACGACAAGAAGATCGGTGACCTCATCGCCGACGCCATGGACAAGGTGGGCAAGGACGGCGTCATCACCGTTGAGGAGAGCAAGGGCGCCGAGACCTATGTGGACACCGTGGAAGGCATGCAGTTCGACCGCGGTTACCTCAGCCCCTACTTCGTCACCAATCCGGACTCCATGGAAGTGGAGCTGGAGGATCCCTTCATCCTCATCTACGACAAGAAGGTCAGCAACATGCGCGACCTCCTGCCGGTGCTGGAGAAGGTGGTCCAGAGCGGTCGTCCCATGCTGATCATCTCCGAGGATGTGGAAGGCGAAGCCCTGGCCACCCTGGTGGTGAACAAGATGCGCGGCGTGCTGAAGGTGGCCGCTGTGAAGGCGCCGGGCTTCGGCGACCGTCGCAAGGCCATGCTGGAGGACATCGCCATCCTCACGGGCGGCACGGTGGTGAGCGAGGAGACGGGCTTCAAGCTGGAGAACGCCGGCGTGGAGCACCTCGGTCGCGCCAAGCGCATCAGCATTGACAAGGACAACACCACCATCGTAGACGGCGCGGGCGGTGCCGGTGCGGTGAAGGGTCGCGTGGACCAGATCCGCAAGCAGATCGAGGACACCACCAGCGACTACGATCGCGAGAAGCTCCAGGAGCGTCTGGCCAAGCTGGCCGGCGGCGTGGCCGTGCTGCACATTGGCGCCGCCACCGAGGTGGAGATGAAGGAGAAGAAGGCCCGCGTGGAAGACGCCCTGCACGCCACCCGCGCGGCGGTGGAGGAAGGAATCGTCCCCGGCGGCGGCGTGGCCCTGCTGCGCAGCATGGCCAATGTGGACGCCCTGAAGTTGGAAGGTGACCAGCTGGTGGGTGCCCGCATCGTGCGTCGCGCCCTGGAGGAGCCCATCCGCCAGATCGTGGCCAATGCCGGTCTGGAAGGCGCCATCATTGTGCAGGAAGTCCTGAGCAAGAGTGATGTGAACTACGGCTTCAATTGCGCCAGTGAGACCTATGGCGACCTGAAGGCCATGGGTGTCATTGATCCTGCCAAGGTCACCCGCACGGCCCTTGAGAATGCGGCCAGCGTATCCGGCCTGATGCTGATGACCGAAATCACCATCAACGACATCCCCGAAGAGAAGGCTCCGGCCATGCCCGGTGGCGGCATGGGCGGCATGGACGGCATGATGTAAGCCGTCGCCTCCGCGACACCACAAAGGGGCCCGGCTTTGCCGGGCCCCTTTTCTTTTGCCCGGGTCTCGAGCCAATCCCGGCATGCCGGGATTGGCATTAGCTGAACGCGCACGCGTTCAGCCGCACGGGTCTCGCCCGGGTCTCGCCCGGGTCTCGCCCCGGACCTGCCCGGGTCTTGCCCGGGTCTCGCCCGGGTCTCGCCCCGGACCTGCCCCGGGTCTTGCCCGG
>CAIWAD010000088.1 GCA_903910645.1 uncultured bacterium | reverse complement strand
GGCGGCCATTGGCGAAGTCATTGACAATGAGAAGCTTGGTGGCGCCACCGTGCACTGCAGCGTGTCCGGGGTGACGGACTACAAGGCCGCCAACGATCAGGAGTGCCTGGAGCGCATCCGCGAAATCTTCGCCCAGTGGCCCTCTTCCCCTGCGGGGCCTTTCGAGCGAGGCGTTGTGAGGGAGCCGCTCTTCCCCGCCGACGACTTGTTGGCCCTGCTGCCCCAGGAATTGGCCCGCCCCTACGACATGCGCGAAGTGCTGGCCCGCTTGGTGGACGGCAGCGAATGGCTGGAGTACAAGCCCGACTACGGGCGCAGCCTGCTGTGCGGCACCGCGCGCATGGAGGGCTGGACGGTGGGCATTATTGCCAACCAGCGCCAGGTGGTGAAGAGTGGCCGTGGCGAGCTGCAGGTGGGCGGAGTCATTTACAGCGACAGTGCCGACAAGGCCACGCGCTTCATCCTGAACTGCAACCAGCGGCGCATTCCCCTGCTGTTCCTGCAGGATGTGACAGGTTTCATGGTGGGCAGTCAGGCGGAGCATGGGGGCATCATCAAGGATGGCGCCAAACTGGTGAACGCCGTGGCCAACAGCACGGTGCCCAAGCTGACTTTCATATTGGGCAACAGCTTCGGCGCCGGGAATTACGCCATGTGTGGCAAGGCCTACGACCCGCGCTTCATCTACGCCCTGCCCTCTTCACGAATCGCCGTCATGGGTGGAGCCCAGGCCAGCCAGGTGCTGCTGGACATCAAAAAGGGCCAGGCCGCCCATCGCGGACACGTGCTGTCCCAGGAGGAACAGGACAAGGCCCTGGAGGAGATCCGCGCCAAGTACGAGCGGGAAATGGACCCTGCTTATGGCGCCGCCCGCCTGTGGGTGGATGAGGTGCTGGATCCGCGCCAGATCCGACGGGCCGTGGCCCTGGGCCTGGAAGCGGCCAGCTTGAATCCGCAGGTGCCGCGCTTCAACCCCGGCGTGATCCAAACCTAAGGGAAAGCCATGCTCGGCACGGTGAAATTTTTCGATGAGAAACACGGCTTCGGCTTCATCAGCTGCCTGGGCATTCCCCAGGACATTTTCGTGCACTATTCGCAGATCAAGGTGAAAGGGCGCAAGGTGCTGCGGCCCGGCCAGGAGGTCAGCTTCATCCTTGTGGAAGGGGAGAAGGGGCCCAGCGCCGAGGCGGTGCGCGTCATGGAGGACAAGGCCTGAGCACCTGCGATTGCCATGGAAGCAGTGCCGCACGCCGCCTGGTGTGCACGCGGCCGGACGGCAGCCCCACGGGACTGTGCATCCGCTGCGTGCCGGCGGGTTCCTGCGGCTGGTCCAAACTGGAGGAGGGCGGCATGCCCCAGAATCTTGTGGAGAAGGTGGCCCAGCGCCACGCGGTGGACCTGGAACCCGGCCAGATGGTGCGCGCGGGGGATCTGCTCAGTATCAGTCCCGCCCATGTGATGACCCACGACAACACGGGCGCGGTGATTCCCAAGTTCCGCAGCATCGGCGCCGTGCGCATGGCCAATCCCGCCCAGCCGGTCTTCGCCCTGGATCACAATGTGCAGGACACAAGTGAGGCCAACGCCGCCAAATATGCACGCATCCAGGCCTTCGCGGCGGAGATGGGCATCACTTTCTTTCCCGCGGGCAGGGGCATTGGCCACCAGATCATGATCGAAGAGGGCTTCGCCTGGCCAGGCACCTTGATGGTGGCCAGCGACAGCCATTCCAACATGTATGGCGGCGTGGGCTGTCTGGGCACGCCCGTGGTGCGCACGGACGCCGCGGCCCTCTGGGCCACGGGACGCACCTGGTGGCAGGTGCCGCCTGTGGCCCGTGTCACGCTGACCGGGGCCCTGCGCCCGGGTGTGACAGGCAAGGACCTGATCCTCACCCTGTGCGGGGAATTCCGCCAGGACGAAGTGCTGAACCACGCCATTGAGTTCGCCGGACCCGGCGTGGCCTCCCTATCCGTGGAGGATCGACTCTCGGTGGCCAACATGACCACCGAATGGGGAGCCCTGGCGGGCATTTTCCCCGTGGACGCGACCCTGCTGGACTGGTTGCGCGCCCGGGTGGCGGCCAATCCTGGCCATGCGCGACTCGGCGCAGAACGGCTGCGCGCCCTGGAGGCGGATCCGCCCTGCGCGGATGCGCTGGCGGACTACGCGGTGGAGATCACCGTGGACCTGGGCAGCATTGCGCCCTGGGTGGCAGGTCCCAACGCCATCAAGCAGGCCCGTTCCGTGGTGGAGCTGTCCCAGGCGGAGATTCCCGTGCACAAGGCCTATCTGGTCAGTTGTGTAAACAGCCGTGTGGGGGATCTGGCCCAGGCCGCCCAGGTGCTGAAGGGACAGCGTGTGAGGGAAGGCGTGGCCTTCTATGTCTCCGCTGCGTCAAGCCAGGTGCAGGCGGAGGCGGAGGCGCGCGGCGACTGGCAGATCCTGTTGGATGCGGGAGCCCGCGTGCTGCCTCCGGGCTGCGGCCCCTGCATCGGCTTGGGCGAGGGATTGCTGGAGGAGGGTGAATGCGGCATCAGCGCCACCAACCGCAATTTCAAGGGGCGCATGGGGCATGCCACTTCCCGGGCATATCTGGCTTCCCCCGCTGTGGTGGCCGCCAGCGCCCTGGCTGGGAAGATAGCCGCCCCGCCCCAATGTCCCGAAGGACAGCCCCGGGTCTCCCTCAGCCGGCCTGTCCTGACGCGTCCCGCTGCAACAGCCGTGCGCGTCATTGAGGGTTTTCCCGCGCGCATGGAGGGCGAGATTGTCTTCTGTGATGTGGACAACCTGAACACCGATGGCATCTACGCCGGCAAGTGGACCTACCAGGACGACATGGGACCCGCGGAGCAGGCAGCCGTGGTGATGGAGAACCACGACCCGGCCTTCCGCAGCCTGGCCCGCCCGGGAGATCTGCTGGCAGGCGGACTGAATTTCGGCACCGGCTCCAGCCGCGAACAGGCCGCCACGGCGCTGAAGCATTTCGGCATCCAGCTGGTGCTGGCAATCTCTTTTAGTGAAACCTACAAGCGCAACGCCTTGAACAACGGCTTCCTGGCGCTGGAAGCACCGGAGCTGGTGGAGGCGCTGCGCCTGGCCTTCCCGGATGCAGGGCAGCCCACCCGACGCACCGGCTGGATGGCCGTGCTGGATGTGAAGGCCAGCCTGTTGCGCACCCAGGGCCGCGATTTCCCCTTGTTCCCCGTGGGCGTGGCCGCCCAGGAACTTGTCCTGGCCGGTGGGCTGGAGGAATGGGTGAAGCGGCAATTGCGGTAGGTAGGACTTTCCAAAACGAAGACATCTCGAAGGTGAGTCTGGAATCGAGTGCTGCTGCAGGCAGCGGAGTTTTCAGCCCTGTCCTTCCCGCGAATACGGGAATCCATGCAGACGAGAGATCCCGTCCTTCGCTGGGGACTCAGCGCCCGCAGCGCGACTCCAAGGTTGAGAGCTGCTGCAGGCGGCGGCGGAACTGGCTTGAATAGTTCACTGTTTTTCGCGCCACGCCTTGACATTGGCCTCCGGGCCCTCTACATTGGGGCCCTTCACTGCGGGGTGGAGCAGTTGGCAGCTCGTTGGGCTCATAACCCAAAGGTCACAGGTTCGAATCCTGTCCCCGCTATTTCACGGCAGTGTAGCTCAGTCGGTTAGAGCAGCGGAATCATAATCCGCGTGTCCGGGGTTCGAGTCCCTGCACTGCTATGGCGCCTGTCGTGGAACTGCCCAAGGCGCCCCTTGACCCAACCCACATCCACCGGACATTGCAGGCAAGGCTCGGCTTCGGCATATACGCCTGCCCCGGGGACAAATCGGACTCTCGGATGCGAAACCATCGCAAGGGCGCCTCACAGGCGCAGGCAAACCCCTCCGTTGACCTCTCACGCAAGATCAATGCCCTTGTCTACCTCCTGGAGGACAAAGGCGTGCTTGCCCACGGGGAGTTCGAGGACGCCATCATGAACCTGAAAGTGCAGCTGGGCGATCAGGTGCACGCCGGGCAGCGTCCTCGTCCCAATGCCCAGGGCCAGCAAAATGGCAATCGCCGTGGTGGCAACGACTACATCGGCCCGGAGCGCCGTCAGCTGCGGGAGGGTGGTGAGCGCGATGAGGGCAACGAGCGTCGTGACTCCGCCCGCGCAGCAGTGGCGCACATTTCCGGCGAAGTGGTCAGCGAAGAGGATCGTCACGCCCTGAGCGGTGTGCAGCTTATCCTGCGTCGCTCCAGTCAGAACAATGCTCCCATCCAGTTCCGCAGCACCAAGACGGACCTGCAGGGGCGATTTGTCTTCCTGAACCTGCCCTTGGCCAAGGAAGCGGAACCCGATTCGGCCTACGCCTACATCCTGGAAGTGCGGTACCGCAACCGCACGGTTTTCGCGGACATGGAAATGGCCCTGCAGCCCGGCCAGACCCACCATAGCGTGCTGCAGGTGCCGCCCGTCGAGGAATGAGCCCCCGGCGCCCTGCGGCGGATCCGCCGGTGGCCGTGGCCCTGCGCCGTTTGGTGGCCACCCATGAGCGCCGTTGGGTGCTGGCGGTGTCCGGCGGTGCCGATTCCCTTTTTCTGCTTCATCAGTGTGCCGCAGAGGCCGCCCGCCGGGGAATCCGGCCATTGCTCGTGCATGTGAACCACGGGTTGCGCGGGGATGATTCCGACAGGGACGAAGCCTTTGTGCGCAGCCAGGCCCGCCAGTTGCGTCTGCCCTTGCGCGTGGTGTGCGCACGCCCGGAAACTCCTTTGGGCGGAAACTTGCACGACATGGCTCGTCGATTGCGCCGCACAGCGCTGGAGGAAGCCGCTGGCCCCACTGGGCTGATTTTCCTGGGTCATCACTCCGGAGACCAGCGGGAGAGTGTTCTGGCCGCCCTGTTGAAAGGGAAGTCCCCCCTGGCATGCGGAGGCATGGCCGAGCGCCAGGGTCGCTGGATCCGTCCATTGCTTGGTCTGGAAGGCGCCTGGATGCGCCAGCGCTTGGCGCGTGCCGGGCTGTCCTGGCGTGAGGATTCCTCCAACTCCCGGCCATGGTGCGAGCGCAACCATCTGCGCCTGGAACTCCTGGCTGCGCTGGAGGCGGGGGGCGAGGGGCATCGCTTGCTGGATCGTATGGGCGCTCTTTTGCGCCTGCTGGCTTTCGACTCAGAAATCAGTTCTGGCAAACTCCTTGATCAGCTTGATCTTCAGCCCAACCCATGTGGGGTCTCGCTTGAACGGCCCCGCCACCTTTCATATCATGAAGCGACTCTTGTGGAAGCCTTGCGCCTGCTCTGCAGGCGGCTTGGGCTGTGGTCCCGGGATCCTTCACAGCGTAGTCTGGAGCGCGTTGCCCACCACTGGCTGAATGGACGGCCTGGAACCCGCGTTCCCTTGGGTCGTGCCTGGCTGGAACTGGGTCGCACCAAGGCTTGGCTGGTACTGAAGGAGTGTACGCCCGTGCGACTTCGCCTGGAACCAGGCATGCAGCTTGGGGGAAGCTGGGGTTCCTGCGGTTGGTCGGAGCCGCCGTCCCAGGTGGACTGGCTCTGGTGGCCGTCCGCTTCCCTCGATGCCGTGATCCTGCGCCGCTGGGAAGCCGGGGACAGGCTGGCCAGGGGCCGTGGACGCGGGCCATTGCTGGCGGATCTTATGGGGGATTTGGGCTTCACCCCCACGGAAAAGGCTTTGCAAGTGGTGCTGACCAACTCGGTGGGAGAGGTGTTGACGAGTCCTGGACTGGTCACTCCACTGGATGCCGGGTCACGTGAAACCGAACGTCAACTTCCAATCTGGATGAAATCATGCCCATATCCATTGACAAGATGAGCTTCGATGTGCTGATCAGCACCGAGCAGATCCAGGAGCGGGTGCGCGAGCTGGGCGAGCGCATTTCCCAGGACTATGAGGGGTTGAATCCCATTTTGATGGTGGTGCTCAACGGCGGTTTTGTCTTCGCTTCGGATCTCATGCGCGCCATCCGCATCCCCTGTGAAGTGGATTTCATCAAGATCTCCAGCTACGGGGACGAGCTTCACACCTCAGGCGAGGTGAAGATGAAGAAGGACTACGACAGCCTGGTGGGTGGCCGCCATCTGATCGTGGTGGAGGACATTGTGGACAGCGGCCTGAGTGTCAGCTTCCTGAAGCAGAAATTCTCCATGCAGGCGCCAGCCAGCGTGCGCTTCGCCACCCTGCTGCACAAACCTGAAAACAGCAGCCTGGGCTTTGATCTGGATTATGTTGGCTTCCCTATCGGGCCGGAGTTCGTCATTGGTTACGGCCTGGACTACAAGCAGAACTGGCGAAATCTTCCCGCCATCTATGTGCGGGTGGACGGCCGGGAAGGCGGAAAGCGCTCTTGATGAATCGCACCCCCAACCGCGCCCCCAACGAGCCGGGATCATCCTGGCGCAAGGCGGGCGGCACCTTCACCTTTTGGGCCCTGATCCTCTTGATCATGGTCTTTCTTTCCCGCGCCTTCACCACCGAAGCGCCGGAAACCCAGATGAAGTACACGGACTACCGCCAGATGATGGCCGCGCCGGATCCCGGCATTGAGGCCCTTACTGTGGTGGCCGATGAGGTGAGTCCCGTGCTGAAGGGTGAGCGCAACCTGGATGGCGGGAACAAGCTCAAGTTCAGCGTCAACCTGCCCCCGGTGTTCACCGAGGACATGCGCCTGTGGGAGCAGAAGGGCATTGCCTACACCTTTGAAGAGCGCAAGACCAACTGGGGCATGTATTTGACCAGCACCATCTTGCCTATGGTGATTTTCTTTGGACTGTGGATTTTCCTTATGCGCCGCATGCAGGGTGGCGGCAGCAAGGGCGTGTTCAGCTTCGGCAAAAGCCGGGCGAAAATGATGAACGAAACCCAGGTGAAGGTGTCGTTCAAGGATGTGGCCGGCGCCGACGAAGCCAAGGAGGAGCTGCGCGAGATCATCGAGTTCCTCAAGGATCCCAAGAAATTCAGCCGCCTGGGCGGACGCATTCCCAAGGGCGCCCTCATGCTGGGCCCTCCCGGCACAGGCAAAACCTTGTTGGCGCGGGCCGTGGCCGGTGAGGCTGGGGTCCCCTTCTTCAGCATGAGCGGGGCGGATTTTGTGGAAATGTTCGTGGGCGTGGGCGCAAGCCGCGTGCGCGATCTGTTCGAGCAGGGCAAGAAGAGCGCGCCTTGCATCATTTTCATCGACGAGATTGACGCCGTGGGTCGCCAGCGCGGTGCCGGACTGGGTGGTGGCCACGATGAGCGCGAGCAGACTTTGAACCAGCTCCTGGTGGAAATGGACGGCTTCGAATCCAACGATGGCGTCATCCTGATTGCCGCCACCAACCGGCCCGATGTTTTGGATCCCGCCCTGCTGCGGCCGGGCCGCTTCGATCGCCAGATCGTGGTGGATCGCCCCGATGTGCGTGGCCGTGAGGGGATTTTGAAGGTGCACGCCCGCAAGGTGCCCCTGGAAGATGATGTGAATCTGACCACCATGGCCAAGGGCACGCCCGGGCTGGCTGGGGCGGATTTGGCCAACCTGGTGAATGAGGCCGCCCTGCTGGCAGCCCGGCGCAGCAAGCAGAAAGTGGGCATGAGTGAGTTCGAGGAGGCCCGGGACAAGGTGCTGATGGGCACGGCGCGCAAGAGCCTTTTGCTGACGGAAGAGGACAAGCGCATCACAGCCTACCACGAGGCGGGACATGCCCTCATCAGCAAACTGCTGCCCAGCGCCGACCCCTTGCACAAAGTGACCATCATTCCCCGCGGCCGTGCCCTGGGCCTTACCTGGCAGCTGCCGGAGGACAAGGTGCACCAAAGCCGCAGCCGTCTCATGGCCGAGCTGCGCATTCTCTACGGCGGGCGGGAGGCCGAGCGGCTGGTGTTCAACGATGTCACCACCGGGGCCTCCAACGACATCAAGCGCGCCACGCAAATTGCCGAGGCCATGGTCTGCGATGTGGGCATGAGCGATGCCCTGGGCCTGCGCAACTACGGCAAGAAGCAGGAAGAGATTTTCCTGGGCCGTGAAATCGCCCAGCACCGGGATTTCTCAGAGAAAACGGCCGAACTCATCGACAGCGAGATCAATCGCATTCTTGAAGAGGCCCGTCAGGAAACGGCGGCCTTGCTGGAGGCCAACCGGGACAAACTGGAACTGTTGGCGCAGGCCCTGCTCATCCACGAGATCCTGGACACGGAGGAGATTGACCGCGTGCTGCTGGGCGAAACCCTGGCCCTGGCCGTCCGCCCGGATGAGCAGATCGCTTCCGCTGAAAGCCCGGCCCTTCCGGTCACGACAGACGAGGTGTCCTCCGTGGAAGGTGCTTCCGTGGAAGAGCCCGGCGTGGCGTGATTCGATCCAGGTCTTAGACGGAGGCGGTGGTGGACGCGCAACAGGAAGCCCGCATTCGCGAAGAAATGCGTCAGCGCATAGCGGAGGAGGACACTCGCCGCCGCGCGCAGGAAGACGATCG
>CAIWAD010000087.1 GCA_903910645.1 uncultured bacterium | reverse complement strand
GGAATCAAAGCTGCGGAACTCCGCCTGGCCCTTCTTGGCCAGCGCCTGCGTGATCGCCGCCGTCAGCGTGGTCTTGCCGTGGTCCACGTGTCCGATGGTGCCAACGTTCACGTGCGGCTTGGTACGCTCGAATTTCTGCTTCGCCATGCCTCACTCCGCTTTTGAACCCGCTCCGTCCGCCTCTCGTCCGGCAAAAAAAATCCACCGGACGGCGGATGGCTGTGCTGTCTTACCCCGAGAGCTCACGACCGGATTCGAACCGGTGACCTCATCCTTACCAAGGATGCGCTCTACCTACTGAGCTACGCGAGCAAAGTTTGGAAGCGGGAGACGAGGCTCGAACTCGCTACCCTCAGCTTGGAAGGCTGATGCTCTGCCAAATGAGCTACTCCCGCACGCTGGAAAACCGGACCATCGGCCGCGTGCGCGAGCCTGTTCAATCCCGTTCACCGACGAATGGTAGGGGTAGGAGTCGAACCTACGAAGGCGTTCGCCGGCAGATTTACAGTCTGCTCCCTTTGACCTCTCGGGCACCCTACCAGCTTTCAAGGAAACTCGACCCTCGGCCAGGCGAATGGCGCGCGGTAGGGTCGAAGAGCGATGAATATAGCGCTCCTGCTCAGAATGTCAAGATGATTTGAAAAGAAGAGCGTGCCCGCCCCGCTTGGACAGAGGGGCGGAGCTCCATCAGCCAACCGCCAGGGAGACCACGCCCGGCGCCACGCGCTTGCTGAAACGCAGGCTTTTGCCCTCCAGCCAGGGGGTCACTTTCTCATGGGCCAGGGCCAGGGCCAGCACCGCGGCGTCATCCAGGCCCGCATCCACCTGCAAGGTGGCGCGCACTTTGCCATTCACCTGCACCGCCACTTCCAGGGAACTCACCCGGCAATGGGCCTCGTCCCAGGCCGGCCAGCTTTCGTAGGCTAGGCTGTCGCCATGGCCCAGCAGGGTCCACAGCTCCTCGGCAAGGTGCGGGGCGAAAGGCGCCAGCAGCAGAAGGAAGGATTCGGCCACTTCGCGCGGCAGCTCCGGCTGCTTCATCACTTCGTTCACAAATTCCATCAGACGGGCAATGCCCGTATTGAATTTCATCTCCTCCAGATCCTGGCTCACCGCCTTGATGCTGCGATGCACCAGGGCCAGCTGTTCCGGCGTGGCCGGGGCACTGCTGATACGCTGCGACAGGCCTTCGCCCTCCCGCTCCGTGAACAGGGTCCATACTCGGCGCAGGAAGTTGTGGCAACCGCGAATGCCCTCTTCTGTCCAGGGCTTGTCCCTGTCCAGCGGCCCCATGAACATTTCATACAGGCGCATGGCGTCCGCCCCGTACTGGCGCACCATGTCGTCCGGATTGACCACGTTCAGGCGGGACTTGCTCATTTTTTCAATCTGCGCTTCCACCGCCTCGCCTGTGGACGCCACTTTCCAGCCTTTGCCCTCGCGCTCCACTTCGCTGCGCTTCAGGTACTTGCCGCGCGGGTCGCGATAGCTTTCCGCCAGGATCATGCCCTGGTTGAACAGACGCTGGAAGGGTTCACGCGTGTGCACAAGGCCAAGGTCGAAGAGCACCTTGTGCCAGAAGCGGGCGTAAAGCAGGTGCAGCACGGCGTGCTCGGCGCCGCCCACATACAAGTCCACGGGCATCCAATACCGCTCGGCTTCAGTGCTCCACGCCTCATTCTGGTTGCGCGGATCGCAGAAACGCAGGTAGTACCAACAACTGCCCGCCCACTGGGGCATGGTGTTGGTTTCACGGAAGAGCACCTCCCCGCTGTGGGGATCCGTCACGCGGCACCATTCCTCCGCGCGGGCCAGGGGCGGTCGGCCATCTTCCGTGGGCTTGTAGTTGTCCAGCACGGGAAGCTGCACGGGCAGGTCCTTCTCCGGCACCGCGTGCACACTGCCGTCCTTGTCCATAAGCAGGGGGAAAGGCTCGCCCCAGTAGCGCTGGCGGCTGAAGAGCCAGTCCCGCAGCTTGTAGTTCACCACGCCCTTGCCCAGGTCCCGTTCCTGCAACCATTGAATGATGCGCGCCTTGGCCTGGGGCACCTTCAAGCCGTCCAGCAGGCCGGAGTTCACCAGCACGCCGTCTTCATTATCCGTGAAGGCCGCCTTGAGCACATCGCCACCGGAGACCACTTCCACAATGGGCAGTCCCATGGCGGTGGCGAAGTCCCAGTCCCGCTGGTCGTGGCCGGGCACGGCCATGATGGCGCCGCTGCCGTAACCGCCCAGCACATAGTCCGCCACCCAGATGGGCAGCTTGCGGCCATCCACCGGATTCACCGCATAGGCACCAGTGAACACGCCTGTCTTTTCCCGTGCAGTGTCGGCGCGGTCCACATCACTCTTGGCCTGGGCCGCCTGCACATAAGCCTCCACCGCCGGGCGGCAATCCGCGCTGACGATGCGCGACACCAGGGAATGCTCAGGGGCCAGCACACAATAGGTGGCGCCGAAGAGCGTGTCCGGGCGTGTGGTGAACACGGTGAAATCGCTGTCCCCATCGGCCACGTTGAAGCGCACCTCCGCGCCCTCACTGCGGCCAATCCACTCCCGCTGCATGGTCTTGATGCCTTCTGGCCAGTCCACATCGTCCAGGTCCACCAGCAGACGCTCGGCGTAGGCGGTGATTTTCAACATCCATTGGCGCATGCGGCGCTTTTCCACGGGGTCGCCGGTTTCCACATAGCGACCGTCCTTCACCTCCTCGTTGGCCAGCACGGTGCCCAAGGCAGGACACCAGTTCACGGCCACCTCGGCGGGATAAGCCAGGCCCTTCTTGTAAAGCTGAAGGAAGATCCATTGGGTCCAGCGCACATAGTCCGGATCGGTGGTGGAGAACTCCCGATCCCAATCGTAGCTCAGGCCCAGGCTCTGGATCTGGCGGCGGAAGTTGTCGCAGTTGCGCGATGTGATCTCCGCGGGATGCTGGCCCGTGCGTACCGCGTGGCGTTCGGCGGGAAGACCAAAGGCGTCCCAGCCCATGGGGTGCAGCACATTGAAGCCCTGCATGCGCTTCCAGCGCGACAGGATGTCCGTGGCCGTGTAGCCTTCCGGGTGTCCCACATGCAAGCCGTCCCCGGAGGGATAGGGAAACATGTCCAGCACATAGAATTTGGGACGGGTGGGATCCACCTCGCTCTTGAAAGTCTTGTGCTCCAGCCACCAAGCCTGCCAGCGGGCTTCAATTGCGGCGTGATCGTAGACGGACATGGGGCCTCCTGAGGGTCCATAAACACAAAATCCGCGGGGTCACGGCGTGCCGCGGCCCGGCGGATGATGTGGTGGTGATCGGGGCGACTGGATTCGAACCAGCGACCTCTCGGTCCCGAACCGAGCGCTCTACCGGACTGAGCCACGCCCCGTCGTCGTCGGGAAGCGAAGAACATAGCTTCCCCCCCGTGGAGAGTCAATGAACCATTGAGTTCTCATCCTCTAGCTTCCTCCTCGATCCACGCGCACGCGAGCTCTGCGCGCAGCAGGGGCATCGGGTCGAACCGGGCATTCCAGCGGAAGCGGGAAGCGATGCTGTCAAGAGATTCCAGCTTTGGCCGGGATGACACGGCCAACAAGCCGCGGTGGCGAGATAGGGTACTGACAACAAAGACGCCCCGTCGCAGTGCGACGGGGCGTCTTGTTCAGACCTGTTCAACAAGAACTAGTTGGCAGGGCACACGCCGTTGTAGCCCACAACCTTGTAGAAGTTGCGCGCCGTGGGGGCGATGGTGTCCGTCCAGGTGGTGGTGCCGGCCGGAACCGTGGCCACCTCGGTGCCCGGCGTGAAATAGCCGTCGGCACTGCGATAGATCTTGTAACCGTCCACGGGGCCGGGGCTGTCCCAGTTCAGCGTGTAGCTGGAGCCCGTGCGGACGCCGGTCAGCTCGATGGTGAAGGGGATCTCGGACTCCACACCCCAGTCCACCTGCAGCCACATCTGCACGTCGCCGTTCCAGGCGTAGGCGGTGTTGGCCAGGTAGTCGTAGCCGTAGCTGTGCTGCTCCCAGTAGGGGCCGCCGTTCTCGCCGGACAGACCCACGATGCCCGTGGCGTTGTGGGTGTTGGTGCGAATGCCAACCCACACGGGATGGTTGATGCAGCGCAGCTCGTCGATGGTACCGACGTAGCGGATGAAGGTGTTGGGATAGACATCCTCGGGGCCGGTGATGGTGGCCGTGTACTGGCCCAGCAGGGCGCCCGGGGTGGTGCTGTTCGCGCCCTGGTCGTGGATGACCAAGGTCACCTGATCGCCGGCGACCACATTGTACAGGCGGGCGAAGAACCACTCGACGGTCCAGGGCTGGGCAATGGGATCGAAACGCACCAGGGCGCCGTCTTCACCATTGTTCTGGGCCAGGGTCCAGGCACTGGAGGTGTTGTAGTCATACTTCAGGAAGCCAACATTGGGCTCGAAGATGTTGGCCACAACATCCAGGGTATCGTTGCTGCGGTCGGCGTCCGTGCTCAGCGTGGTGTAGCACTGGATGCGATAGGCGTCAGCGATGGCGGGGGTCCACTTCCAGGTGCCCGGGGCCGAGCTGGTCTGGGTGACGCGCACCTTGGTGAGCGGATCAATGGTGGCAGCGGTGTTGTTCATGGGGGTGGCGGCCTTCACCAGCACATTGGTGCTGTCGTTGTAAATGCGCCAGGAGGCCCGGATGTTCACCTGCTGGGCGGCACCCTCATTGCTGATTTCAGCGGAGGGATACTGCGTCACGCTGATGTTGCGGGGATAAGGCAGCCAGAACTTGGTGATGGCCAGATCGTTGGCGGGAACGGTTTCCACCGTCACGTTCACATTGTCCACCCAAAGGCCCGTGCCCTGTCCACCGTCGTTGTTGTCGTCCGTGCGCATGCGGTAGCGCAGCTTCACCTGGCTGCCCGCGGAACGGGTGAAACGCAGGCTGCCGTTGAAGACATCGGCGTTGGTGTAAAGCACATAGCCCGTGCTGATGAAGGGACGCGTGCCGCCGAAATAATCGTAGGTCAGCGTGGTCCATGTGGTGCCGTCCGCCGTGTACTCGATGTAGAAGTAGTCTTCCAGGAAGCCGTCGTCGTTGCCGTCGCTGTCCGGCAGGTCCAGGCGGATGTCCTGCTGCACTTCAATGATGGCCGGGGGCGCGTAGGAGATCCAGGGGCTTTCCACATAGCAGCCCAGGCTGGGATCGTTGGCGCACACCCACTCGGCCCCGGTGTGGGCCCAGCTGTTGCCATAGACATAGAAGTTGTGGGTGGGGGCGCCGCCCGTGTTGCTCACGCCGTCATCGGCCCACAGGGTGCCACCGGCGGACACGACGATGTTGTCCACCTGCATGCCGATCATGTTGGGATCGTCCACATGATCGAAGGCCGGGTCGGCGCACATGACGAAGCGCAGACGCACATCGCTCTGGCCCACGAAGGAGGACAGGCTGAAGGAGGCCGGGGCCCAGCCGGAGGCCGTGCCGCCCCACTCGGGAATGCCCGTGCCCATGCCGAACTCGTCGCCAAAGGCGAAGGAGCTGCTGACATTGTAGGCGGGCGTGCCGCTGATGACGTTCCAGGTGTTGCCACCGTCGATGGAGGCCCACACGTTGCAGCCGTCCCAGCCGTTGTAGCCGGCAGGCTCGCCACCCGGGGTCTCGCAAGCGTAGAACAGGTTGAAGGTCAGGTTGGGGCTAACGGCGCCAACCAGGTTGATGGCCGGGGTCTGCAGGTAGACAAAGCTGCTGCTCAGGTAGCCACCCACCGCCGCACTGGCGCTCCACCAAGTGTTGGTGTAGGTGCCACCATGTCCCACCGGCTCCACATGCCAGGTGTCATTCTGCAGACCCGTGCCGTAGCTGGCCCAGCCCTGGGTGCTGCCATCGAAGTTGTAGGCCTCGTCACGGTCCACACGGACGCTCTCACCCGTGTCCTGGTTCAGCACCGTGATGGGGATGAGGCGACCAGCGGAGTTCTGGGGATGCACCATCGGAGCCGTGGTTGCGGCCGCGGAGGCGACACCTGCCAGCACAACGCTCAGCAAGAGGTGTTTGCTCATGGGTAGTCCTTTCACAAATGACGTAAAGCGGTTGGAATGTACAGTTTTACCAGCTTTAGTGACATAAAGCGGGGTCTTTTCGCAACGCAAAGGAAGTGCCAACCTGTGCAGCAAGCAATCAGCTTGTCAATCAACAAGTTTCATTCTGTCTAATTGGGGATAGAACGATTCAGGTGCCCGATTTCGCACAGCTTGGACAATATGAGGGGTTGTCCACGATGGCGCATTCAGAGTGAATGGCCAATTCAGCGTGTGGATGCGGGCTGTGGTTGATTGCGAGTTCCCAAGAAGAGCGAGGAAATTCCAAAGCTCAACTCCACGCAGCGGGCGTCCTCCAAGCCCGCTTCGCGCATCCAGTCCAGAAACTCACCGCGCGCGGGAAAGCGCTCCACCGAGGCCGGCAGATAGGTGTAGGCCATGGAGTCGCCAGAGACAAGGCGTCCCACCACCGGCAGCACCAAGCGGAAGTACAGTCCGAAGAGCCAGCGCAGGGCAGGATTGGGGATTCCTGCCAGCTCCAGGATGGCCAAACGCCCCCCGGGCTTGAGCACGCGGCCACATTCCAAAAGAGCCTGACGCTTGTCCGGGAAGTTGCGGATGCCGTAGCCAATGGCCACACCGTCCACACTGGCATCGGCCAAAGGCAGGCGCTCCGCATCGCCACGCACCAGGAGGACCTTGGCGCCCAGTCCCTTGTCCCGGGTCTTGGTTTCCATGTGGGACAGCATGCCCTGGGAGAGATCCAGCGCCACCACGCGGCAAGCCTCCTCGCGCTTAAGCATGGTGAAAGCGTAATCGCCGGTGCCCGCCGCCAGATCCAGGTAGAGTCCACCGGGTTTCAAGGCCAACTCCCGCACGGCGCGCCGCCGCCACAGGATGTCCGTGCCGCCGGAGAGCACATGATTCAACAGGTCGTAACGGCGGGCAATGCGGTCGAACATGGCCTCCACGCCCGCCTTGCGACGCGCGCCCGTCTCCTGGGAGAGGGCGCGCGCAGGGTCGTCTGTCATGCGGGGAGAGCTCACTGACGGGCGGCGTCGGCTTTCAGGCGATCGTCGCGATGGTCCGCCTTTGGCAGGGAAGCCGCCTTCTGAAAGGCTTTGCGCGCCTCGGCGGTCTGACCCATCACTTCATGGGTCTCACCCAATTCGTACCAGGCGAAAACCCAGTTGGGCTCCAGTTGGGTGGCCTGCTTCAAATGCTGCAACGCCTTGGCGTCGCCGCCTTCGGGCAACTTGCCGAACAAGGTCTCCGCCAGCTTGCGCTTCACCCAGCTCAAGTGGGCCATTTCGCGGTAATAGCGTCCAATCAGGCCATGGGCCCGACCATTCTTGGGATCCAGCGTCAGGGCCTGAAGGGCTTCACGCTCCACTTCCTGTGAGAGCTGCACGGCCTCCTTGCTGCCAGCGAAGAGCGCGCGCCGCCCCAGCGCCAGGGCGCGGTAATAGTGCGCCGTGCTCTGCTGGGGATGCTTGGCCACCAGATCCTTGCTGGAGGCAAGTGCCTTGTTGAACCAGCTTTCCGCCTGGGCGTCCTGGCCCTTGTCCTGGGAGTCCTCGCCCAAGTCCACCTGGGCGCGCACCAGGCGCCACATGGATTCGAAATCGCCGGGTTTGGCGGCCAGTGCCTGGGCGGCCAAACTCTGGGAACGGTTCAGGTCGAATTTGGCGCAGGCTGCGTCGCAATCCTTGAGAAGAGCGGCATTGTCAGCCGCGCGCAGGGGCAACGCGCACAGGAAGAGCAAGGCAAACAGAGGAGCCAAACGGCGAAGGGCATGCGGTACCGGCATGATGCGATCCTTTCGTTGAACGGGGCTCAATGTCGTTTTCGGAGGCCTTAATCCACCCGGTGCTGGCTGCAGCGTCCAGCGGGTGCATAGGCTTTCAGGTAAAGCTCGCGCCGGGGCGCGGGACAGAAGGGCCCAGCCAGCTCCATGCTGCCGGAACACACACTCAACTCCACGACTTCAGGCGAGCGGACAAAGGCGTCGGGAGGAATGGCAAGCTTGGAATAGCTGTCGCGCATGAACTCCGACCACACCGGCAGCGCGGCCTTGCCGCCCGCCATGCCTGTGCCCAGACTGAAGGCGGGATCGTCATGCCCCAGCCACACGCCACATGCCAGGCGCGGAGTGAATCCCACGAACCAGGCGTCGGTGTAGGCGTTGGTGGTGCCTGTCTTTCCCGCCGCCGGGGCAGTGAATCCAAAACGGTGGCGCGCCGCCGCGCCCGTGCCATCGGTAAGCACGCTCTGCAACATGTCCGTCATCAAGCTGGCGGTGCCGGCGCTGAGCGCCTCCCGACTCTGGGCTTGATGCCGCCACAGCACATGCCCCCGGCGATCGCGGATCTCTTCTATGGCGAAAGGCTCCTGGTGGATGCCGCCATTGGCCAGGCAGGCATAGGCGGAGACCAGTTCAATGGGAAGCACGCCGCTGGAGCCCAATGCCATGGAAAGGTCTTTGGCAATGGGCGTGGTGATGCCCATCTGGCGGGCGTACTGGATGACCATTTCCGG
>CAIWAD010000086.1 GCA_903910645.1 uncultured bacterium | reverse complement strand
TGGATCCCGGCACGGGTGAGAAACTCTCCGATGTGGTGCCCCCCGTGGGCAGCCATCTGGAAGTGCGCGAGGGGGATCTTATCAGCAGCGGCAGCGTGCTGGTGAAGAAGCCCCGCGAGATGAGCAAGAGCCGCGACATCACGGGTGGTCTGCCCCGCGTGGCCGAGCTCTTCGAGGCGCGCAAGCCAAAGGATCCCGCCATCATCACGGAGATCAGCGGCACGGTGCGCATCGGCGAAGTGAAGGCCAACTACCGCGAGATTACGGTGGAGTCCGAATTCGGCGATCCCAAGACCTACAAGATCCCCGTGGGCAAGCACATTGAAGTCCACGATGGCGAGTATGTGGAAGCGGGCGAAAAGCTCTGCGAAGGCAACATCGTGCCCCAGGACATTCTGCGCGTGCTCGGCCCCATGAAGGTGCAGGAATACCTTGTGGAGGAAATCCAGGAGGTCTACCGCTTCCAGGGTGTGCGCATCAATGACAAGCACATTGAAGTGATTGTGCGCCAAATGATGCAGAAGGTGCGCATCACGGATCCGGGTGACACCATGTACCTGGAAGGCGACCTGGTGGACGGCAACAAGTTCAAGCGCCTGAACCAGGAAATGGCCAACATGGTCATTGTGGAGGCGGTGAATGACAGCTTCTTCCACATTGGCGAGCTGGTCAGCCGCGAGCGCCTGGCGGACGAACTCACCCGCCTGCGCGAGCTGCGCCGGGAAGGCAGCGATGTGAAGGATCCCGAGGTGCGTCCGGCCCAGCCGGCCATCTTCGAGCCAGTGCTCATGGGGATTACCCAGGCGGCGCTGAACACGGATTCCTTCATCAGTGCGGCATCCTTCCAGGAGACCACGCGCGTGCTGGCCGAGGCGGCCATCCATGCCCGCTCCGACAGCCTGATCGGCTTGAAGGAGAATGTGATCATGGGTTACCGCATCCCCGCCGGCACGGGTCTGCGCAAGTACGACACCCTGCGGGTGGAGGATCCCTACCTGCGTCTGCGCCAGGAGGAGGAAGCCGCCCGTGAGGCCGCACAGGCCGAAGCGGAAGCGCGCACACGCGCCGAGGCGGCCCAGGAGGACTAGGTCCTTCTGGTTGGATGAGTTTTCATGGAAGGCCCGGCTCCTGCGAACCGGGCCTTCCTTTTCAGGAGCCAAGTGGCGGGAGGGCGGGCATGGGCGAGGTGGAGCAACGGCGGCACATTGTGAAGCGGCTCATCTCCCGCGTGGCGCTGAGCGTGGCGCCCCTGTGGTGGAAGCGCATGAGCGAGCTCTATTACTGGAAGGCCGCCAAGCGCCGGGAGCAGGTGCTGGGAAACGACCACTACAAGCCCTTCTACACCGACCATTTCGGCCTGGACGAGTCCTTCTACCAGGGGAAAGTGATCCTGGACATCGGCTGCGGCCCGCGTGGCAGCCTGGAATGGGCCAACATGGCCGCCCGCCGCATGGGTTTGGACCCGCTTGCCGATCAATACCTGAAGCTGGGAGCCCGGGAGCATCGCATGGACTACCTGTGCGCGCCCTCGGAGAAGATTCCCCTGCCGGATGCCACCTGCGATGTGGTGTTCTCTTTCAACAGCCTTGATCATGTGGAGGATGTGGACGCCTCCGTGCGGGAAATCGCCCGGGTGACCAAGCCCGGCGGTCGCTTCCTGCTTATCGTGGAAGTGAACCACGAGCCCACGGATTGCGAACCCCACTGCATCACCCCCGCCTTCGTGGACCAGCTGGCACCTGCCTTCATTTGCGAGGATCTGCGCGTGCATGCGGTGGGCGAAGGCGGCGTTTATGCCAGCCTGAAGAATGCCGCACCCGTGGCGGATCCCCGCGCCCACACCGCACTGGGTTACTTGAGTGCGAGCTTCCGCCGTGCCTGATCAAAGCGTCCCCACCCCCGAAGGCCGCGACATCCAGGTGGACGCCTCCTGGTACGGGCGCCGCTACATGGATCAGGAGCGCATCATCACCCACTGGCACCAGGCGGTGCGCACGGCGGAGCGTTGTCCCGAGGGCGGCCGCGTGCTGGAAGTGGGTCCGGGGAACGGCCATGTCACCTGGCTTCTGCGCAGCTGGGGCCTTCAGGTGGACACCCTGGATTTCGACCCGGAGCTGAAACCGGACATTGTGGGGGATGTGACTTGTCTGCCGCTGGCGGACAAGGCTTATGACTGTGTGCTGGCCGCGGAAGTGCTGGAGCATTTGCCCTGGAAGGAGTTCGGCACCGCCCTGGCCGAATTGCGACGCGTTTGCCGGGGTCATGTGGTGCTCACCCTGCCGGCGCCCTTTCTGGGCCTTTCCTTGATGGGCAACATGACCTGGGTGGACACCATTGCCCTGCATCTGGGCCTGCCCCATTGGAAGCGCCACCGCTTCGATGGCCAACACTACTGGGAAGTGGGAAAGCGCGGCACCGAGCGCCGCGTGGTGCGCAAGGCCATCCTGCAGGCGGGCTTCCAGATTGAGCACGAGTACCGCCCGGCCCCCAGCCGCTACTGCCTCTTCTTTCTGTTGAAGGCTTGAAGCCCTTCCCTGCCTGTTGAAACTTTGCCAAGCTGGTGCGCAGCTCACAGCAAAGGACTCTCCATGCATTCCTACTTCATTCTCCTGGCCCTGGCGCGTGGAGGAGGCTTCCCCCTGCCTGCCCGGCCAGAATCCAGGCGGCGCTTGCGGCTGGATAGGCGCCACCCACACCTCCTGCCAGTCCGTGGAGGCGGAAGAGACTCTACCGGATCGCCTGGCCCTGGGTCCACCCTGGCCCAATCCCTTCAACCCTGGCAGCCACGTTCAGGTGGCGCTTCCACAATTGGCCACTGTTGACTTGCGCCTTGTGGATCTGCGTGGCGCCACGGTGCGCGTGCTGCACAATGGCCTGTGGGAGGCCGGCACCCACCAGCTGGAGATCCACGCGGACGGCCTGCCCAGCGGCCTCTATCTCCTGGTGCTGGAGAGCGGAGCGGAGCGGCGGATTCGCAAGCTCAGCCTGATCCGTTAAGTTGCAGCCGCAGTCACCACCAAGGAAGCAGCCCATCGACTCCCGTGGTGCTTCCTTTCCTCATGGCCAAAAACCCGGAGCAGGATGGAGCTAAGCGTCGTCATTGCCGCCTACAACGGTGCCCTTGTGCTTGGGCGCACGCTTGAGAGCGTGTGCCGGGCCCTGCCACCGGATTCGGAGGTGATTGTGGTGGATGACGGCTCCACCGACTCCAGCGCCGCGCTGGTGCAGAATTTTGGCGATTCCCGCGTGCTGCTGTTTTGCCAGGAGAACCAGGGTCCGGCCGTGGCGGCCAACACGGGCATTGCCCAGGCCCGGGGGCGTTTTCTGGCCAGACTGGATTGCGGCGACATCTGCCATCCCCAGCGCCTTCACCTTCAGCTGGAGCACTTGCGGAAGCATCCGGAGCTGGTGTTGCTGGGATGCCGCGTGCGCCGTGTGGATGCCTTGGGCAGGTTGCTGGGGGAATCGGAGGTGGTGCGAGGCGCCGCCCGCATCTCGCGCGGACTAATGCGCATGAACCTCTTCCAGCATTCCGCTGTGATGATGCGCCGGGATGCGTTTGAAGCGGTGGGCCGCTACCGGCCCTTCTTTCGCTTCTCTCTGGATCTGGACCTTTTTCTGCGCCTTGGCGAGCACGGGCCTATGGACAATCTGCCCCAGACTCTGTCCGACTGGGTGATGGAACCGGATTCCATCTCATTCAAGTACCGTGCCGCCCAGGCGGAGTTCGCCCGTCTGTCGCGGCTTAGCGCCGCCGCCCGCCGTGCCGGCCTGCCGGATCCACTGGATGAGGGTCGGCTGGAGGCGCCGCCGCTGTTGGCGCTTCCCCGGGAGGAAAGGCTGGCGGCCTACCATTGGGAATGCGCCCGCGCCCTGCTCATGGGTGATCGGCCACAGGAAGCACGCGCAGAATTGGTGCTGGCCCTGGCCCAGGGGCTGGATCCGCACCAGGCCCGCGCGCTGGCGCGCTTCAGCCATTTGCCCCGACCGCTGCGCCAGTTGGCCCGCATGGCCCGCATCGCCTGGATGACGCGGTGAGCGGCAAGTCACCCAACCTGGTGCGTGATCTGGGCGGTCTGGCGGCGGCCCGCATGGGCGTGCGTCTGCTGGGCGTGGCGGTGGGCTGGGTGGTGGCCCGGGTGATTGGCCCGGAAGCCCTGGGCCAGCTGAGCGTGCCTAACCTGCTCTTCGTGCTCCTGCCCTTCGCCACCCTGGGCTTCGCAGACGGACTGGCCCGGGAGCTTCCCCTGGCCCGGCGGGACAATCCTCCCTTTGCCAAGGAACTTCTGCGCACGGCCTGGCTGCTGAATCTGCTGCTGCTGGGCTTGTGCGCCCTGGGCGTGCTGGCGGCGCGGCCCTTCCTGCGTCCCTGGCTTCCCGACACTTGGCTATTGTGGCTGTCAGTGGGGGCGGGCCTGGCAAACGGCCTTTTGCGCGTGGCGCTGATTGGGCTCTCAGGCGCACAGCGCATCCGCGATCTGGCCAGCCTGCAGGTGGTGCAGGGACTGCTTAGGGCCCTGTTTGTGCTGGCCTTGCTTTTCCTGTTGCCGGAGCGACTGCAGGTCTATGTCCTGCACGCGGGCATGGTGCTCTCCTTGTTGGGCGCTCTTGTCTGGGCCGCCCGCCAGGGCGTGGTGCAGGCCCCCCGGCTGAATCCCGCCGCTGTGGGAATGCTGGCGCGCAGCGGGCCGCCCATCGCCTTCGCCTCCCTTTTCCTGATGCTCCTGGTTGTGGGGGACCGCCTGGTGATGAGCCGCATCCTGGAAGGCCAGGTGCGGGGCTTTTTCGAACAGGCCGTGCTCATTCGCGATGGCCTGCTGCTCCTGCCCGGCGTGTTGCTTACCGTGTTGGTGCCGGACCATTCCGCCCGCCAGAACGATCCTGCGCGGCGCCCGGAGCTTCTTAAGGATGTGGCCCGCCAGAGCGGCCTGGTGGCCGTGCTCACACCCGTGCTTCTGGTGCTGCTTTGCCTGCAATTGCCCTGGCTGATGGACCTGCTCCTGCCGCGCTTCATTCCTGGAGTTCCGCTCTTTCAGCTGGCCGTGCTGGGCATGGGCCCCATTTTCCTCTCCTACATTTTCGTAAGCCTGATGATTGGCGAAGGCCGGTCTGTGGAGGTGGGGCTGCTGGGGCTCTTGTCCCTGGCTGGCCTGCTGGCCCTGGATGTGTGGGCGCCCCGCTGGCCGGGCTTGTGGCTGAACGCCGTGCTTGGCCATGGGGCCACGCTGCCCGGCATGGACCTTGCCTTGGGCGCTTCCTTAAGTGCATTGGCGGCATTCTGGCTCTTCACGCTGGTGGTGATGGGCCGGGGCGTGTGGTGCTGGGGCTTTCCCTGGCGGCGCGTGCTCGGCTGGCTGCTGCCCTCCTTCCTGTTCACGCTGGTGGCCCTGCCCTTGCTGGCCAAGGGCTGGCTTCAACATTGGCTGCCGGGGGTGAATGCGCCCGCCCTGGCCATCTGCCTGCTGCTCATGTGGGTTTATGAAGGGCGCAGCGGTCAACTTTCCAAAGTGTGGCGGGCCCGGCGCGCCGCCAAGGCATGAGGCATTCATGAAGCACAAAACGCAGCTCCTGTGGGTGGGTCTGGTGGCCCTTGTTCTGTCCGCCGTGCTGCTCTTCCCCTTTCTGGAAGGCAAGACCCTGCTTCCCGCGGACACGGTGAAGAGCATGCCCCTCTCGGAGTTCGGCCGCGACGAAATGTTCCAGCATGGCCATGTGGTGCAGTGGATCCCCTACCTCTTTGGTGGCATGCCGTGCTATGCCAGCGTCATGGTGACGCCCACCTATCCTGTCAGCATCGTCACCAGCTGGGGCTTGGGCAGTGTGATGACCCTCTTCCGCGATCCGGTGATCCTGCATGTGGCCCATTTGCTGCTGCTGGTGTGCGGCGCCTTCCTTTACCTGCGCCATCGCGGTCTGGGCTGGCTGGCGGCGGGTTTCGGCGCGGTCACCTTGGGCTTCAGCACCACACTGGCAGGGCTGATGGGCGCGGGCCACACCATCAAGCTCTGGACTGTGTGCTGGATGCCCCTCAACCTCTACTGGCTGGAGCGCCTGCTGGAGGAGAAGCGCCTGCGCCTTCTCACCCCCGCCGCCATCACCCTGGGCCTCATGCTAAGTGTGAAGCATGTGCAGATGAGCTGGTACTTCCTGCTCTTCGCCGGGGTGTACACGCTGGTGCGTCTGTGGCAGATGCGTGGTGAACCGGATCGCGCCTGGCTGGGCGCCGGTCTGCGCGCCCTGGCCTGGGTGGGTCTTGCCTTGGCCCTTACGGCCTTTTTCCTGCTTCCTGTGCTGGATTACAGCAGCCTGAGCATGCGCGCCACCGCTGCGGCGGGCGAGGGCGGCAACTACGCGGCGGCCTATTCCTTCCCGCCGGCGGACCTGTTGTCCTGGTGGATTCCCGGCGCAAAGGGCTTTGGCGGATCCAACTATTGGGGAGCCCTGGAGTACACGGCCTTCCCATTGTACGCAGGCGCCCTGTGGTTGCCCTTGCTGGTGGCGGCCTGGTTCCGGGCGGAAGACCGCCGCCGTTTGTGGCCGCTGATGCTTCCGGCCCTGCTGCTCTTTGTCCTGGGCCTGGGCAAATTCACACCCCTCTTCCCTCTCCTTGTGAAGCTCCTGCCCGGTTACGCCAAACTGCGTGCCCACATGTGGGCCCTGGCCCTTACCCAGATGGGCCTCATTTTTGGCGCTGCCATTGGACTGGATCATTTGCTGGGCCTGGTGCGCGTCCGGACAAAGAGCGCCGTCGCCCCTCCCACTGCCAAGACGGTGGGCAAGAAGAAGGTGGAGGCCACGCCTTCCGCGCCTGAACGCGGCGGCTTCCCGCGTCCCGCCCTGGTGGTGCTGGGACTCTCCATTGCTTCCCTGATGCTGGCCGGGCTCTTCAACGCATCCAAGCCGGATCCCTCCCAAGGCTTTCCCTCGGGTGATTCCTATCGCCATGAGATGGACGAACAGCGCGTGGCCTACTTCCTTTATCAGCAACAGATGGAGCCAAGACCGGAGCTGGTGGAGCAGCTGATGGGCCAGCTGCGGGCCACACGCGCGGCGGAGTTCCGGGGCGATGCCGCCCGCACCTTTCTTCTGGTGGGCGTGGCCGGGCTGGCGCTTGGCCTCACCATGGCGGGATTCCTGCCCTTGGCGGCCACGGCCCTGCTGCTGGGTCTGGTGGTGGCGGTGGACTTAAGCCAAATGAATCTGCGCACGCTGAAGTTTGAAGCCCGGCGGGAAGCCTCCAGCATTTTCCAGGCCCAGGGCGCCCTGGGTGAGCTGTCCCGCCTGCCGGACAAGCACCTATTCCGCATCTGGCCGGATGGCGTTTACGGCACCAATGAACCCGCCTGGCATGGTCTGCACAGCATTGACGGCTACCACGGCGCCAAGCCCGCGGGCATCCAGCGTGTGCTGGACAAGGAAGGCCGCGTGCCCCAGCCCGATGGATCCAGCACCCTGCATCCTGCCTGGCTGGATATTTTGAATGTGCAATGGGTGATCAGCCAGCAGCTGCCTGCGGGCTTGGAACCCATTGCCCAGTATCCGGATGGCATCCTGTTGCGCAATCCCGATCCCCTGCCGCGCTTGAGCTTTCCCGCCACCTGGCAGGGCGTTCCCGGCGATGAACAATTCCTGCGCATCATGGACGGTGCCGATCCCCACGCGGTGGCCCTGGTGGATCCTGCACCCGCCCTGCCCGCCACCATGGCCAAGGCGGAAGGGCGCATTGTGGATTATCAACCCGACCGGGTGGAGTACCGCATCACATCGGCGGGGCCGGCCCTGGCTCTCTTGTCTGAGATATGGCTTCCCCGGGGCTGGGTGGCCACGCTTGATGGGCACAAGGTGCCCATCCTACGCGCCGACCATCTGCTGCGCGCGGTGGCTCTGCCCACGTCCGGCGACCACACCCTGGTGCTGGAGTACCACCAGCCAAAGTGGATCCTGGGCTGCTGGATCAGCCTGATCACCTTGGTGGGCCTGCTCCTGGCGCGCTTTGGATGGCATCGCAAAAGCCTTGCACACCCAGCCTCAGACACCCAGGCAGAATGATTCAATTTTTGGAGTGTGCGGGCTCAATCCATTCGAAATTTGGTTGATCCCCATGACTCCTGTGCAGAATTGTCCAAGTTTCGGCGCTTCTGCCGGATCTTGGACAGGTGGAGATGCCCAGAGGATCAGGGGAGATTCATATTTAGCTTTGGCTACGCACGACATTGAGATGTATTGAATATGGCACGAGACTTGCGTAAGTTGTGCTCAGCAAAATCGGAACTACGATGTAGCCGACTGGAGCCTGCTGGGATTACCCGATGGGGGTCGTGGTAGTTCGTACGGTGGGGCAGGTTCAACAGAAAATTGGGGTGTCAGAATGAAGCGGACCATGAAGCAGCGGGCAAATGATCTACGGCGTCGAGTGGACTTGTACTTCTCGTCACCGCTTTTCCTCCTCGTGCTGGTGGCCGCCTTCATGCTGATGTAGTTCATCGGCAACATCTGAATTCCGCGCCCGGCCCTTGGTCGGGCGTTCTTTTTGGCCCGAATGTCCATGTTGGTGGACAGCTTCCATTCTTCTCTTGGGCGTGAGATCCCTCTTCCTTGCAGCTCCCTTGGCCAATCCCAACCTTGCCCCGCACAGACGGAAAGTGCCGGATTCTCCCGCTTGCCATGAAACCAGAGGCGCCTGTTTCAGTCTGTGCGGCTTCCCATGTAACCAAGGAGGATTCCATATGAAAACCTGGCTGCTGCTTGGCCTGCCTTTCGCCTGCCTGACCCTTTCCCACGCACAAAACACCACCCCCCTTCCCGACCGTGGGGATCTCTATGCGTGGAATGTGGGCTCCCTCACCACGGGTCGCGGCCCTTCGGCGGGCTATTGGAATCCTGCCCTGTGGGGCGTGTCCCGCTCCAATGACCTGGAGTTCATTTGGTCCGGGGAAGGCAAGGATCATCCCCAGCACAAGGAGCAGGGCTTCTTCCTCAACATGGAGGGGCTGGGCTTTGGTGTGGTGCATCAGGAAGACTCCCTTGGCACCAAGTCCATGAATCACTACCGGCTGGGCGTGGGCTTCGGCGAAAAGGGCAACTATTCCGGCGTGTCCTATGCCTGGAGCCGGGGCACCTGGGATGCCCAGGGACTACCGGATCATCTGGTGTTTTCCAGCATCAACCAGCTCAACCGTTATGTGAGCCTGGGCACCGGCGCCACCTATGCCCTGGGCAAGACCTATCACGGAGTCCCCTGGCTGCTGGAGGCCGGCTTGGGCCTGCGTCCCTTCTGGGACCGCGCCACATTTACGCTGGACGGTGCCTGGCCCTCCGATCGGGATGCCATCAAGTGGGACCAGGATCGCTACTGGGTTGGCGTGGAACTGGAACCGGTGGACCATGTGCGCATCAGCGCGCGCCAGCGGGTGAATTTGGGCGGGGACAACAACTTCCAGGAAGATCTGACCGTGCAGGCCGGACTCTATTTGAAGGGCTTCGGCTTCAGCAGCATCCTGCCTTCCGCAGAGGATGACGCGCTGGAGCCCGGCGTGCGCCACGGCATCCTGTTGAGCGACCGAAACTTCACCAAGGGTCTGCCATTCGGTCACAAAAAGCAGCTCTTCGCCCGGGTTGAGCTGGGTGGCACGGCCGGCGAGTATCCCTGGCTGATGGTGGGGCAGAAATTCCGCCTGTACCCTTTCCTCAAGCAGATGGATGCCGCGGAGAAGAACCCTCGACTGAAGGGCCTTTTCCTGGACATCAAGCCGGACTTCGCCGCCGACATCGTCATGCTGCGTGAAATCCGCGAGCGCGTCAAGCTCTACAAGGAGCGCACGGGCGGCGAAGTGGCCGTCTACGCCCACGGTTACAGCATGCCCCTGCTTTATCTGGCGTCCATCGCCGATCGCCGCGCCATGCTCACGGTGGGTTCGGCGCAGATTGACAACATCGGCCGGGAACGCACCTACATGGGCGATGCTTTCGAAGAAGCAGGCATCGACTTCGTGCGCTTCAACATTGGCGCTTACAAGGGCGCTGGCGAAGACTACGACAAGAACGCCATGAGCGCGACGGTGCGGGAGAATGTGGGTCTGGTGATGCGCGACCTCTACCAGTCCTTGTCAGACGGTGTGAAAGAGGGCTACGGCTTTGATGACGCGCAGATGGCCCAGATTACCGGGAAGTGGTTCATCACCAAGGATGACATGCTGAAGATGAAGCTGGTGGACACCCTCCTCTTCGACGATCAGGTGGAGGATTGGGTGTGCCGCCGGGAATCCAGCGACGACGATGACGAGAAGTCCACTCATGGCATCTCGCTTTCTCTCAACTTTGGATTCAGCAGCAGCAAGCTTGAGAAGCTGAAGGGCGACCATGTGGTCAGCCTGGCATCCCTGCAGGAGCGCCCGGCCATCCGCCGCTGGGGCGTGAAGGACGAAGTGGCCGTGGTCTACGCCAGCGGTCCCATCTATACCGGACGCAGCATTGGCCCGCTGGTCATTGGCAACGAGACCTTGGTGAAGCAGTTCAAGGCTCTGCGCGCCGACGACAATGTGAAGGCCGTGGTCTTCCACATTGACAGCCCTGGTGGCGACGGCTATGCCTGCGACCTCATGTGGCGTGAAATGCACCTGTTGGCCAAGAAGAAGCCCATCATCGTGGTACAGGGACAGTACGCGGCTTCCGGCGGTTACTACCTGTCCATGCCCGGCGACACCATTCTCTCCACGCCGGTCACCATCACGGGTTCCATCGGCGTGGCGGCGGGCCTGTTCATCGACAAGGGCCTGATGGACAACTCCAAATTGCGTCAGGACGGCGTGTGGGCTGGCAAGGAAGACAGTTTTGGCGGCACCATGGTGCTGGCCCCCTTGAGCATCAAGGCCGGCAGCGCTCAATTCCAGCTTCCCACCATTCCGGTCTTCGGTCGGCCCTTGACGCCCTATCAGACGGAAGAGCTGCAGGGCATGATCAAGGATTTCTACCAGGATTTCGTGCAGAAAGTGGCCGACGACCGTGGCAAGAGCTGGGACGAGATCCATGCCGTGGCCGAAGGTCGCGTGTGGTCGGGCCCCCGCGCCCAGGAGCGTGGGCTGGTGGACGGCCAGGGTGGTCTGCAGGACGCCATCCGCATTGCCATGCACCGGGCCGGGTTGAAAGAGGAAAATGTGAAGGTGCGGGAAGTCCATCCCGATCTGAGCTTCCAGGATCTGATGCTGCTCATGGGTGGCATGGGCCAGGGCATGAGCCTGAAGGGCTCCATGGACCACATGCTGGCGGATCGCCTGAACTTCAGCCAGGATCTGCGGGTGCAGATTCTGGGTTCGGGCAAACCGGAACTCTTGATGGATGATCAGATTCTGGGCGTCCAACCCAGGTAGACCGGGCGGGCGGGGATCTTCGGGTCCCCGCCCTTTGCCGGGGGCTTGCGCCCCCACGGGAGCTTTGCTACTCTGTGGGCCTTCCGCCGCGTTCGTCTAGTGGTTCAGGACGCTGGCCTCTCACGCCGGTAACACGGGTTCGAATCCCGTACGCGGTATGAGACCGTGAGACAGGAAACCCGCCAAATGGCGGGTTTCTTCGTTTTTAGGATGGTGGTGTTTCATCGGCCATGTTGCTGGGAAGGCGGTGCCAGCCGACGGGGGCGCGGGCCCGGCCTTAGGGCGTCATTCCTGCTGCCGTCCGGATGGCAATTCAGACATGCGGCGCTGTCGTAGACATAGTTCCCCACCTCATCGTGCTCGCCGTCCATGGCGCTGCGGCTGTGCTCGTGGCAGCCCAGGCAGCTGAACTGCTCATAGCTTCCCGCCGTGGTGTGGCATTCTGCGCAGCTGGTCCAGGTTCCCCGGTGGCTGCCGGAGTAAATGGGAAACCAGGGCTGGTCGTGGTTGAACACCGCTCCCGCCCAGCCCGAGGTGGAATGGCACACGGCACAATCCAGCGGAAAGTCCGCAGCCTGATGGTCAGGGTTGGATGCCCCCTGCCACTCGTCCAAATGGCATGCCTGGCAGCGCATGTCCGTTCCCGTGTACTGACCATTGGCGTGGCATTGGGCGCAGGACACCGCGATGTGCGCGCCGGTCAAGGGGAAATCCGTGGCACTGTGGTCGAAGGTGGCGGGCCGCCAGGCACTGGTGCTGTGGCATTGGGCACAGGTGCGGGGATAGTTGCCGGCCTGATGGTTGGGGGTTTCCGCCGCCAGCCAGGCCGCCTCGTGGCAGGCACCGCACTCCGTGGAGATTCCCGTGTACTGGCCATTTTCGTGGCACTGGGTGCAGGACACGCCGCGGTGGGCTCCCGTCAGGGGGAAGTCCGTGCGGTCGTGGTCAATGGATGAAGGTCGCCAGGCGCTGCTGGTGTGGCAGACCTCGCAATTCTGGGGATAATTGCCCTGCACATGATTGGGATTCACCGCCGTGGTCCAGTCCGTCTCGTGACAACTGAAACAAGCGGAGGGTGTGCCGGCGTACTGTCCACCGGCGTGACAGGACGCGCAACTGGTGCGGGCATGGGCGCCCTGCAGGGGGAAAGCCGCGTGGGCAAAGCCAGGGGTGTCCGTCCACCGGCGGCTGCCGTGGCATTGGGCACAGTCCCTTCCCAGTCCGCTTTCCTGGTGGTTTGGCGCGCTTGTGCCATTCCAGGTGTCCAGATGGCAGCTTTGGCAAGTGGAGGAGAGGGCGGTGAAGCGCGCCGCACTGGAGCCTTCATGACAGCTCTCGCAGGACAGGGAGGCATGGGCGCCAGTCAAGGGGAACAGGCTGCTGTCGTGGCGTCGCCGCAAGCGTTCCTCGTCCATCCAGCGCATTGGGCCATGGCATTGGGCGCAATCGTCGCCCAGGCTGCCGTGATGGATGTCCTGGTGGCAGCTGGTGCAGGTGGCGTCGCTGGTGCTGAATCGCAGGTCGCCGTGGCAGCTGCGGCAGGACAAGTCTTGATGGGCACCGTCCACGGGCCAGCCCGTGTCCCGGTCGTGCTGGAAAAGAGGATCCGGCCGCTGGGACCAGCCATCAGGCGTGTGGCACTGGGCGCAGTCCTGCTTCAGCGGGCCATGGGGGCTGTCCAGCGCCGCCAGCACCCAGGCCGCGCTTCCCGCCAACACCAGGGCGCCCAGCAGGAGGCGTGGAAGACGCCTCTTCATTCCCGCTTCCCTTTCAAGGGCCGGCGACGCAATTCCCCGCGCAGGGCCAGGCGCACTTCCCGCTCCCAGGCCCCGTCCTCCCGTTGCACCAGTCCACCCGCCTCCCAGCGCAGGCCCTGGCCCCATCGCCCACGAAGATAGATGCCACTGTTCCAGCCGGACCAGCTTTCCAGCCCATGATCCATGGCCCAGACACGCAGGCTTCCTTCAAGCTCCGGCCCCTTTTCCCGGGCAAAGCCCAGGCGGGCCTCCATGTCGCCACCGTGGTCCTCCGGGCCCAACAGCACCTGACTGCGCAAGGAGGCGCGTCGAAGCAGGCCGCGATCCCAGCCGCGTTGGGCTCCCAACTCAAGCAGGCGCTCCATGGTGCCGTCCAGCTCCTCACCGCGGCCACGCAGCTGGGTCTGGAACTGGATGTCCTTCCACATGCGTCCCAGGGAGAAGGCCACCTGATGGCTGCGCCTCTCGTCCAGGGAATCCTGCCGGGTCTGGCTGGCCACATCGGCAGGCGGAAGGACCGGCCAGGCGTTCATCTGGTGGCGCACTTCCCATTGCCAAATCTCGTCGGACCAGCGCAGGCGGGTGGAGGAGAAGCGCGCCAGGGCCTCCTTCCAGTTGTTGGTCTCGCTGAACTCGGCACGAAACCAGTGCTCCACTCGGCCCTTGGCAAGCACTTTCAACTGGTTGCTCCACGACAGGCCTGCCGTGGATTCACCCTGACTGTTGCGCTCCACGCGGGCCTTGGCGTCACTTTGCCACGGGCTTTTGCGCGGTTGCCAGCGCAAGCGCCCGCCCGCGCCCAGGGCCTGCCTGCCGCTGATGCTCTCCTGTCCGGGACGGCTGCCCAGGGAAAGTCCCCATGCCAGCGCCGCGTCTTTGTTTCCTTCCAGCGCCACGCCGTCCAGCGGACCGCTTAAAGCATTGCGTCCGTCGGCCAGGCGTCCGGCCTCCCAGCTCAAGCGTCCCTCCAATGCCGGGGCGCGCACACTTAACTCATCCAGCCAGCCCTCGGAGTAGGTTGCAGGATCCCACGCCACGCGATGCCGAGCCTGCAGGGACAACTCGGCGTCCTTCCATTGGGCCAGGCCCGCGCGCAGGCCCACCGCCTGGCGACTCTGGCTGCGGGTGCCACCATCCTGACTGAGCGCGGTGCCGTCCACGCGCCACCATCCCTGGACTTTCAAGCCTTGGGCTTCCCGGGATTCCTTGATGGCCTTCTGGGCTGCCGGTGTGAAAAGGCTGGGCGTCTTGCTTGCTGTGGAATCCACCTCCGTGGGCGTCACAGTGGCAATGTCAAAGAGCACGCGATCCCCCACGCGAAGCTCGGCGCCGGCAGGTGTTACGCGGCAGGATGCGCGGCCTCCCGTCACCGCCAGCACCTCCAGCTCAGCGCTGCGGCCATCCGTGGCCATCAACTGGCCTTTCATCCCCACCGCCAGTCCGCTTGAGCTTCCCATGGACAAATAGACGGCGTCCACCGCCACGGCGCTCACCGGCACCGGCACAGGTTCGGCGAAGGCGGAAAGCGCCACCAGCAGGGCCAGCGCCAGGCCGCAGTGCTGGATGGCGGCGGGAAGGACTCTCATCGCAGGAAGTTCCTCGGCTTGGTGTCCATGCCTTCCCACTTCATGCGCGGGCCGGCAAACTCGCTGCCGTCGGGATGGCAGTTCAGGCAGGCGTGGCTCTCCCAGGTGTACCCGTTCACATCGTCGTGCTCGCTGTTCATGGCGCTTTGGCGATGCTCGTGGCAATGGGTGCAGCTGAAGTCCGTCAGGTCGTTGTTCAAGTGGCAGGAGGCGCAGGTGGTCCACTCATTGCGGTGGTTGCCCGTGTAGATGGGGAACCAGCTGGCATGGTTCCAGTTGCTGTTCCAGCCAGCCGTCGTGGTGTGACACATGGAGCAGCTCACCGGATAGCCCTCGCCCTCATGGTCGGGAGTGACCACCCCGCCATAATCCGCATCGTGGCAGGAGTAGCAATCCGTGGGAGTGCCATCGTAGACTCCCCCCACATGGCACAGGGCACAGCTCACGGTGGTGTGCGCGCCGGTCAGGGGGAAGTCCGTGGTGTTGTGGTTGAAAGTTGCGCCGTCCCAGGTCACGGTGGTGTGGCAGGTGGTGCAGTCGTGCGGGTACTGTCCCGTCACATGGTTGGGGTTCGTCACCGACTGGTAATCCGCCTGGTGGCAGCTCCAGCAGTCCGATGGCGTGCCCTCGTACTGGCCGTTCACATGGCACTGGGCGCAACTCACCGAGGTGTGGGCACCGGTGAGGGGATAACCCGTCACATCATGGTTGAACACCGCGCCTTCCCACTGGATGGTGCTGTGGCACACGGCGCAATCCTGGGGATACTGTCCTGTCTCGTGGTCGGGATTGGTGGTGTCGCGATAGTCCGGCTCGTGGCAATCCCAGCAGGCGGCGGGCAGGTCGACATACTGGCCGTTCACATGGCACTGGGCGCAAGTCACGGTCGTGTGTGCACCCGTCAAGGGGAAGCTGGTGTCCTCACCATGGTCGAAGGTGCTGGGCCGGTACGAAGTGGTGGTGTGGCACAGCGTGCAGTCGTGGGGGAACTGCGGTGTCACATGGTCGGGGTCCGTGGTCTGGTTGTAGCTGCTCTCGTGGCAGTTCCAGCAGGTGCCGGGCAGGTCCGTGTACTGGCCGTTCTGGTGGCACTGGGCGCAGGTGACTCCCAGGTGGGCGCCAGTGAGCGGGAAGTCCGTGGCCTGGTGGTCGAAGGTGCTGGGCCGGTACGAAGTGGTGGTGTGGCACAGCGTGCAGTCGTGTGGGAACTGCGGCGTCACATGGTCGGGGTCCGTGGTCTGGTTGTAGCTGCTCTCATGGCAGTTCCAGCAGGTGCCGGGCAAGTCGGCGTACTGGCCGTTCTGGTGGCAATCCGCGCAAGTGACGCCCACATGCGCCCCGGTCAGCGGGAAGTCCGTGGTCTGGTGGTCGAAAGTGCTGGGCCGGTACGAAGTGGTGGTGTGGCACAGCGTGCAGTCGTGGGGGAACTGCGGCGTCACATGGTCGGGGTCCGTGGTCTGGGCATAGCTGCTCTCGTGGCAGTTCCAGCAGGTGCCGGGCAAGTCGGCGTACTGGCCGTTCTGGTGGCATTCCGCGCACGTGACTCCCACATGCGCCCCGGTCAGCGGGAATTCCGTGGCATCGTGGTCGAAGATGGCGTCCGTCCAGTGCACAGTGTTGTGGCACACAGTGCAGTCGTGGGGAAACTGGGCCGCGGCATGATCAGGGTCGGCGCTCTCGTCGAAGTTTGTCTGGTGGCAGCTCCAGCAGTCGGTGGGCGTCACCTGGTACTCGCCGTTCACATGGCATTCCCCGCAGCTGGTGGAGGCGTGGCTGCCCGTGAGAGGGAAGGCCGTCAGGTCGTGATCCAGGGTGCTGGGATTCCACGCCGTGCGTGTGTGGCACAGAGCGCAGTCGCGGGGAATCTGCTCGTTTTCGTGGTCCGGCTGCGTGGTGGCGGCGAAGTTCCGCTCGTGACAACTGAAGCATGCCGTGGAAGTGCCCTGGAACAGGCCGTTCTCATGGCAGTGGGCGCATCCCACCCAGCGGTGGGATTCCGTCAGGGGGAATTCCGTGCTCTGGTGGTCGAAGCTGGGAGTGTTCCACGCACTCGCTTTGTGGCATTGCGTGCAATCCCTGGGGAATTGACCCTGGGAGTGGGCCGGCTCCCGGGATTCCATGTAATCCAGTTGATGGCAGGCGTAGCAATCCGTGGGGGTGGACAGGTACTTGCCGTCCTGCGGGGCATCGCCGGCCTCCCAGCCGCTGTGGCAGGAGGAACACGCCACAGAGCGGTGCGAGCCCTCCAGCGGAAAGCTTGTGCGCTGGTGATCAAAAGGGGAGCCAGGCCACTGGGTGGTGGTGTGGCACAGGCTGCAATCCTGTGGATAGCCGGGCCGTTGGTGGGCGGGCATGGTGGTGGACTGGTACTGCTCCAGGTGGCAATCCACACACACATTCCCTGTCCCGGCGTAACGCTCGCCCGTGTGGCACTGGACGCAGGTGGCCTGGGTGTGCGCCCCCGCGAGGGCCCAACCCGTACTTGCCTGATGGTTGAAAGCAGCGGGTCTCCAGGTGGTGGCGGTGCCGTCATGGCAGCTGGCACAGTCATGGCTGAAATCGGCCGCGCGGTGAGAGGGTTCCCGGGCGGCGGTCCAATCCTCAAGATGGCAGCCGTCACAAGTGGTGGGCGCACTTTGGAAGGGCGAGCCGCCATGACACTCCACGCAGCGCGCCCCGGCGGGATCCGCGTGGGCGCCCTCCAGCGCATAACCGGCATGGGTGAAGCTTCCCGTGGCCGACCAGCGGTTGGTGCTGTGGCAGTCCTTGCACGTGGTGGGCAGGCCGCCCAGGGCGTGGTCCGGTGAGTCCGCGCGCAGGAAATCCCCCGCGTGGCAGCCGGCGCAATCCGTGGGAGTACCGGCGAACTGGGCGGCGCCTTCACCCACATGGCATTGGGCGCAATCAGCGTCCCGATGGGCCCCCGTCAAGGGGAAGAGGCTGCGGTCGTGGCGCTGCTTCATGCGGGCGCGATCCAGCCAGCGATCCGGCGTGTGGCACTCCGTGCAAGTGTTGCCCAGACTGCCCTGATGAGGATCCAGATGGCACTCGGCACAGGTGGTTGGCGTGTCCTTGAAGCGCAATTCCACATGGCATCCCGCGCAACCCACAACCTGATGGACGCCTTCCAGCGGCCAATGGCCATCACGGCCGTGCTCGAAGTCCGGCGCGTCCTTCAGGCTCCATCCGCTGGTGGCGTGGCAGGTGGCGCAATCCAGCTCAAGGGGGCCGTGGGGGCTGGCGGCTTCCTTCCTGGCCCAGGCCGGAAGGCCCAGCACCAGCAGGATCAGGCATATGAGGCCGCGCATGTCAGTCTCCCGTGGGTGTTCGTTGTTCTCCGTGGCAATCCTCGCAGCGGATGCCCAGGGCTTTGTATCGGATGAAGTCCCCCGTGCCGTCCGGCCTGGCTTCACGGGCGTGGCATTCCACGCAGGCCACATCCTTGTGGCGGCCGTCCAGGGGGAAGCGCGAGTTGTCGTGGTTGAAGGATGTCTCCTTCCAGGCCCTGGGAGAGTGACAACGGGCACAATCCACCTGTGAGATGCCCTCTTCCCGGAACTGGCCCTGGTGCTCATCCTTGTGGCAATCCACACAGGCACTTCCCATGCCCTTCAAGGGAACGGTGCGCTGCACCGTGACCTTGTGGCACTTGGCGCAGCCTTGCTCCTGGTGCTTGCCTTCCAGCCTCCACTGGGTGCGGTTATGGTCAAAATCCCGGGCCTTCCACGCCGCCACGCTGTGGCAGGACAGGCAGCCTTTGTCGTCCATCCACGGGGTGGCCTGGCTCATGTGGGCATCGCCGTGGCAGTCCACGCAGGATTGTCCGCTGAAGGCCTTGCCTCCCAAATCGAAGCGCAGGGCGGCCTTGGGCGCTGGCCGTGTATGGCAATCCAGGCAGGCCACCGCCTGGTGGGCGCCCTCCAATTTCGCCTTGCCTTCATTGTGGCGGGCCTGTCCAAAGAGGGAGGGTTGGAATCGCCTGGTGTCGTGGCAGGAGGCGCAATCCCGTCCGGAGGCGGGCAGCGTCAGCTTTCCCTCGTGGGGATCCTGGTGGCAGGGGGTGCAATTCTTGTAGGCGGGGCGCTGCCTGGCCGCGCCCTGGCCCTTGTGGCATTGGGCACATTTCACGCTTTGGTGGGCGCCGGTCAAGGGATAGCGTGTCCTGGTGTGATCAAAGGCGGTGTCCCGCCCCTGGAAGCCCTCCGTGCTGTGGCATTGGGAGCAATCCTGACCCAGGCGGCCCTGGTGGGGATCCGTGTGGCAGTCCGTGCAGCGGGAAAAGGAAAGGGGCTGGTAGCGCGTGGCCAAGCCCTTGGCGGGATCCTCCACCACGAAGCTCTTCACCGCGGCCCGTGGAAGATCGGCCTTGTGGCACTTCACACAGGCCACATTGGCGTGCTTCCCCCCCAGGGTGAACTGGGCCTTCTGATGGTCGAAGCGTGTCTTCTTCCACTCCTGGGTGGAGTGGCAGGTGGTGCAATCCTTGTCCAACTGGCCCTGGTGCTCGTCCCGGTGACAGCTTATGCAGGCCTTGTCCAGCCCCAGCCTCGTGGTACGGGAGTTCAAGTCCTTTGCCTTGGCAAGGGCCGGATGCAGCAGTTCCGGCCGGTGGCATTCCTTGCACTTCAGCTCGCTGTGCCGGCCTTCCAGCTTCCAGCCTGTCTCCGCGTGGTCAAAGGACTCTTCTCCCTTCTCCCAGCGGATCATCTTGAAGTCGCGGCCATGGTGGTCGCTGTGGCAGGCGATGCAGGACTTGTCCTGCACCTTTCTCTGGCTGTGGAGGCCCTTCTTTGCTTTAATGCGCGCCGCCAGCGTGCTATGGCAGTCCAAACAACGAGCGCCATCGATGGCCTTGGCCAATTCGTGGCATTTTGTGCAGTTGGAAATGCCCTCCAGGTTGGCGTGGGCCTTGGCCAGCTTACCTGGTGAGAGTTGCGCATGGGCCTGGAGTGCCAGACTGGCCAGCGTCAGGATGAAAAGGCTGAGGACCCATCGTTTCATGCCGCCTCCCCCCGACGCACCTCGCGGCCGAAGTGGGTGTCAATGATGATGCCTGCCTGTTTCAACAGGCCCATGGGCAATTCACCACCAATCTGCACCAGCACCAGGGCGGCCTTCAGCGACAGCTCACCCTGGGGCGAGGAAATGCGCAGACCCTGGCCCTCCACTTCCACAGGCGAAGCCTGGCGATGCACGCGCAGCTGGCCCTTGGATTCCGCCACTGCCAGCGCCTCCTGGTTCAAGCCCTTGGCGCGGTTGAAATGCTCTCCTCGATGCACCAGATCCACCGATGCCGCCCCTGCCTCGGCCAGACGCAGGGCGCCTTCAATGGCCGAGTCGCCACCGCCCACCACCACACAGGCCTCGCCCGCAAAGGCCTCAGGCTCCTGCAATTGATACATGACCAAGGCCTGATCCTCACCCGGCACACCCATGCGGCGAGGCACACCCCGGCGCCCAATGGCCAGTAGCAGCCGCCGCGCCAGGTGCTCCTCTTCCCGACCATCGACCAGACGGGCCTTCACCTGAAACAGACCGTCGCCGGTGTGGATCTCCACCACCTGGCGTCCACACATGATCTCCGGCTTGCGCCGCGCCAGCACTTCATCCATGATCTCCAGCAGCTCTTCCTTGCGGATCTGGCGCACCTTCAGCGGTGCTTCCCCGGGAAGACACATGGGCTGGGTCATCACCAGCTTGCGGCGGGGATAGGTCAGGATGGTACCGCCCGGCGACGACTGGTCCAGCACGCGGACCTTCAAGCCATCCTGCATGGCCTGCAGTGCGGCGCTGATGCCGGCAGGACCGGCGCCCACAACAAGAAGATCCACCACCTCGCCTGCGGGCTTGCCTGCATCGGGCAGTGCGTGCTCGCGCAGGGAGCGGGCCACGCTCTCCGCCGCCTGGCGTCCCTGGGTGACAGCATTGCGGATCAGGCCCATGCCGCCCAATTCCCCAGCAATGAACAGGCCGGGGACATTGGTCTCGAAACTGGGACGCACACGGGGCAAATCCACGCCGCGCTTGGAGGTGCCAAAGACCAGATCGATGGATTCCATGGGGCAGGAGGCCTCGCAGGCGCCATGGCCAATGCAGGCCGAGGCGTTGATGAGCACGGCCTTGTTGTCCACCAGGCCGATGACATGATGCTCCGGGCAGGCCTTCACACAGGCGCCGCTGCCAATACAGCGCCCTGGATCGATGCGCGGATGCAGGCTCACCGGCTCATTCAAGCCACGGGCGCGGGCATCCTCCAGGCGGGCCTGCATGTCCAGATTCTGCCGACGATCCTTGCGCAGGTAGATGAAGACGATGAGGGCGCAAATGAGGAAGCTGCCCGCGTAGATGAGCGTGTCCAGGCTCATTGAGGCAGTCCGTGGTTGGACTGGAAAAGCTGGGCCACCACAATGTGCACCAGCAGGAAGAGCACCATGATGAGGGCAAAGGGCCTGTGGAAGACGTGCCAGTAGTGCAGCAGCCGGCTGGCCAGCGCCAGGGTGCCCCGGCGGCGCTCCAGCAGTTCCAGGCCGCGCAGGGCCTTCAACACGCGGGCGGGTTCCTGCCCGTGGGCCAGCAGCAGGCGGCGCCAGTTCCCCTTGCGCAGCGGCCAGGACAGGTCCTCCAGCAGCCAATGCAGGGGGCTGCCACCGGGTTTGGCCAGGTGGACCTGGATGGCCGATGGCAGATCCTGCCACGCCACGCCCGCCTCACCCAGCAATTGGGATCGCGCCCGGTCCATGCCCTGGCTGTCCAATTCCTCACCGCGCTCGTCGCGGGGGATCTGCAGGTAGAGGTAGCGGCCCAGTACGCCTGACAGGGCCACGGCGCTCATGGACCAGAAAGAGATGGAAACCAGTCCACCCACCTTGAAGGCTGAGTGAAGCACAATCAGCAAGGGGCCGGTGATGCCCATCCAGATGTGGATGTCCAGCCACAAGCGCAGGGAGCCGGAGCGATCCAGAGCCCGCCAGCGCTTGCGCACCACATAGAGCAGCAAGAGGCCAATGAGGATGGATCCCACAATGCCGAACCAGTGGCCCCAGCTGCCGCCGGAGGTCAGGCGGGCGTAGTCGGCGTGGCGGGGGCGCAGGTGTTCGTCCAGGCGATAGAAACTCCAGCCCTGCACCAGCCAAATGCCAATGGCCGCCAGACTGATGGTATAGAGCAGGGCCAGAATGCCGCGTCGCAGGATCTTCTCCGTGGAGGCCTTCACCCTAATTCTCCTCTTGACGAATCCGGTGGGCGGCGTAGCGCCGTTTCAGCCACATGATGCCGAAGGTGTCCGCAATGCCCACCCACAGGCGGTTTCCCACACCGTACTTGGACTGTCCGCGTTCCCGTGGACGATGGGCCACCGCCATTTCCACCAGGGACCATCCGTCCAGGCGGATGAGGGTGGGCAGGAAGCGGTGCATGCCCTTGAAGGGCGGCAATTGGCGCACGCACTCCCGGCGGAACACACGGATGGCGCAGCCCACATCCGCCACGCTTTCACCGGTGAGGGTGTTGCGCCAGCCATTGGCCAACCGGGAGGATACCCGCCTAAGCCAGGAATCCCGCCGAGTGGCCCGACGGCCGTTCACCAGGTCGGCGCCGCTTTCATCCAGCAGGCGCAGCATGGCGGGAAGGTCCCCCGGCACATTCTGGCCATCGGCGTCCAGGGTGCCCAGCACGGCGCCGCGCGCGCACTGGAAGCCCGCCAGCAAGGCCGCGCTCTGCCCGCTGTTAAACGCCAGCGTCACCACGTGGTGGCGGCCATCGCCAGCCCGCAGCTCCCGCAGGATGCGTGGACTCTCGTCCCGGGAGCCGTCGTCCACCCACAAACATTCCCACTCCACCTGCCCGTCCAGCGCGGCGGTGATCTCCCGCGCCAGGGGCATCACATTCTCCGCCTCGTTGTAGACGGGAATGACCAGACTGAAGCGGGGCGCCTGGGTCAAGGCATTTTCCTTCATTTTTCACCCATCCCCTCTCATGGAATCGGCATCCGCCTTCACAAGGACCCACACGCGGGACTTCCCAGTCTGGAAAGGATCGTGCACCGTGCGCCGCAACACAACGCGATGTGGTCTGGACAAGGGCTCCAGATCCTTTTCCTGACAGATCAGCCACACAGGGTCGGGGGAAAGGCCGCGCAACTCCACTTCGTTCCGGGCGAATGGAATGGCTGCCTGCATGTAAAAGGAAGCAGAATAGCGGTCGTTCCGCCAGTTCACGA
>CAIWAD010000085.1 GCA_903910645.1 uncultured bacterium | reverse complement strand
CGCAACCTTCTTGGGGGCCGCTGCTTTCGCGACAGGCTTCACGGCCTTCTTGGCCGCTGGCTTGGCGAGTTTGGGAGCCACTTTGTTCTGCTTCAGTTCGGCGATGGCCGCCGCCAGACGGGCGATGGGCACGCGGTAGGGGCTGCAGCTTACATAGTTCAAGCCCAGCTTGTTGCAGAATTCAATGGAAGCCGGATCACCACCGTGCTCTCCGCAAATGCCCAGCTTGATGCCCGGACGCGCCGCCTGGCCGTCCGACACCGCCATCTGCATCAGGCGACCAATACCCACCGTGTCCAGCGTCTCGAAGGGATTGTACTCCAGCACGCCCCGCTCTGCGTAGTCCTTCAGGAAGACACCAGCGTCGTCGCGGCTAATGCCCATGCCCATCTGCGTCAGGTCGTTGGTGCCGAAGCTGAAGAACTCCGCCACCTGGGCGATCTCGCCCGCCGTCAGCGCCGCGCGGGGCACTTCGATCATGGTGCCGATGAGATAGGGGAATTTCACCTTGGCCTTGGCCACCACGTCCTGCGCAATGGCGCGCACCCGACCCGCCTGATCCACCAGCTCGCTCTTGTGGCCTACCAGCGGAATCATCACTTCAGGATGCACCTTCACGCCCTTGGCGGCCACTGCGGCGGCAGCTTCAAAAATGGCGCGAGCCTGCATTTCGGTGATTTCCGGGAAGGTGATGCCCAAGCGGCAGCCGCGATGACCAAGCATGGGATTGCTCTCATGCAGGGCGTGCACCTTGGCCTTTACCGCCTCCAGGCTAAGACCCATGCGATCGGCCATTTCCTTTTGGCTGACCGCGTCATTGGGCAGGAACTCGTGCAGGGGCGGATCCAGGGTGCGGATGGTGACCGGGCGCTCGCCCATGGCCAGGAAGATGCCTTCGAAGTCCTTGCGCTGCATGGGCAACAGCTTCTTCAACGCCGCCTTGCGCCCCTTCTCCGTGCCGCTCAGGATCATTTCACGCACGGCCATGATCTTTTCGTTGTTGGTGCCTTCACCAAAGAACATGTGCTCCGTGCGGCACAGGCCGATGCCTTCCGCGCCAAAGGCCACGGCCGCGGCGCTTTGATCCGGCTGGTCGGCGTTGGTGCGCACTTTCAGACGGCGGAACTGGTCGGCCCAGGTCATGATCTGCAGGTAGTTCTGGTAGACGCGACCCTTGGCTGCCTCCGCCATCACCTTCTTCTGCTCCGCCTTGCCCAGCTTCTTGTTGGGCAGAAGGGCCTGGATGACTTCACTGTCACTGGTGGCCACAGCGCCGGCAATCACTTCGCCCGTGGTGCCGTCAATGCTCAGCCAGTCGCCTTCATTCAAAACAAAGCCCTTGACCTTCATGGTCTTGGCCTTGTAGTCAATATCCAATTCTCCGCAGCCGGCCACGCACACCTTGCCCATTTGGCGAGCCACCAGGGCGGCGTGGCTGGTGGCGCCACCGCGCGCGGTAAGGATGCCCACCGCGGCCTGCATGCCACTGATGTCCTCCGGGCTGGTTTCCACGCGGGTGAGGATAACCTTGCCAGAAGCCGCCAGCTCCACGGCGCGCTCCGGCGTGAACGCGATGCGTCCGCAGGCGGCGCCTGGTCCGGCGTTGAGGCCCTTGGCCAGCAGGCGGCCTTCCCTCACGGCCTTCTTCTTGTCGTTCTGGTCGAAGATGGGCTGCAGGATCTGGTTCAGCTGATCCGCCTTCAGGCGAAGCAGGGCCTCGCGCGGGGTGATGAGCTTCTCGCGCACCATGTCCACGGCGATGTTGATGGCCGCGAAGCCCGTGCGCTTGCCCGTGCGGGTCTGCAGCATCCACAGCTTGCCGTCCTGGACAGTGAACTCCAGGTCCTGCATGTCGCGGTAGTGCTTCTCCAGCCTTAAGTAGATCTTCGTCAGCTGGGCGTAGATCTTGGGCATGTCCTTTTCCAGCTGGGCAATGGGCTGGGGCGTGCGCACGCCGGCCACCACATCCTCGCCCTGGGCGTTGATGAGGTATTCGCCGAAGAAGCGATGCTCGCCCGTGGCCGGATCCCGCGTGAAGGCCACGCCGGTGCCGGAGCTGTCGCCCATGTTGCCGTAAACCATGGACTGCACATTCACGGCCGTGCCCCACTCGTGGGGAATGCTGTTCATCTTGCGGTATTCGTAGGCGCGGCGGTTGTGCCAGCTGTCGAACACGGCCTTGATGGCGCCCCACAACTGCTCGCGGGGATCCTCCGGAAAGTTCTTGCCCGTGGCCTTCTTGATGGCGGCCTTGAACTGGGCCACCAGATCCTTCCAGTCATCGGCGGTGAGTTCGTTGTCGAACTTCACCTTGCGCTGCTCCTTCTTCTTCTCGAGCAGCACCTCGAAGGGATCGCGATGGGTCTTCTCGTCCTCCGGCATGCCCATCACCACATCGCCGTACATGCTCACGAAGCGGCGGTAGCTGTCCCAGGCGAAGCGCGGGTTGCCCGAGCGCGCGGCCAGGGCCTCCACGGTCACATCGTTCAGACCCAGATTGAGAATGGTGTCCATCATGCCCGGCATGCTGTCACGGGCGCCCGAGCGCACGCTTACCAACAGCGGGTTCTTCTTGTCGCCGAAGACCGCGCCCATGGTGGCTTCCACCTTCTTCAGGTTGGTGTAGACGTCGTCCACCAGCCACTTGGGGGCCTTCACATCCGTCTTCTCGAAGAGCTTGCACACCTCGGTGGAAATGGTGAAGCCAGCGGGCACCGGCACGCCCAGGCGGCTCATCTCCGCCAGGTTGGCGCCCTTGCCGCCCAGGATCTCCTTCATTCCGGCATTGCCGTCGGCCTTGCCGTCGCCGAAGTAATAGACCATCTGCTTGCTTGCCACGAACCGTCTCCTCGTCTTGGACCCTTTTCGCGCCACTGGAAGATTTTCCTTGCGCGTTTGATGGCAAAAGTTAAAGAAAAAGCGGGCGTGCCCAAGGAGTCTCAAGGACTTCACGGGCCGCCCGCCTTGTTTTTTTGCACTTGTGCAGGGATGAAGGCGAACGGTGTTCACCCACCCTGTTCAACCCTAGCCGCGCTCCTCCGGCGACTGGTCGCGAATAAGCCGCTCGATTTCCAACACATCCTGCTTGCTGCCAATGTAGAGCGGCGTGCGCTGGTGCAGGGCCGTGGGCTGCAGGTCCAGCACGCGGCCCTCTCCCGTGGAGGCCAGCCCGCCGGCGTTCTCCACCACCATGGCCAGGGGGTTGGCTTCGTAGAGCAGGCGCAGCTTGCCCCGGTGCAGGCTGCCGCGGATGTTGGGCGGGTAAAGGAAGATGCCGCCGTAGAGCAGGTTGCGGTGCACGTCCGCCACCAGGCTCCCGATGTAGCGCAGCGTGTAGGGCGTGCCCTTCTGCTTGTCCTCCGTCTGCACGCTGCGGATGAAGCGCTCCACCGCGGGCTCCCAGTACTGGGCGTGGCCCACGTTGCAGCTCAGGATTTTGCCGCGCTCCGGCGTGCGGATGTTTTGGTGGCTGCGCAGGAACTCGCCCACGCTGGGATCCAGGGTGAAGCCGTTCACCGTGCCCTTTTTCGTGGTGTAGACCATGATGGTGGAGGAGCCGTAGACGATGTAGCCGGCGCCGATCATGCGCGTGCCGGGCTGCAGCACATCGGCCTCCGTGGGCGTGGTGTTCAGCGGCGTCACGCGTTCGCTGATGGAGAAGATGGTGCCGATGCTCACATTGGCGTCAATGTTGGAGCTGCCGTCCAGGGGATCGAAGTGCACCACATACTTGGCGTCCGGCCCCACCGTGGCGGGGTGGATCACATTCTCGCACTCCTCTGAGCCGATGACGCACACGCGGCCGCCCTGGCTCAGGGTGTTCACCAGCACATCGTTGGCGTAGTCATCCAGCTTGGCCACCGTCTCGCCCTGGACATTGATGTCGCCGGTCTTGCCCAACAGGTTCACCAGCCCGGCGCGGTTCACTTCACGGTGGATGATCTTCCCCGCCAGGGCGATGTTGTAGAGCAAGTCCGAAAAGGCGCCAGTCGCGCCGGGGACGCTACGCTCCTCTTCCAGGATGTGCCGGTCGATGGTCACCATGCTGTTCATCCGTTCCTCCATTGGTCAAGCAACTCCAGCACCCGCACATGCTCGCCGCTGATCTCGTGGGCCTCCTCCAGCCAGGAGGCCGGCAAAGTGGTGGTCAGGGCCAGCACGCGGCAGCCCGCCGCCCGGGCGGCCTGGATGCCGAAGGGCGCGTTTTCCACCGCAAGGCAATCCACCGGATCCAAGCCCAGCGCGGCGCACCCCTTCAGGTAACCCTCGGGGTGCGGTTTGCCCTGGCCCACATCCTCCGCCGCGATGCAGGCGGCGAAGGACTCCCACACTGCTTGCGGCACGATGGCGCGGGCGTTCACCACGGTGGATCCCGTCACCAGGGCGGCGGGGATGCCCCGCTGCGCCAGCCCGGCCAGCACTTGGGGCACCTGTGGGAAGAGGGCCGTGCCCGGCAGCGAGCGGAAGAAGGCGCGCTTCTGCGCCACAAGGGCTTCGCGCTCTGCCAGCGTGTAGTCAAGGCCCAATTGACCACAGATCCAGCCGCAGGTGTCCAGCGCCTTCTCGCCCTCGCGCTGCAATGGCAACAAGGGATCCAGCTCCACGCCGCGCAGGGCGAAGACATGACGCCATGCGCGCACATGATTGGGCTGGCTGTCCACCAGCACGCCGTCCATGTCGAACAGGACGCCGCACGGCTTCAGCGCGGCGCTCAGGACAGGGGCTCCAGGCGCGCTGAGAAGTGCCGGAGCATGGGCGGCTCCCAGGCGATGCGCAGGCCGCGCAGGCTCTCCCGGCGCTCCCAAATGCGGCCAATCACATGGGCCACATAGCTCATGTGGGCGCTGGTGTACACGCGACGCGGTATGGCCAGGCGCACCAGCTCCATCTCCGGCTTGCCGCCGTTGTCTCCGAACATCAGGCTGCCAATTTCCACGGCACGCACGCCGCCTTCGCGGTAGAGCTCCACCACCAGCGCCTGGCCGGGGAATTCTTCCGGCGGGATGTGGGGGAGGAAGGCCCTGGCGTTCAGGTACACGGCGTGGCCTCCGGCGGGGCGCAGGATGGGGATGCCGTGCTCCGTCAAGTCGTCCGCCAGGCCCTTCACTTGCGCGGTGCGGTAGGCCAGATAATCCTCTTCCAGCACTTCCTCCAGGCCGCGGGCGATGGCCTCCAGATCGCGACCGGCCAGGCCGCCATAGGTGGGGAAGCCCTCGATGAGGATGAGCTTGTTCTTGATGCGCTGGGCCAGCTCGCCGTCGTTCATGCACAGGAAGCCGCCGATGTTCACCAGGGCGTCCTTCTTGGCGCTCATGGTGCAACCGTCGCCGTAGCTGAACAGCTCCTGGGCGATCTCCAGCACGCTGCGGTGCTGCTGGCCGGGTTCGCGCTGCTTGATGAACCAGCAGTTCTCCGCAAAGCGGCAAGCGTCGAAGAAGAGGGGGATGCCGTACTTGTTCAACAGCTCCCGGGTCTGGCGCACATTCTCCAGGCTGACGGGTTGGCCGCCGCCGCTGTTGTTGGTGATGGTGAGGATGACCAGGGGGATCTTGTCCACGCCCACATCGCGGATGGTGCGCTCCAGGCGCTCCAGGTCCATGTTCCCCTTGAAGGGGTGCTCCACATCCGGCTGGTAGGCCACCTCCCCCGCGCAATCCAGCGCCAGGCCGCCATTGGCCTGCACATTGGCGCGGGTGGTGTCGAAATGGATGTTGTTGGGAACGGCCATGCCCGGCTCCAGCAGGGTGCTGAAGAGCAGGTTCTCCGCCACGCGTCCCTGGTGGGTGGGAATGACATGCGTGTAGCCAAAGATGCGCTGCACCACTTCCACGAAATGGAAGTAGTTGCGCCCACCGGCGTAGGACTCGTCGCCGTGCATGATGCCGGCCCACTGGTTGTCGCTCATGGCGCTGGTGCCCGAGTCCGTCAGCAGGTCGATGAAGATGTCCTCGGCGCGCAGGGCGAAGGCGTTGTATCCCGCCTCAATGATCTTCTGCTCACGCTCCTCGCGCGTGGTGCGCTTCACACGCTCCACCACCTTGATGCGGAAGGGTTCAGCCGGGAATTCCATGGGCTCCTCGTCTCATCTATTGGAAAGGTTATGCATCGCTCTTGTTGTGCGGGCCGGGATCCCAGGCTTGGCTGGACTTCTGCCCCAACCTAACGCCCCATGGCGCGCAGCATGTCCCGCACCGCGTCGCCCATGCCGGTGAACAGGGCGCGGCTGATGATGCTGTGGCCAATGTTCAGCTCCTCCACCTCCGGGATGGAGGCGATGCGCGCCACATTGTGGTAGTTCAAGCCATGGCCCGCGCTGACCCGCATGCCGAAACGCCGTGCCGCGATGGCCGCCTCGCGGATGCGCTCGGCGGCCTCATCAAGTTCGGCCTCGCCACGCTGGGCGGCGTAGTCGCCGGTGTGCAATTCCACAAACTGGGCACCCACGCGCTTGCATTCCTTCAGGGTGTCCAGGTCGGGATCCACGAAAAGGCTCACCACCACGCCATGGTTGCGCAGCATGCGGATGTGCTTGCCCAGTTCGTCCCCACCGGCGCGCACATTCAGGCCGCCTTCGGTGGTCAGCTCCTCGCGCTTCTCCGGCACCAGGGTCACCATGTCCGGCGCCGTGTCCAGCGCAATGCGCACCATCTCCTCGGTGGCGGCCATCTCAAGGTTCAGGTGGGTGTTCACCATGGCTTTCAAGAGCTGCAGATCACGGTCCTGGATGTGGCGGCGATCCTCCCGCAAGTGGCAGACAATGCCATCCGCCCCCGCGCGCTCAATCAGTCCCACGCTGTGCAAAGGATCCGGTTCATGGCCCAGACGGGCTTGGCGCAGGGTGGCGATATGGTCGATGTTCACGCCCAGTCGCATGTCAGTCCTCCATTGGGCTGTGCGCCGCCGGTGCCTCCACGGGACCGGCCCAGGCGCGGGAAAGAGGGGCGGGACGGCGAAAGCTCCCGCCCGCCAGCCAGGGATCCGCCGGGCGCAGCACTTTGTGGGCCGCCACCAGTTCCAGATCCGCGGGCAGATGTTTCAGCCAGTTCTGCAGCAGGCGCAAGCTGCGTGGCCGGGGATGGGCAATGGCAATGACGCCATCGCGCTCCCGGGCCCATCCTTCCAGGCGGACAAGCTCCGCCGCAATGGCTTCGTCCGTGTCCACATGGTCCAGGAAGAGGTGGTTCTCCCAGACGGGAATGCCCGCCGCCTCCAGCCGCTGGGGAATGCGCGAATCCGCCGTGCTGCGGCTGTCCAGGAAGGGAAGCCCCAGGGGCGCCCAGGCCTGTGCGAAGGTGTCCAGGAAGAGCGTGTCCATGCTGGCCCGCGAGCCCTGGTGGTTGTTGGCGCCCAACATGCCGGGCAGGATGCGCCGCACGCGCTCCAGCTGCTGCCGCATGTGGCCAAGGCTGGCGCTGCGCTCCATGAAAAAGGGCTCGCGGCGTTCCCCCTGCAGGGGTTCCCAGGGGAGATGAGCCAGGTGGTCGCGCCCTTCCCGTACGCAGCGGCGCCCCACCCACGAGGCCCGCGAAGCGCCGGGCAGGATGGAGAAGGCCACTTCGTTGGGAAGGTGGAAGCAGGCCTCTGTCAGGGCCTTGCCCTGGGCGTGGCCCATGTCGTCCAGGATGAGCAGGATGCGCCCCGCCGCCCGGGCCGTGGTGGACGCCGCGCAGATGAGAAGCAGAAGCAGCGTCGCCCGCAGGCGCGCGGAGGGAAGGCTCACAGGTCGTCGTCCCACTGGATGATGCGAAACACCGGCTCCACGCCAAAGATCGGACTTTGGCAGATGTCCTCCATGGGCACGCTGCGCAGCACGCTGAAGTTGGCGTGGCCGGTGAGCACGCTCTGGTCCAGGCGCAGTTCAAAGAGCACGGTGAAGGTGATGAGGCTGTCCGGCGTGTCCAGCGCGGCAAGGTCGTCGGAAATGCCCACCCAGCGCAGATCCAGGTCCTGGTAGTGGCGGAAGAGCCGGCCCGTGGACACCAGATCCGTCTCCCGGGGCATCATCTCGTATTCGCCCAGCTCGCTGTTGTAGTAGTTGAACTGGTAGCCCGGGCAGGCCAGGCATTCGGCGTAGCGCAAGCTGTCGTGGTGCACATAAGCGTTGCGGAAGTTTTCCAACAGGCCGCCCACGGTGGTCTGGTCCGTCCACGGGGACAGAGGATCCCCCAGGGGCGGTGCGAAGGGGTTTTCGCAGGACCCCAGCAGGGCCAGGCAGGCCGAGGTCAGGCAGAGCGTGGCGGCTTTCAGGTTCAGGGCCACAGGAAGGCCTGCTTGAGCTGGGTCCAGGAGGGCAGGCTGTCGGAACCCGTGTCCTCCCAGCGGTGGATGGCCCAGTCCCCCGTGTCCTCCCGGCGGGAAAAGGCCATGTGCAGGCGGCCGCTGTAGCTGGAGGCGGCGGTGCCGGCTCCGGCGGGGAAGTGGATGACATAGTCCGCCGTGCAGCTGGCGCTGTCCCCCGCCACCAGGCTGTCTGTGCGCATGAGCTGCAACAGGGGCTGCACCTGCAGGGCCTGGTAGTGGTCGCACAGGCGCTGCCAGGCGGATTGCTCCTCCAGACGGCCCCAGGCCGCTCCAGCGGCGGCGGGATCCGGCACGAACTGGAAGGCCCGGCTCCAGCCTTCATCCGCCAGCAGCTCTGGGTAGCGATTGGCCTCCAGCGCCTCCACCGCCCCATGGAGATTGTCCAGCACGGCGCTGGGGCTGATGGGTGGCTGCCAATCCAGGTCGGGATCCCCATCCTCGGGATGTTCGCTGGCCCGAGGCTCAAAGAGCGCGCAGCCATTGCCCAGGATGGCCATGACCCCTGCGCCAAATAGAAAAAGCGGAAGGAGGCGCCGCCTCCCTCCGCTTCCAGTTGTTGCCACGCCGTGGTGTGACACAGGGCCTCTACAGCTTGGCGATGACCGCCTCGCCCATCTCTTTTGTCCCAGTGGTGCCGCCCATGTCGTAGGTGCGGGCCACGCCTTCCGCCAGCACTGCGGCGATGGCGGTCTCCAGCCGGGTGCCCTTGTCGTGCTCGCCCAGCCAGTCCAGCATCATCTTGGCCGTGAGGAACATGGCCATGGGATTGACCTTGTTCTTGCCATAGTACTTGGGCGCGCTGCCATGGGTGGGCTCGAAAACGGCGTAGTCGTCGCCAATGTTGCCGCTGGCGGCGAAGCCCAGGCCGCCCACCAGCTGGGCGCCCAGATCGCTGATGATGTCGCCGAACATGTTCTCGGCCACCAGCACATCATAATCGAAGGGATTCTTCAACAACCACATGCACTGGGCGTCGATGTTCGTCTCCCACAGCGGGATTTCCGGGTACTCGGCGGCGATCTTGCGCGCCTCGCGCACCATCAGGCCACCGGTTTCGCGCAGCACATTGGGCTTCTCCACAATGGTCACGCTCTTGCGCCCGTACTTGCGCGCGAACTCGAACGCGGCGCGCACAATGCGCCGACAGCCCTGACGAGTGACGATGCGCGTGCTCAGCGCGATGTCCTCCAGGGCGAAGGCGCCGAACTTCTTCATTTTCGGATTCAGGCACAGGGCGTCGTAGACCTGCTGGGGCAGCGGATGGAACTCCACGCCACCATAGCTGCCTTCCGTGTTCTCGCGGAAGATCACCAGGTCGATGCCTTCCTTGTAGTTCAGCGGATTGCCCGCATAGGCTTTGCAGGGGCGCAGGTTGGTGTGCAGGTTGAACTCCTGCCGCAGGCGCACGATGGGGCTGAAGTAATCGTAGCCCTTGCCGCGCAGCTCCGGCGCCAGCTCTTCCACCGCCTCTTCCTTGGGCTTGCTGGTGATGGCGCCGAAGAGGGCGGCGTCCGTGTTGCGCAGCACTTCCAGCGTGCGGTCGGGCAGTGGATTGCCCTCCTTGCACCAGAACTCCCAGCCGATGTCCCCGTGGATGTACTCGGCGTCAAAGCCCAGGGCCTCCAGCACAGGCTTGGTGGCATCCATCACATCGTTGCCCACGCCGTCTCCCGGCAACCAGGCAATGCGGTACTTGGCCATGTTGCGGACCTCCCGTTTTGTCCGTTGATCTATCACACCGCCGGATGGCCCGGCCGGTGCTACAAGGCGAAGGAGAATGTGAAGCGGTGGACATCGTCCAGCGCGCTGCTGAAAGGCAGCCAGCCGTAATCCAGGCGCGCCTGGCGCCACGCGAATCCGACTCCCGCCGTGATGGAGCGGTCTTCATAACCGCCCATCCAGCCACCCCGCAGGGACAGCCCGGGGGCTGGCCGCAGCTCCAGCCCAAGATGGGGATGGGCCTCATCATCCCGCAAGTGGCGCAGGCTTGCCTGGGCGGTGGCCTCCCACCCCGCCAGGGGCAGGGTTCCCGACCATGCGGCAGCCAGGCTCATGGTGCGCGGAAGGGTCACATCCTTCACCTGGAATGCGCTGACGGAGCCAAGATTCAGGGCGGCGGCCTGCATTGTCCAGGCGCCCTTCTTCCAGGCAAGGCCCAAATCGCCACACCATCCCTTGGAATCCTTGGTGTCTATCTTCTCCTGCACACGCCGAAGGGCCAGTCCCCCGCTCAGATGTTCAGTCACATTCCCCGACACGGTGACGCCAAGGGCCAGATCGTCCAGGCGGAAGCTGCCTTCAGGTTCGGGTCCGGCCCCGCTGCGGCGTTCAAAGTCCTCACTGGACAGGACGCGCAAATCCACTCCGCCCCGCAAGCCCTTGGGCAAGGGGAACGCCAGGGCCAGAGCGGTGTGCTGGGAATCAAAGATCCAGTTGCTCTGGGAAATGGCGGCGTGCACCAGGCCATCGCCAGGGCCCAGGGCAGGATTGCCCACGGTGGACAGCGGTGTTGTCCAGGATCCGGCACTTTCCCCCAGCGCGGCGGTGGCGGCGTCGCTCTCGATTTTCAGGAACGCGAAGCTGGTGGAAGCCTCTGTCCGGGCAGAAAGCAAGGCGACAGTGCTCAGCAGAATCAAGCGGCGCATGGCGCTCCCAAAGGCTTGAGAACTTAGAAGGCCACCTTCCAGGTGACCACATGGATCTCGTCGGGATCATTTTCGTGGAAGGTGACGGCGTAATCCACGCCGGCTTCCATGCGGGAGAAGGGCCAGGCGAAGCCCACGCCCAGAGCGGGCGAGCCATCGTCCCAACCGGCGCGCAGGGCCCAGCGACCCATCTCCTGCGCATCGCTGCGCACCTCCAGTCCGGCGCGCAGTTCCCAGGCCTCCAGGTCGCTGGCCTCGTAGTCGGCCACCACGAGCAGGCGATCCTGGAAAAATTCCGCTCCGGCGCCCACGGTGAAAACCATGGGGAGGGCATCCTCGGCGGAACTGCCACCGCCCGAGCCCCACAGCGGGCTGGAATCCCACGCCAGGCTACCGCCCAGGTTCTGCAGGCTAAGGCCCGTCCATACATTGGGCCTGGGATGCACGCTCAGGCCCAGATCGAAGGAGGCCGTGGTCTCTTTCAACTCCGTCGCGCCCTCGTCCATGCCGCTGAAGGAGCTGGTGAGGATGTTCATGTTCATGCCCAGCGCCATGAAGCGCGAGGGCGTAAGGGCCACGCCGAAGGAGAACAGATTGTCCGCCGCTTCCATGTCGCGGCCGGTGGGCTCGCCCCAGGTGGTGGTCTCCGGGATGCCCGTCACGCCCGCGCGCTGGAAGCTCAACCCAAAGGCGCCCATGGGCCGCAGGGGCCACAACAGGTGCAGGCCGCCCAGTTCGCGATCCATGGACAGGCGGTGCCAGTCCAGATCCACCTGCCGGGTTTTCCACCAACCAATAAGCGCCGGATTCACCAGTCGGGATTCCGCGCCGGAAGGAAAGGCGGCGCCGGCATTGCCCAGGCCCATCAGCGCCGCGCTGTGTCCCAGACGGCGGAAGGCTCCCGCCGCGCCGCCATTGCTGTTCTCATCGGCGGAGGCGCCGCTTGCCACAAGGATTCCCAGACCTGCCAGGAGGGGGAGAAGTCGCGTCGCCGTGCTCATTTCACCACCATCAGCTTGCCCCGGGTGCTGATGCCCGGCCCTTCCACCGTGTAGAAGTAAACGCCATTGGCCACCAGGTCCCCCCGGCGGTTGGTGCCGTCCCAGTAGAATTCGCGGCTCTGCCCGGCCGTCACCGGCGTGCCGTCGGCCACGGTTTTCACCAGATCCATGGCGAAATCGTAGACCTGGATGCTAACCGCGCCCGAACGGGTGGGGAGCACGGCCAGCGTGGCCGGGCCATGTACGCGGGGGGACCAGGGGTTGGGGAAGAAGCGCGGGCCGGACGGCTCGTGGTGCGTGCTGCTCCAGCTGTTGCCCCGGTCGGCACTGACGAAGAGGCCGCGCGGCGATCCCACCAGGAGGCGTCCGCCCACCAACTTCACCGCGTAGATCGTGTCCGTGTTCATGCGGCGCCCGCTCTGGCTGTCCACAATGTCGCCGTAGCGCGACCAGGATCCCGCGGCACCGTGGCGGTTGGACTTCCACAGCCCCTCGTCCGTGCCCACCCACACATCATCGCCGTCAAAGGCCAGATCCCAGATTTTCACCCCACGCAAATCCTCCACCTCCGTCCAGGTGGCGCCGTCATCCCCGGTCCAGGACAGGCCGTAATAATCGCCCACGCTGGCGTAGGTGGCCCAGCCCGCCACCCAGATCTCGTCGGAGCCATCGGGCAGTGGATTTTGCTCCATGGTCACCACCCAGTTGCCCGTGATGGTGGGGCTGCCGTCCACCTGGGGATGCTGGAAATCGAAATGCCGCCAGCCTTGCCCCAAACGATTGCCGCCGGGCGCGTGCAGGGTTTCCCAGGACAGGAAGTTCAGGCCTCCCGCGCTGCCGGCCCAGATGCCACCCTTGCCCGCCACCATGCTGAAGGCCCGGTGGTTCAAGTGATCCACGGGCTGGAAGGCATCGTCGTCGGGCACGAAGAGGCTCCAGCACTGGGTGGCCAGGCTGTAGCGACGGAAGCCTCCGGCAAAGGAGGCCGCCCAGATGGCGCTGTCCCCTTCCACCGCCAGGCCCCAGCTGATGTTCTCCACAGGCGTGCGGTTGGGAAGCTCGATGAGCCAATCCAGGCTGTCCCCCGTCTCGCAATCCTGGGCAATCCAGTCGTGGGGATCGATGCTGGTGTCGAAGACCTCGTCGATGGGCTGCTCCAGCCAGGTCCAGCTGACACCGCGATCCGTGCTGAAGCCAATGCCCGTGCCCGCACCCTGCACATCGGCAATGGAGGTGTCCACCACGGTGGCCGCCGCCAAAAGTCCGGGTGAGGCCGCCAGACCGCACACGCCGCCCCGCCCCACGCCGCTGCTGTCGGTGTAGGTTTCAAAGGAAGCGCCGAAGTCGGTGGATCGCATTACGCCAAAGGAGTTGGCGGCGAAGACCAGGGTGTCCCCGCCTTCCACCACCACGCGCATCTGGGTGACGCTGTTGCTGATCATGCCAGGGAAGGGCGGCGTGCCCTCATCATTGAAGAGGCCGCCAGGCGCACCTGGCCGCAGGGGCAGGCGCCCATCCCGGGCGGGAGCCGTGGCGGCCAGCACCAGGGCCGCCAGAGTGGGAAGGGCCCAGCGCAGGCCCACGAAGCGCGTCATTGCACCGCCCTTTCCGCGTTGAAGCCCCTGGGGCGTCCTGGAGTGATGTCGGACATGGCGCCTCCCCGGGGCGGCACGGCGGCGGGAAGCTGGCGCACAGGCCACTCCGCCATGGTGGACGGCTGGCCCACCTGATCCAACGCACGGATGCGCAGCACGCGGTCGGCGATGGGGCTGTCCCAGGGCAACTGGAAAGCACCGCTCCACACGCCGTCATCCGCCACCCAGTCGCCGGCCTCGTGGTCGGGGCCCAGATCGTCCATTTCATACCACACCACCTGATCCAGGGGCGTGGTTACCCTGGCGATGGACCACTGGGCCCAGGCCAGATCCGCCGCCGTCTGGGCATCCGCAATGGGCAGGGCCAAGTGGAAGAAGGCCGCGTCGCTGGCGGGCATCTGCAGGCGCAGCGTGTCCACGGGCGTCACCGGAATGAAGCCCTCCTGCACGCTGTCCCAGATCCACAGGCCAAAGGCCGCCGTGTCCAGCACTGGCGGCGTGTTTTCCAGATCCACCACCACCTGGCGCACGCTTTCGTGCCCCACCCGGTCCAGCGCCACCACCTCCAGTGTGTCCAGGCCCTGGCGTCCGGCGGCCAGTTCCGGCCCCACCGTCACGCTCCACAGGCTGTCGCCATCCTGGGTAAAGGTCCAGCTGCGCATCACGCCGCCGGATTGGCGCAACTGGGCGGGGAGAAGGTCCTCCTGCCCATTCGGATCATAGACACGCAGGCTGGCGCTGAAGCTTCCGCCGCTGGGCAGCAGGTCCGGCGCCACCACTTCAATAATCTCCGGCGCGCGGTTCTCCACACGATCCCGCGTCACTTGGCGGAAATCCACTTCCACGCCATCCCGCCTCAGGCTGAAGCGCAGGGTGTGCGCCCCCAGCACGGGACTGAAGTCCGCCGACAGGCGCGTGGTGAACCAGCCGTCGCCGGCCACATTGTCACCGCTCAAGGTCTCCTGGCCTGGGGCGGGCTCCCCCAGCGCGCCATGGTTGCCATCATCCCTAAGCAGATAATCTTCTTGAAAGCCATTGGCTTCCACCTGCATGACCAGGGCCCAGTCCCCTTCCTCCGGCGTCTGGGCCAGGGCGCGGATTTCCAGGGTGGTGGCCCATCCCTCCACGAATTGCGCCGGCGTTTCCACCCGCACGAGCTCGGGCGTCTGGCTTTGGGAATCGGGCAGGTTGTCAGCGCAGGACCAGAAAAGCGGCAGGGCCGCCAGCAGCCAAAGGCGCATGGTTTTTCTTCCTGATTGGACACCGGAAAGGCCCTGCGGAAGCAGGACGGCGCCTGAGAGTATGGTTTGGGCAGGTGCTTTCCAACCAGTGGAAAAGGGCTGCGCGGGCCAGCTTGGAACTTCCAAAGTCAGCCCGGGGCGCAACGCCTTTTTTGGAGAGCGAAGAGCTCCTCGGCGGGAGGAGTTTTCAGACATGGATCATGTTGAATATCAATAACTACACCTCCAGAAATCACCATCCGGACCAGCTCTTGGGGAATGGGGCGGGCGCTTGGGGGGCCGCACTTCCGCACCTGGGTGGGGGGCGGACTCCAGAAATCACGAAAAGCACCGACATGAAGTTCAGCCCTTTTCCGCAAGCCGCGAGGGGAGACAATGGATGCGGCTGGCGGAGGGCGCTTAGAGCATCCTGGTTTTTACAGAAGGCGAAAGAGAGCTAGGGACTGTAGTAGCAGGTCAATCCGAACAGGAGAGTGACTGATGAGTCTGAGAATCAACCAAAACCCACTGGCGATCGGGGTTCACAGGCAACTGATGAACACCCAGCACTCGCTGGACCAGGCGGTCACCCGGCTCTCTTCCGGCCTGCGCATCAACAATGCGTGGGACGATCCCGCGGGGCTGGCCGTCTCGGAGAAGATGCGCGCGCAGATCAGCAGCATGACGGAGGCCGAGCGCAACGCCAATTACGCGATCAACATGTTCGCCACGGCGGAAGGCGCCCTTGCCACCATCGATGAGAAGCTGATCCGCATGCGGGCCTTGTCTGTTGAGGCGTCAAACGGCACCCTCACCTCGCTGGATCGCAGCTATCTGGACGTGGAATTCCAGCAGCTGAAGAGCGAGATCACCCGAATTGCCGAGGTGACGAATTACAACGGACTGAATTTGATCGATGGCACCTATGCCACGGGCGCCGCTGGTGCCGGCGGCCAGGGCGTCAAGCTGCACATTGGGACGTACAACGTTGCCAACCAGGATTTCTATTACGTGAACCTGGGTGACATGACAGCCAGCGGCCTTGGTTTGTCAACCGTTGATCTGACCACCACTGCCAGCGCCCAGAGTGCCATCAACACCCTCGATTCGGCCATTAACACCAAGGACACCGAGCGCACGCGCATCGGCTCCTTCGTCTCGCGTCTGCAGGCGACGGTTCAGAACCTGCAGATTTCCAAGGAGAACATCGTCGCCTCGGAGTCCACGATCCGCGACGCCGACATGGCCGAGGAAATGGCGGCCTTCACGCGTGCCCAGATTCTGATGCAATCGGGCATTGCCATGCAGGCCCAGGCCAACAACCTGCCTTCCATTGTGGCAGGCCTGTTGGGCTGATCATTTGGCAGCCAAGCCGAGCGAAACCGGCGCCCTTGGGCGCCGGTTTTCGTTTATGGTCAAGAGGATG
>CAIWAD010000084.1 GCA_903910645.1 uncultured bacterium | reverse complement strand
TTTGCCTTGACATCTTTACAGGTGGCCATGGCGGCGGGGCCCCACCTCTTCCCATCCCGAACAGAGAAGTTAAGCCCGCCCGCGCCAATGGTACTGCAGGGGTAACCCTGTGGGAGAGTAGGTCGCTGCCTGTTCTTTCTTCGCAAAAGCCCGCACACGCGGGCTTTTGCTTTTTATCCGGGGCTTGATCACACAGCTTCATGGAGAACAGTCATGCAGCCGCTTTCCTGGAAGACACACTCAGCTCGGCAAGGCTTGTTCCTTCTTCTGATCTTGTTGCTGTCATCTCCCGTTCATGCAGCCAACTATGCCTTTCAACTACATGAAGTGAAGGGCTACCTCCTGCCGGATTTATCTGAGCTGGAAGGCGCGGTGATTGATCTGCGTTCCGCTCCATCCATCAGACGCAATCCTGCATTGATTTCAACACGTGAAGGCACTCAATTTGATTTGCAGTACCTGTATCGAACCGGTGATTCTCGTAATGCCACCTATGGCGCAATGCCTCTGGCTGATTCCTCTGTGCCTGCTTCTGTTCAGTTGGGGACTGGGTTGGGCAATCTGCGATTGGGCCTGGGGTGGGAACAGCGTTACAATTCCCATCGGGAAGTCCAGGATACATACCTGGATACCACAGATACACGGTGGAAGAGTTGGGACTCCCGTCTTGAGCGCTGGAATGTTCAGGCAGCGTGGGAAATCTTCCCCACCACGCAGGAGCGCTTTGGCCTGACCTTGGGTGGTGGTTTCGCACGCAGCAGCTTGCGCGTTGACCAGGTGGAATTGCAAAGCTACACCGGGGTGATGAATTGGCAGTTTGGTTTGCGTGTGGACCTTCGTGGGGCTTTTGTGGCGTTTGGCTATGAGGACAAGTCCCTATTCAACACCATTGATTACTTGTACATGGACAATCCCAGCGGGGGGCAAGTGGCGGTGGATTCCCTTTATGTGTGGGGCGCATCTCCCGTTGTTTTGCACACCCAGATCGGCTATGTACCGGCCCCAGGCTGGGAGTTGAATGTAAATCTTCGCTATTATCAGTACAGTGGCCAGTTGCTTTACTTTGATGACCGCATGGAGAATGCCGTTATCCTTCATCGCTTTTTCCGCAATGGAATTCGCGCCCAAGCTGGATTTGTCACTAGTGGTACCACTGCCCTGTATGGGAATGACATGGAGGAAAGCTACAGTCCGGAGATGGACACGGTTTTCCTGCTGGCTGGAGTCCAGGTGCCCTTCCCGCACGGTTCCTTCAATCTGAAAATTGCCGACAGCCATTTGGGTGGCGGAGACTATCGGAAGCAGACCCAGGTGCAAGTAGGGCTGCTGCTTCGTGCACCGGCGCTACCCTTGCCCTTGCCGGGTTTTCTGAAGAACTGACCACAACACAGATGGTATAAAGCAAAAGGGCCCTTTCGGGCCCTTTTGCATGGTATGTACTGGACTTACTTCCGCAGACGCAGGTACTCCCGCTCAAAGAAGAAGAAGTTGGTCTCGTTCATGCCGTTCTCCGGGCTGTCGGAACCGTGCACGGCGTTTTCGCCCACGCTGGACGCGTAAAGTTTGCGGATGGTGCCCTCGGCCGCTTCCTTGGGATTGGTGGCGCCAATCACTTCGCGCATGCGCTTCACGGCGTTCTCGCCCTCGATGGCCATGACCACCACCGGGCCGCGGGTCATGAATTCCACCAGCTCGCCGTAGAAGGGACGCTCCTTGTGGATGGCGTAAAAGGCCTGGGCGTCCTCCTTGCTCAGGCGCACTTTGCGCAAGGCGATGAGGTCCAGACCGGACAGCTTCTCCACGATGGAGATGATGTCGCCCATGTGCCCTTGCTCAACGGCGTCGGGCTTGATGATCATCAGTGTGCGTTCCATGGTACTCCTCTTATCTCTGATTCTCGTGGACGATTTCCATTGCGCCGGGGTTATGTCAACAGCTCGGCCATCATGGGGCCAATGTCCGCCGGACTCTTGGCCACATGGATGCCCGCCGCCGTGAGCGCCGCCATTTTCTCCGCAGCCGTGCCTTTGCCGCCACTGATGATGGCGCCGGCGTGGCCCATGCGACGTCCGGGAGGCGCGGTCTGGCCGGCGATGAAGCTCACCACCGGCACTTTGATATTGTCTGCGATATAGGCCGCGGCCTCTTCCTCGGCGCTGCCGCCAATCTCACCAATCATCACAATGCCCTTGGTGTCCGCGTCATCCTTGAAGAAGCGCAGGATGTCCGTGAAGGTGCTGCCAATGATGGGATCGCCGCCAATGCCCACGCACGTGCTCTGGCCGATGCCCCGGCCGCCCAGCTGCCCCACGGCCTCGTAGGTGAGCGTGCCCGAGCGGCTGATGACACCCACGCTGCCCGGACTATGGATAAAGCCCGGCAGGATGCCCAGCTTGGCTTGTCCAGGCGTGATGATGCCCGGGCAGTTGGGGCCGATCATCACGGTGCCGGAAGCGTTCAGCGCCGCCTTCACCGGCACCATGTCACGGGTGGGAATGCCCTCGGTGATGGTGACCAGCAGCCTGATGCCGGCTTCGATGGCCTCCAAGATGGCGTCCGCCGCAAAGGGAGGCGGGACGAAAATGATGCTCGTGTCTGCGCCGGTGGCCTGCACGGCGTCCTTCACCGTGTCGAAGACCGGACGATCCAGATGCAGGGTGCCACCCTTTCCGGGAGTCACACCGCCCACCACATTGGTGCCGTAGTCCATCATCTGGCCGGCGTGGAAGCTGCCTTCGCCACCGGTGAAGCCCTGCACGATGACCTTGTTGTGCTTGTTCAGCAGAATGCTCATGATCCGCTCCTCAGTTTCCGCGCGCCGCGGCCACCACCTTTTCGGCGGCGTCCTGCAGATTGTGGGCCACGATCAGGTCAATGCCACTGGTGCGCAGCATTTCCGCGGCTTCCTCGTGGTTGGTGCCAGCCAGACGCACCACCACCGGCACCTTCAAGCCCACCTTCTTCACGGCCTCGATGACGCCGCCCGCCACGCGGTCGCAGCGCACAATTCCACCGAAGATGTTGATGAGCACGGCCTTCACATTTGGATCGGAGAGGATGATATTGAAACCCGCCTCCACCGTGACGGCGTTGGCGCCTCCGCCCACATCCAGGAAGTTTGCGGGCTCGCCGCCCACATGCTTGATGATGTCCATGGTGCCCATGGCCAAACCGGCGCCGTTCACCATGCAGCCCACCGTGCCGTCCAGCTTGATGTAGTTCAGCTCGAACTTGCTGGCCTCGATCTCGTTGGGATCCTCTTCCGCCAGGTCGCGCAGCTCGGCGAAGTCCTTGTGGCGGAACAGGGCGTTGTCATCGAAATTCACCTTGGCGTCCAGGGCCAGCATACCGCCATCGGTGGTGGACACCAGCGGATTGATTTCGAAGAGGCTGGCATCGGTGGCTTCATAGGCCTTGGCCAGGGCCAGGAAGGTCTTCACCGCCGCTTTGTGCTGGTCACCCTTCAAGCCCAGGCCAAAGGCCAAACGCCGGGCCTGGAAGGCCTGGAAGCCCACGCGGGGATCCACCGCCTCCTTGATGATCTTCTCCGGAGCTTCGGCGGCCACCTTCTCGATCTCCATGCCGCCCTCCGTGGACACCATGAAGGTCACGCGGCTGCTCTGGCGGTCCAAAACGATGCCCGCGTAATATTCGTGGTCAATGCCGCAGCCTTCCTCGATCCACAGGCGGCGCACTTTCTGTCCCTGAGGCCCCGTCTGGTGCGTCACCAGTTGCATTCCCATGATCTGGAAGGCAAGGTCCTGGCACTCTTCACGACTGCGCGCCAGTTTCACGCCGCCACCCTTGCCACGGCCACCGGCGTGGATCTGGGCTTTCACCACCGCCACGGCCTTGCCCAGTCCATCCCAGGCCTTGCCCGCCTCCTCGCGCACATCCCCGCCTTCCAGGATGGCCACGCCCGTGGGCACCGGCACGCCAAAGCGGCGCAGGATTTCTTTGCCCTGGTATTCGTGAATCTTCATGTGACCCTCTGTGTGTCTATTGTCAGGTGCGAACCTTCAAACTCTCTCCCGGCGCAGCAGCTCTCCTTCCCGGATGAACTCAGCCACTCCTCAGCGCTGTTATCACAGCAAAAGCAGGGATCTCTGTTCAAGACTGTCATTCTGGCGCACCAGTTCACCTGGCGCGCTGTCATGAATGGGTGATGGTGTACCGGTGGTTTGACGGGCACCGGCACCACACCGGCACCACACCGGCACCGCACCGGCACCGCACCGGCACCACACCGGCACCGCACCGGCACCACACCGGCACCACACCGGCACCGCACCGGCACCACACCGGCACCACACCGGCACCACACCGGCACCACACCGGCACCACACCGGCACCACACCGGCACCTGCGCGCGAAGTGTGTCATTGCGCTACTTTTTTCCGGTCAAAGGACGGGAGCGCGGTGAAAGACGAACTCATCGACCAAATGGAGCGTGTGCAGCGCGAACACTTCTGGTTTCGCGCGCGGGCCATCATTCTCTTGCGTCTCATGCGGCCCTGGCTGAAGCCGGAACTGCGGGTGCTGGATGCCGGTTGCGGCACGGGCTTGCTGCTGGCCGGCTTGCCCAAGGGACTGACCCTGGCCGGGCTGGACATCAGCGCACGCGCCCTGGACCATGCGGTCCGACGCCTGCCTGACGCGGACCTGCGGCAGGGAGCCTTGCCGCAAGCCATGCCCTTCGGCCCCGGGAGCCAGGATCTGGTGCTGCTCACCGATGTGCTGGAGCACATTCCCGACGATGCCGGTACCCTGCGGGTCCTGCACGATGTCCTGAAGCCGGGCGGCCGTCTGCTGCTCACGGTGCCCGCCCTGCCCTTCCTGTGGACGCGCCACGATGAGGAACACGGCCACCAGCGCCGCTACACGCGAGCTCAATTGGAAGAGCGTCTCCTGGAGGCGGGCTTCGTGGTGGAGAAACTGAGCTACTACAACTGCCTGCTCTTGCCTCTGGTGCTGGGTGTGCGCGCCATGAAGAAGCTGACGGGCCGGGATGGGGACGACATGGAGCTGCCCGCTCCTCCGCTCAACACCCTGCTTTTCCAGCTCTTCGCCCTTGAACGCTTCTGGCTGCCCTGGGCGGGCTTCCCGGTGGGAGTTTCCCTAATGGCGGTGGCGCGCAGAAGAGGCTGAGCCGTCTGCACGCATCACTGACAAGACCAGTCACAAGGTTGCGGCTCTGGCATTGAAGGAATGCGTGCCGGGATGCGGCTTGGGTCGTGCAGGGGATGGCTTGAGGCATGAGTGCAAGAGTCTTTAGTCACGGAAGCTATCCGCGGGGATGATGCTGGCGATACTGCCGCCGCAGGAAGTCCCTGTCCACATGGGTGTAGATCTGCGTGGTGGCAATGTCCGTGTGCCCCAGCATTTCCTGCACGGCGCGCAGGCTGGCGCCTCCCTCCAGCAGATGGGTGGCGAAACTGTGTCGCAGGCTGTGGGGATGGAATTCCCCGTCCAGGGCTGCCAGGGCCAGCCGCTTTTGCAGCAGCTTCCAGAAGCCCATGCGCGTAAGCGGCCCGCCCAGGTGGTTCAGGAAGACACGCCAGGCGCCTTGCCGTGCGCGTTCGGCGCTGCGACCACGAGCCAGCAGGTGGGGGCGTGAGGCTTCCAGGTAGCGCTTCAAGGCCTGCCATCCCGGATCGCCCAGTGGCACCACGCGTTCCTTGGCGCCTTTGCCAAACAGGCGCAGCAGCCCTTCCTCCTCCAGCAAATGCTGAAAACCCAGGCCGCACAACTCACTGACACGCAGACCCGCGCCGTAGGCCACTTCCAGCAGCGCCTGATCCCGCAACATCAGCCACTGCTTCAGGCCTTCGTCCACCACCGGCTCCACCAGCAAGCGCTCCATCTCCAATCGAGTAAGGGTGCGCGGCAGGGTGCGGATCAATCGGGGCGTGTCCAGCAGACGGGCGGGATCGCTGGAACGGAGTTGCTCACTGCACAACCAGGCGTGAAAACCGCGCAGCACACTCACGGCGCGGGATTGGCTGCGCACGCTCAGACCCAGCTCGTGCACCAGGGCCAGGTAGCGTTCCAGGCCACGGATGTCCACTTCCAGGGGACCGGTGCCCTGCAGGTCCAAGGCTTCCAGATAGCGCTCCAGATCATGCTCGTAGGCGCTCAGGGTGTTTTCCGAGAGTCCGCGCTCGAAGCGGCAGTGGTCCAGATAGCGTCGCAGCAGACGACTGGTGTCGGCCATGGAAGCACTCCAGAGCTACTGTGAAGGCAGGCGTTCCGGCGCTTGGGACATGCGCAGATCCTCCAGCACCAGCTGCAGCTCGGTGCGCTCCTTCCAACTGTTCAGACGGGCTTCGAAGGCCAGGTCCACTTCGTCACCCACCTGAAAAGCCGCGCCTTCCTTGCCCTTGCCCCACCACACGGCCTCCAGACGGCAGGCGCCATGCTCAACCCAACACTTGAAGTGCTTGCCGCCTCCTATGTCGAAGCATCGCGCAACGCGGGCGCCGAACAGTCCCAGCAGGGGTCGGGGATTGCCGGATCCGCAGGGCTCCAGGGCCAACAGGCGGCCGGGAAGAGACACGTCCAGCTCTCCACCATCTACGGCGCTGTCCAGGATCAGGGCCGGACGTGGGCGCTGCGCCATGGCCTCTTCCACATCATCACCCAGGGCCTCCATGAAGGCCTGCAGATTTTCCTCACGCACGCTCAGGCCGGCAGCCTCGGCGTGACCGCCGAAATTCTCCAGCAGGTGGCCGTGGCGGGCAATGGCCTGGGTGATGTTCAAGCCGGGCACGCTGCGGGCGCTGCCCTTCACCACACCATTGTCCAGGACGCGGCTCATCACCAGCACGGGGCGCTCATGGCTCTGGGAAAGGCGTCCGGCAATGAGGCCTATGACGCCCAAATGCCAATCCTTGCCCACGAACATGAGCATGGCGGGCAATTCACTGGCTCCCTCTAGCACGCGCTCCGCCGCCTTGACGGCCTCATCCTGCACGCCGCGGCGCTGGGTGTTCAGTGAGTCCAAACGGACTGCCAGGTCGCGGGCGCGGGCGGGATCCTCAGTGTCCAGCAGGTGATAGGCCAAATCCGCCTCCGCCAGGCGACCAGCACAATTGATGCGCGGACCCAATTGCCAGCCCAGCGTGCGGGCATCCACGCCATCCTTGGTGACGCCCGGCAGCTCCAGCAGGGCGCGGATGCCGGGGCGGGCGGCGCGCTGGATTTGTTCCAGGCCGCGGCGCACCAGGAAACGGTTTTCCCCGGTCAGGCGGGCCAGATCCGCCACCGTGCCCAGGGCCACCAGATCCAGCCCCTCTTCAATGGCCGGCCAACCCAGTGCCTCCAGCAGCTTCCACGCCACGCCCACCGCCGCCAGGCTCTTGAATGGGTAGGCGCAACCCGGCTGATGAGGATTGAGCAGGGCCACGCAGGGCGGAGGCGTGTCCAGGCAGCTGTGGTGATCCACCACAATGACATCCAGGCCACTTGAAGCCGCCAACTGCAGCGGAGCCAGGGCCGTGCTGCCGTTGTCCGCCGTGATGAGCAGATCCACGCCACTGTGGAGGATCTCCTCCATCTGGGCGAGCTGCAGGCCATAACCCTCCTCCACGCGATGGGGCAGGCGCACGCTGACCCTGGCTCCCAGATCCGCCAGACCCTGGCGCAACAAGGTGGAGGAAGTGACGCCGTCGGCATCGTAATCTCCGAAAACGAGAATGCGCTGCTGCAGGCGAATGGCTTCACGAATACGCGCCACCGCGTTGTCCATGCCCAGCATGAGGAAGGGATCATGGGAGCATTCCAGTGCAGGATCCAGGCCCCGGGCGCGCATGATGCGCTCCTCCACGGAGCCGCCGTCCCAAGGTCCCGTGCGCACTTGCCATGGGCGGCTCATGGGGCCGTCCTGTCCAGTTGTCGGAAGAGCCAGAACAGGCCCACCAGGGTCTTGGCGTCCTCAATCTCGCCCATGTCCACCATGCGTCGCAGCTCGCTCACGGAGAAGTCCCGGGTGTGCAGGAACTCCCCGTGGTCCAGGCTGGCCTCGCCCGCCTTCAACTCTGTGGTGTAAAGGATGTGGATGATCTCATTGCTGTAGCCAATGCAGGGCAGCAGCGGCAGGGCGCGGGTGAAGGCACCCGCGTGCCAGCCGGTCTCTTCGCGCAGCTCGCGGCGCCCACAGGCCTCCACCTCCTCGCCAGGATCCAGCTTGCCCGCCGGCAGCTCCCACACCGCCTTGCCAATGGGATAGCGGTACTGCCGCACCAGCACCACCCGATCCTCCCCGGGACGATGGGCAATCACCGCCACGGCCCCAGGATGGCGAATCCACTCCCGGTGGCCGCTGCGTCCATCAGGCAGGCGCACGGTGTCCGCGAAGACCTTCAAGAGCTTGCCGTCCAGGAGCTGTCGACTCTCCAGGCACTCTTCCTTCAGGCTGGCGTCGTCCATTAGAGCAGGCCGCGTTCGCGCAGCCAGGCACGCAGGGCGGGGACATCCAGCGGGTAGGCCTTGTGGAAGGCGCCCTCCCACTTCAAATAGGGAATGCCACGCTTGCCCGTGGCGGCCACCAGTTCCTCCGCCGATTCCGGGTGGGCGTCAATGTCAATCTCCTCATAGCCAACGCCCTCCTGGGCCAGAAAACGCTTCAGGGCGTGGCAATCCCCGCACCAGGCGGTGGAGTACATTTGCAGGGCGGACATGGTGCTCTCCTTGTTGATTGGCTTGAAGGTAAGGAAGGCCGGGCCGCGTCCGCCTTTCCGCCTTCCCATGGAATGGAGGAATTGAAAGCGGCGTCCAAGACCTGTGACGGCGCGTCCATCGCGCCATGTTGTTCCGCGTTCATGTCCAAATGAAGGAGCATGCCACCCCATGAGGCCCCTCCCCCTGACACCTGTAATCGTGGATGAGCAGGAGGCCCGTTGGCTCCAGCTCGCCCGGACAGGGGACGGAGACGCCTTCCGCCAATTGGTGGATCGCCATCAGGGACGCGTGGCCCGCACCGTGCTGGGCATGCTGGGCGAGCAGGACGCCGACGATGTGGCCCAGGAGGTGTTCATCCGCCTGCACCGTCACATGCATGAGTTTCGCGGGGAGGCAAAACTGGGCACTTGGCTGACGCGGGTGGCCATCAACCTTTGCCTGGATCGGCTGCGTGCCCGGCAGCGCCGTCAATGGCGCTGGTTGAGCCTGCACAGCGAGGAGGGGCAGCGGCTGGAGCCCGCCCTGGATGGCGAAGCCCTGTTGGATGCCCGGGAGCGCCAGGCCCTGGTGCGGCGGGCCGTGCAGGAGTTGAAGCCGGAATGGCGGGCCGTGGTGGTGCTGCGCTGGCTGGAAGGCCTGAGCACCGAGGAGACCGCCGACCTGCTTCAATTGCCCTATGGCACGGTGCTCTCCCGCCTGTCCCGGGCCATGAAGGCCTTGGGGCGGGAATTGGCCCCCTTGTTGAAAGCTGCTCCCGTCCAACGGGAGGGAATGGGAGGAGAACGCGCATGACCACGCTTAACTCAGAACGCGAGGCGGAACTGGCCGCTCTCCTGCGTCAACATCTGCCCCAGGAATTGGCGCCCGGCCTGTCCGGACGCGTGCTGAAGCGCCTGGCGCTTGAGGAAGGCGCATGGCCCCAGGTCAGGGTGGAAACGGTGTGGACCCACACCTGGCGCCTATTCCCCGCCACCGCCGCCGCGGCCCTGCTCCTCATGGCTGGGCTGGCCGCCTGGAACATGCAAACAAGACCCGACGGCGCCTGGCTGGACCGGGTCCTGGCATTGCCTGCGGAGACCCTGGACAACGCCCTGACAGCCCAGTTGGAGGATATTTCATGAGTCCACGCACGCGCAGTCTGCTTGCACTGGGCGGCACCTTGCTGCTGGGCCTGGCCCTGGGCATCCTGTTGGGATCCCGCCTGGCCATCCAGCGCTTCGACCGCTTGGAACGCATGGCCTATCCGCCCCACCTGCTGGATCTCCTGCACGAGGATTTGCAATTGGATGCCAGCCAGGAAGTTCTGGTGGATTCCCTGCTGAAAAGCCAGGCAAGCGCCATTGGCCAGCGCATGCGGGAGCATCGCCTCTACATGCGCGGACAAATGGACAGCCTCTTGCACAGTTTGAAGCCCCACTTGAGCGAAGAGCAGTGGCAGCGGCTGAAGAAAGGTCTGGCACGGCCACCCCGAGGACGAGGGCCCGGCTGGGGGCCGCCTCCCGGTCGTGGCCGCCATGGCCGTGGATGGCGCGGCAGAGGCCAGGAAGCCGACAGTCTGTGGCCGCCGCCGCCGGGTCTTTCGGGGGAATGAGAACAAATCCTGCGGCGTCCAAGGGCCGTCACCATTTTTGGAGGAACCATGAACAAGCCTCTCATGCACGCACTGGCCATTGCCTTGGCCCTTGCCCTCGTCTCCCCCAGTCTGGCCGCCCCCGGGCCAATGGACCTAAGCAAAGAACAGCGTCAGCAGCTGCGCGCCCTGCGGGATAGCCTGGATGGTGCGGGCGCCACGCCCGAAGCCTGCCGCGCCGCCCACGACCAGCTCTTCCAGTCCTGGGGATTGGAGGCACCGCCCATGCCCGGTGGCCGTGGTCCCTGTGGCAAAGGAATGGGATCCCGGGACGATGGGGATCAGGGTTCCATGAAGGACATAGGTCCCCGCCTGAACCAGGAACAGCGCCAGCAGCTGCGCGCCCTGCGGGATAGCCTGGACGATGCGGGCGCCACGCCCCAAGCCTGCCGTGCCGCCCACGACCAGCTCTTCCAGTCCTGGGGAGTGGAAGCCCCGCCCATGCCCGGTGGCCGTGGCCCCTGCGGCAAAGGCGAGCGCGGTTCCATGAAAGGAAAGGGCCCCCGGCTGAGCCAGGAACAACGCCAGGAGTTGCGCGCCCTGCGGGATCGCCTGGATGCTGAAGGCGCCACGCCAATGGCCTGCCGCAGCGCCCACGACCAGCTCTTTCAGTCCTGGGGGATGGAAGCGCCACCCATGCCCGGTGGTCGGGGTCCCTGTGGCAAAGGCCGCGCCAGCGCCAACAAGGAAAGCGCCAGCACACCCGTGGAAGAAGCCAATGTGCTGGGGCTGGGCAATCATCCCAATCCCTTCAACCCATCCACGGAAATCCGCTTCACTTTGCCGGAGGCGGGCAAGGTGCGCGTGGCCGTGTACGACATGAAAGGACAGTTGGTGCAGGAGTTGGTGGATGGCCGCCAAAGTGCGGGAGAGCATCGGGTGGCCTGGGAAGGACGCGATGCCAAAGGACGGGAAGTGGCCAGCGGGGCCTATGTCTTGCAAGCTGACTGGAAGGGCCATCGGGAAAGCCACACCATCACACTGCTGCGATAGAGAGGCGGCGGGTGATGGCCTTTGTCACCAGCATCCGGCCGAACTTCTGACCCCTTTCACGTACTTTGCACACAATTGAAGGGCGCATGCAGGCGCCCTTCTCCGTTCCGGCCCCTTCCTTTGCCATATTGGCTCCCCATTCGGGAGGCCTTATGCTTGATTCCCTCATCGCCGAGCCCAGTTTTTGGAAGACCATTGCCTGCGCCGTGTTCACCGGCGGCCTGATGGGCCTGGAACGCCAATTGCGCGGCAAGCCCGCCGGCATCCGCACCAGCGTGCTCATCTGTCTGGGCACCACCATCTTCGTCTACTTGTCACACAAACTGGGAGGCCCGGGCACGGATCCCACCCGCGTGCTGGGGCAGGTGGTAACGGGAATTGGCTTCCTGGGTGGCGGCGTCATGCTCATCCGCGAAGGCATCGTGTACGGCGTCACCACTGCAGCGGTGATTTGGATGCTGGCAGCCGTGGGCTCCATGATCGGCCTGGGCTACTTTGGGGCCGCTTTCGCCATGGCCGTGGTGCAGGTGGCCGTGCTGGTGGGGGTGGAGATGTTTGAATCCCACTTCCCCTGGTTCCGCCGTGGAGTGCATGCCGTGTATCACCGCATTACCGTGCAGGAGCACGAGGAGGCCGCCCAGGCCGAACAGGTGCGCGAGCAATTGCGCAAAGAAGCCCTGGGCCGACGCTCCTCCGACCAGCACCTGTAATCCCCACCAACCTGAACTCATGAAAAAGCCCGGCCGATTGGCCGGGCTTTTTTGTTGATGAAATCCTCTCTCAGGAGGCCGTTTGCGTGGCGGCCAGGCGCTTGTAGAGTTCCCAGCGCTCGGCCACTTCCTGGCGACCCTGCTCCAGCAGCAAGCGGGCGCGTTCGGGCATGGCCTTGGAGAGCATCTTGTAGCGCGTCTCGGCGTAGGTGTACTCCTCCAGCGGAATGCTCGGGTCCCGGCTGTCCAGCTGCAGGGGATTCTCGCCGGCCTCGGCGCGGCGCGGGTCGTAGCGGTAGAGCAGCCAGTGGCCGGACTTCACCGCCATGTCCTGGTGCTCCATGCCCCGCTCCATGTTGATGCCGTGGGCGATGCAGTGGCTGTAGGCGATGATCAGGCTGGGACCGGCGTAGGCCTCTGCGTCCAGGATGGCGCGCAGGGTGTGCTGATCCTTGGAGCCCATGGCCACCTGGGCCACATAGACATTGCCGTAGCTCATGGCCATCAGGCCCAGGTCCTTCTTGCGCGCCGGCTTGCCGGCGGCGGCGAACTTGGCCACGGCGCCTGTCGGCGTGGCCTTGGAGGACTGGCCGCCGGTGTTGGAATAAACTTCCGTGTCCAGCACCAGCACATTCACATTGGCCCCGCTGGCCAGCACATGGTCCAGGCCGCCGTAGCCGATGTCGTAGGCCCAGCCGTCCCCGCCCATGATCCACACACTGCGCTTCACCAGACTACCGGTGATGGAGGCCAAATGGCGGCTCTCCCAGTCCGTGCGGCCGGCCAGCACCTTGTTCAGCTGGGCCACGCGCCCGCGCTGGGCGGCAATGCCCGCTTCGTCGCTCTGGTCGGCTTCCAGCAGACCCGTCACCAGCCCCGCGCCGATGGTTTCGCGCAAGCGCACCAGCAGCTCGCGGGCGAACTCGCCCTGCTTCTCCACCGTCAGGCGGAAGCCATAACCGAACTCCGCGTTGTCCTCAAAAAGGCTGTTGCTCCACGCCGGGCCGCGGCCATCGGCGTTGGTGCTCCAGGGCGTGGTGGGCAGGTTGCCGCCATAAATGGAGGAGCAGCCCGTGGCGTTGGCCACCAGCATGCGATCACCAAAGAGCTGGCTCACCAGCTTCACATAGGGCGTCTCGCCGCAGCCGCTGCAGGCGCCGGAGAACTCGAAGAGGGGCTGCAGGAGCTGACTGCCCTTGATGCTGTCCACCTTCACCTGGCTGCGGTCCACTTCTGGCAGCTTGAAGAAGAAGTCCCAGTTGGCCGCCTCCTGCTTGCGCACGGGGGGTTGGGCCACCATGTTCAGCGACTTGCGACTGCTGTCGCTCTTGTTCTTGGCCGGGCAGTAGACCACGCAGAGCTCGCAGCCCGTGCAATCCTCCGGCGCCACCTGGATGGTGTAGACCGTGTTCTCCGGCCACTCCTTGCCCTTCACAGGCATGTGCTTGAAGGTGGCCGGCGCGCTCTCCAGGTGGGAGGGATCGTAGACCTTGATGCGGATGGCGGCGTGGGGGCAGGCCAGGGCGCACTTGCCGCACTGGATGCAGCAGGAGGGATCCCACTCCGGAATCTCAAGGGCGATGTTGCGCTTCTCGTAGCGTGCGCTGGACATGGGCCAGGTGCCGTCGGCGGGCATTTCGCTCACCTTCACATCGTCCCCCAGGCCGGCGATGATCTTGGCAATGGTCTCCTGCACGAAGGCCGGGGCGTCCGGCGTGACGGGCGGGCTCATGGTGATGGTGCTGGTGGCCTCGCCGGGAACCTTCACCTCGTGGAGGCCGGCCAGACTGCTGTCGATGGCTTCAAAATTCTTCTGCACCACCGCGTCGCCCTTGGCGCCGTAGGTCTTCTTCACCGCGTGCTTGATGCGGGCAATGGCCTCGTCACCGGGCAGCACACCGCTGATGGCGAAGAAACAGGTCTGCATCACCGTGTTGATGCGCTGACCCATGCCCGTGGCTGCCGCCACTTTGTAAGCGTCGGTGACGAAGAAGCGGATCTTCTTCTCCACCAGGTGGTTCTGGATGTGGCGGGGCAACTTTTCCCACACCTCTTCCGGCCCAAAAGCGCTGTTGAGCAGGAAGGTGGAGCCCGGCAGGGCGGTCTTCAGCACATCGTACTTCTCAAGGAAGAAGAACTGGTGGCAACCAATGAAGTTGGCCTGATCCACCAGGTAGCTGCCGCGGATGGGATTGCGGCCGAAACGCAGGTGGCTGATGGTCATGCTGCCGGACTTCTTGGAGTCGTAGACGAAATAGCCCTGGGCGTGGTTGTCCGTCTCCTCGCCGATGATCTTGATGGTGTTCTTGTTGGCACCCACCGTGCCGTCGGCGCCCAGGCCGTAGAACATGGCGCGGAAGACATCCGGATCCTCGGCGCTCCACTCCTTGTCCCATTCCAGGCTGGTGTGGCACACATCGTCAATGATGCCCACCGTGAAGTGGTTCCTGGGACGGGGCAGGGCCAGGTTGTCGAAGACGGCCTTCACCATGGAGGGGGTGAATTCCTTGCTGGACAGGCCGTAGCGCCCACTGATGATGCGCGGCATGGCCGTGAAGGTGGCGAAGCCATCCGCCAGGCCTTCCTGCACGGCCGTGATCACATCCTGGTAGAGGGGCTCGCCGGCGCAGCCGGGCTCCTTGGTGCGGTCCATCACCACCACGCGCTTCACCGTGGCGGGCAGGGCCTTCACGAAAAGCTCCACGGCGAAGGGCCGGTACATGCGCACATAGATCATGCCCGTGCGGCGGCCTTCGCGGTTCAGCTTGTCCACCGCCTCCTTCACCGCGCCCTGGCCGGAGCCCATGATCACCAGCACATCCTCGGCCTGGGTGTCGCCGTAGTACTCCATGGCACGGTACTGCCGGCCCGTGAGCTGGGCGAAGCGCGTGAAGATCTCCTCCAGGTGTCCCGGGAAATCATTGTAGAAGGGATTGACGGTTTCGCGGCCCTGGAAGTACACATCCGGGTTCTGGGCCGTGCCACGCAGGACGGGATTGTCCGGATTCAGGCCGCGCTGACGGTGGGCGAAAATCCACTCGTCATCGATCATGGCGCGCATGGCCTCGTCTTCGATGAGCTCGATCTTGGCCACCTCGTGGGAGGTGCGGAAGCCATCAAAAAAATGCAGCACGGGAATGCGGCTCTTCAGCGTGACCGCCTGAGAGCACAGGGCCATGTCCATCACTTCCTGCACGCTGCCGGCGGCCAGCATGGCCCAGCCGGTCTGGCGCACGGCCATGACATCGCTGTGGTCGCCGAAGATGCTCAGGGCCTGGGCGGCAATGCTGCGGGCGCTGACATGGAAGACTGTGCTGGTGAGTTCACCGGCGATCTTGTACATGTTCGGGATCATGAGCAACAGGCCCTGGGAGGCCGTGAAGGTTGTGGTGAGGGCGCCGGTTTGCAGGGCGCCGTGGCACGTGCCGCTGGCTCCACCCTCGCTTTGCAGCTCCACCACGCGGGGCACCGTGCCCCAGATGTTCGGACGGTTCTCACTGGACCACTGGTCCGCCCACTCGCCCATGTTGGAAGAGGGGGTAATGGGGTAAATGGCACAGATTTCGTTGGTTCTGTGCGCCACGTATGCGGCGGCCTCGTTGCCGTCGATGGTGACCATGCGCTTGGACATGGCGACTCCTTCCTTCTTAGCATCTCCCTGTCCAGCAACAAGTTCACCAGACTCTCGGGGAGAAGTATCCATAGAAATTGAACCAATGTAAGAAGTGGCGGGGTAATCGTCAGAGGATTAACAGCCAAATCGGCCGCGGTAGGCGTGAAAATGGAGGATCCTGTTGACCTTCAGCAGCTTCACCTTGGTCCCCACCAACGACAAGGCCCCTTCCAAGGGAAAGGGGCCCATTGTCGGCCAAGGCTTCACAGCTTTCTTCAGCTTGCCAGCGTGGCGCAGCAGCCGAAGAGCTACAGATAACTATTCAGCCAGCGAGCCCACCACATCCTCCACCTCACGCAGAATCTCGCCAGAGGCCATCACGGCGGCCATAGTATTGTGATCCTTGTACAGCGGACGGTCCACATCCAAATGGGCCACATGACGGCGGATCACCTCCCGGGCGCGGGCCACTCCGGCGCCGGGCCGATGGTCGCGGAAATCCAGGGCCTGGGCGGCAGCCATGGCTTCAATGCCCACCACGGCGCGGGCGTTCTCCAGGATTTGCAGATTTTTCAGCGCCGTGTTCATGCCCATGCTCACGAAATCCTCCTGGTCCGCGGCGGCGGGAATGCTCTGCACGCTGGCGGGCTGGCTGAGGATCCGTTGTTCCACGATGAGCATGTCCGCCGTGTACTGGCTGAGCATCATGCCGCTGAACATGCCGGCGCCCTTGGTGAGGAAGGCAGGCAGGCCCACGCTCAAGGCGGGGTTGAGCAGGCGGTTCAGGCGGCGCTCGCTCAGGACACTCACCATGGTCAGGGCGGCGCCGGCACTGTCCATGGGCAGGCTTACCGGCGAGCCCTGGAAGTTGGCCCCCGTCAGGGTCAGGTTCTCCTCCGGCAGGAAGATGGGGTTGTCCCCCACGCCGCTCAGCTCGATTTCCACCTGCTCCCGCGCCCAGCGCAGGGCGTCATGGGCCGCGCCCACCACCTGGGGAGTGGAGCGCATGCTGTAGGCGTCCTGGACCTTGGTCTTCACCTGTCCGCCCAACAGCTCGCCTCCCTCCAGGCACAGGCGGATGGCCCGGGCGCTGCGCACGGCGCCGGGGAAGCCGCGCAGCTGGTGCAGGCGGGTGTCATAGGGTTTCAGGTTGGCCAACAGGGCTTCCAGGCTCATGGCGGCCACAATCTCCGCCTGGCGCAGCAGGCGGTCGAAGTCAACCAAGGTGAGCGCGCTCATGGCGGTGAGCAGGTTGCTGCCATTGATGGTGGCCAGGCCGTCCCGTGCCTGCAGGCCGGGGATGGGAATGCCCGCGCGCTCCAGGGCCAGGGCCCCGGACAAGCGCTCTCCCTGGAAAAAGGCCTCGCCTTCGCCCATCATCAGCAGGGCGATCTGGCTCATGGGGGCCAGGTCCCCGCAGGCGCCCACGCTGCCCTTGTTGCACACCACGGGCGTCACGCCGCGGTTGAGCATGGCCAGAAGCGTGTCCGTGATCTCCTCCCGGCAACCGCTGTTGCCGTGGGCATGCACATTCACCCTTGCCAGCATGGCCCCGCGCACCTGTTCCTCCGGCACGGGCTGGCCAATGCCCGCGCTGTGGTTGTAGATGAGGTAGCGCTGGAACTGCTGCACCTGATCGTCCGTGAGCACCACCTCGCTGAACTCCCCAATGCCCGTGTTCACGCCGTACATGATCTCCCGGGCGACGATCTTCTTCTCCAGCATGGCGCGGCAGGCCCGCATGCGCTCCCGGGCTGCGGGCGACAGCTCCACCTTCTCACCACCCCGCGCCACCCGCTCCAGGGTCTCAACGCTCAAATGGCCGCCGTCGATGATGATGGACATGGGGGGAACTCCTGTTGAAAGCCTGCTGACATTCGAGTCGCGGGCAAAGGTAAGACTGTGAATCCTTCAACATCTCCACGGCACTGGGCGCCATTGGCCCGTGAAAGAGGAGGCGGGCGCACGTGCATTACATCATGTGATGGATGGAGCTGTCTCTTCGCCCATCGCAAGCCGTGGGCGCAGTTGGCGGGCGGTGAACTGGCCGTTCCGTCAGGACCGGTTCAACACCGCCGTGAAGCAGGAGCCCAGGCCAGGCGTGCTCTCCACCGACACATCCCCACCATAGAGGGCGCAGATGCGCTTCACAATGGACAGGCCCAGACCGCTGCCCGAGATGTGCCGCGTGTGCTCGTTCCTGATGCGCACGAATTCGCCAAACAGGCGGCCCTGCTCCTCCGCCGAGAGGCCAATGCCCGTGTCCCGCACAAGCACCCGCACCTGGCCCTCGCCCTCCTCCAGACCAAGCAACACCTCGCCGCCGTCCCGGTTGTACTTCACCGCATTGCCCGCCAGATTCCCCAGCAGGATTTCAAGCTCTCCCGCATCGGCACGCATGGGAAGACTCTGCGGTCCGTCAAGCCGCAGCCTGATGCCGCGCTCTTCCGCCTGGGGACGAAGTGACTCCAGAATTTGCCGTGCCAGGGCGGCCACATCCACGCCATCCTGCAGCTCGCGGCTCTTTTCGCCGGACTCCAGACGCGTCAGGTCCAGCAAATCCAGGATGAGCTTGCGCATGCCCTGGATGCGCTCCTGGCTGCGCTCCATGAAGGCCTGGTAACTGGCCAGCTCCGGCCCCATGGCCTGGCGGCGCATCAGATCCAGATAGCTCTCGATCACCGCCAGGGGCGCTTTCAGCTCGTGGGACAACACGCTGATGAACTGGAAGCGCACGCGGCGGCGCTCTTCGGCCAGTTCCCGCGCCCGGCGCTCCAGCAGGATGTGACGCGTGGCCTTGCGCGCCACGGCACGCAGCTCCTCCGGGCTGAAGGGTTTGGCCAGGAAGTCCCAGGCCCCGCTCTTGGTGGCGCTCACCGCCATTTCCAGGGAAGCGTAGGCCGTAACCATCACCGTGAGCGGGACGCTCTCCAGCTGGGCCAGTTCCTCCAGCAGATCCAGGCCGGTGCCATCGGGGAGCTTGTAGTCCAACAGCACCAGGTCCGCCGCCTGCTCCTTCAGTGCCGCGCGGCCCTCCTCCAGGCTGCCCGCCATGCGGCAGGCAAAGCCCACCTGCGACCCTTCATCCAGGCCCGCCGCCAGGGTTCCGCGCAGGACGCGCTCCGCCCCCAGGCGCATGCCGGGTTCGTCATCCACAATGAGCACGCGCAGGGCATCCATGCCTCAGACCTCCCCTTCCACCGGCGCAGGCGGCAAAAGGCGCTCCAGCTCGCGCTCCAGCTGCTCGAAGCGGATTCCCTTGTCCAGCACGGCGTCGGCCTTGATCCAGGCCCGTTCCCTGGCTCCGGCATCGCTGAACCGGAAGCCCGTCTCCGCCGCCACGCCCGTCACCACAATAACCGGCGCATGGGGATGGCGGGCTTTCATCAAATGGGCCAGCACGAAGCCCGAATCTTCATGCTCCAGCATCAGATCCAGCACCGCCACATCCAGGCGCTCCTCCTGAAGCAGGCGCTCGCCCTCCGCCTGGCTCTGACCTTCCACCACCACAAAACCCAGCCCCTGCAACCACAACCGCATCTGCAGCAGGCAATCGGGATCATCATCCACCACCAGGGCCCGGCAGCCCATCCACTGACGATTCATGTTCATCCTCCCTGCGCCACTTCGCGCATGGCGTCCTGGCCTTTCCCCTCGCCACCCAATGGCAGCCACACGCGGAACTCCGTCCCGGTGGGGCCGTGCCCGGGATCGGACTGGCTGTCCACCTCAATGCGGCCACGATGCATCTTCACAATGCCCCAGGTCACGGCCAGACCCAGTCCCGTGCCCTTGCCGATTTGTTTCGTGGTGAAGAGCGGCTCGAAAATGCGGGGGCGGATGGATGCGGGAATGCCCGTTCCCGTGTCCCGCACCACCACGCAGGCCTCGCCGCCCTCCCGGCGCGCCGCCACCGTCAGAATGCCGCCGCCGGGCATGGCTTCAATGGCGTTGTGGGCCAGATTGCTCAGGACCTGCACCATCTGGTCGGCGTCCAGCTCCGCCACCGGCGCCTGATCCAGCTCCAGGTGGAGCTCCACCGTGGAAGGCAGCGGGATGGCCTTCAGACTGTGACGGAGCAAGTCCCCCAACTCCACCGGCTGGAGGTTCACGCGGTTGCGGCGGGCGAAGTTGAGCAGGCCGCTCACAATGCGCCTGCAGCGCTCCGCCTGCTCCACGATCATTTCCAGATCCTCGCGCCGCGCCGCGCCAGACTGGGGCGGGCCATCCGGCACCGGGGCATCCTGCGCCGCCAGTTCCAGCTCGTCCAGCATGCTGCGTCCATAGAGGAGGATGACGCCCAGGGGATTGTTGATCTCGTGGGCGATGCCCGCGCTGAGCTGACCCATGCTGGCCAGTTTCTCCGCGTTGTCCAGGGCCTGACGCGTGGCGGCCAGACGCTCGGATGTCTCCGTCAGCTCCCCCAGGCTCAAGCGCAGGCGCTCGATGACCCAGGGCAGGCACATTTCGCTCTCCGCCAGCCCCAGATGGATGGCCGCAGCATGTTCCCGGCAGCTCTCGTAACCACAGGCGCCACAGTCCAGTTCATCCTGGGCGTGGCTCTTGCCCAGACGCTCCAGGATGGCCTGCAACTCCGCGCCCCGGGGGGCCGGCAAACGCTGATCCTCCCGGTGGAAGCTGCGTCCGCGCACCTTGTCCCCGTGGGCCCGCATGGCGTCCTCATGGCACCGGGGATCCAGGCTGGCCAGGGCCTCCCGCGCCTGGCGCCCCACCGCCGCCCGTCGGCGGAAAAGCGGCGTGCGTGCGCCAATGCCCGCCCCCATCACGCAGCCCGTGCAACTAAGGCACTCCAGCAAACGGGCGTCCACGGCGCCGTGGGCGAACTCCTCCAGGGCCTCCACCGCGTGGCGACGCCCCTCCACGGCCACCACTTCGCCGGTAAGCAGATCCTCCTGCAGTCCCGCCGTCTGCAGCATGCCACGACTGATGGGGAACAGACCACCCAGGCCGCCTCGAGGCTCGTCGAAGTGGCGGCTCAGGGAACAGCCACTCTCCTGGGCTTCCAGGCCCCGCGACAGCTCGTCCAGGCCCTCCTGCTCCTCCAGCAGCCGGCGCAGCTCGGTGAAGGTGAGCACCTCGTCCACCACGCCCTCCCGGGCGGCTTCGCGCTTTTTGGCCACGCAGGGCCCGGCGAAGACCAGTTTCAGGGCGGGATCCGGGCGCAGGTTGTGCACCACCCTGGCCATGGCGGTCATGGGCGAGGCCAGCGGTGCCAGATGGGGAAGCTCCTCCGGGTGATACTTCTCCACGAAAAAGACGATGGCTGGACATGTGGTGGCAATCCAGCGCTCGCCATTCTCCTCCAGCAGCTCACGGTAGGCCCGCGCCACCAGATCCGCGCCGAAAGCCACTTCCCATACCCCGCTGAAACCCAGACGCCGCAGGCGCTCCACCAAGTCCCCGCTGGCCATCTCCCCGAACTCTGCGGGAAAACTGGGCGCCAGCAGCAGGCCGACGGGGGCTTCCCCAAGGAGCAGGGTGCGCACGGCATCCAGGCTGTCCACGATCTCCTTGGCCTGCTGCCGGCACACCAGCACGCAATTGCCGCAGCCCACGCAGCGCTCCGGCAGAACCTCCGCCTGACCATGCAGGATGCGGATGGCCTTGGCCGGACATTCCCGCACACAGGTGTAGCAGGTGCGGCAACGCTCCGGGCGGGTGCGGATCATGGGCAGGGCGGCGTTCACGCCTCCACCTCCCGGGGCCGTTCGCGATGCACATGAAGCAGCTCGTGGGCGCGCTGGGAGAGTGGTTCGCCCAACTCGTCCCGGTAGAGTTCGCCCACGGCCCAATTGCGATGGGGCCGTCGCAGCATGCCTTCATCATCCACGCGCAGCAGGGCGGCGTGGCGCACCGCCCGGCGACGCTCCGCATCGTCCCCATCCCTGGACAAGGGCTGGCCGCCGCCCGCCACACAGCCTCCGGGGCAACTCATCACCTCCACCATGTGCAGATGGGGATGCAGGCCTTGCTGGATTTCGTCCACCAGCTTTCGTGCCTGGAGCAGGCCGGAGGCCACCGCCACGCGCAATTGCAGGATGCCCGCCTGCACGGTGGCGAAACGCAATCCCTCCGTGCCGTGCAGGACTTCCACGCGCATGGGCGGTGGATCCTCGCCCGTGATCAGGAAATGCGCCGTGCGCAGGGCGGCCTCCGTTACGCCGCCGGATGCGCCAAAAAGCTTGCCCGCCGTGCTGCGCATGCCCAGGGGAAGGTCCGCGTGGTCGGGTTTCAGCTCCGTCAGGCGGATGCCCCGCTGGCGCAGCAGACGCGCCAGCTCGCGCACGGTGAGCACGGCATCCACATCCGCCAGGCCCTCCCGGGCATGCTCCGGGCGCGCGGCCTCCGCCTTTTTGGCCGTGCAGGGCATGATGCTCACGCTGAAGATGCGCGCCGGATCCAGGCCCTTCATGCGGGCGAAGGCGCTCTTCACCACGGCGCCCATCATTTGCTGGGGGCTCTTGCAGGTGGACAAATGGGGCAGCAGCTCCGGCCGTTCCTGCTCCAGCCAGCGCACCCAGGCGGGCGAGCAACTGGTGAACAGGGGCAGGGGCCCGCCGTGGGTGATGCGCTGCACCAGCTCCGCCGCCTCCTCGCGCACGGTCAGATCCGCGGCGAAGGCGGTGTCGAAGACATAGTGGAAGCCCAGGCGGCGCAGGGCCGCCACCAGCTGGGGATTCAAATCCGTGCCGGCGGGCAGCCCGAATTCCTCCGCCAGACTGACGCTTACGGCGGGGGCATGCTGCACCACCACCACCTGCTCCGGATCCTCCAGGGCGGCCACCACACGATCCAGATGGCTCTGCTCCCGCAAGGCGCCGGTGGGGCAGACGGCGATGCACTGGCCGCAGCCCACGCAGGTGGACAAGTTCAAGTCCCCCAGGAAAGCGGGGGCCACCACCGTGGAGCTGCCACGACCGGTGAAGTCAATGGCGCCAACTCCCATGCGTTCCTCGCACACCCTTACGCAGGCTCCGCACAGGATGCACTTGTCCGGATTGCGGCCAATGGCCGGACTGGACACATCCAGCCGGTGGTGACGCATGCCTGCCGGCCAGCGGCGCCTGCGCACGCCGTGGGTCTGGGCCAGCTCCTGCAGACGGCAATCGCCGCTGCGTACGCAGTAGAGGCAGTCGTCGGGATGGTTGGCCAGCAGGAGTTCAACAATGGTCTTGCGCGCCTCCACCGCCCTGGGGGAGTGGGTGTGGATGGCCATGCCCTCCTGCACCTGTTGGGAGCAGGCGGTGACCAGGCCCGGACGGCCATCCAGTTCCACCACGCACATGCGGCAGGCGCCGCTGGGGCTCAGACCTTTCAGATGACACAGGGTGGGGATGTCCAGCCCTTCCCGCCGTGCCAGGTCAAGGATGCTCTCTCCCGCATGGGCCTCCACGGCCCTTCCGTTCAGCGTTGCCAGCATGTGTCAGTCCACCTGGATGGCGCCTTTGGGGCAGCGGGACAGGCAGGAGCCGCATCCCGTGCACGCCTCGGCGATGATGTGATGGGGCGCCTTGCGGCTGCCCACGATGGCTCCCGAGGGGCAGGCCTTCACGCAGGCCGTGCAGCCCGAGCACAATTCCTCCTCGATGCGGAAGAGCAGAAGGTCCGGACAGACCCGGGCCGTGCAGCGGCGCTGGTAGACATGGGCATCCACCTCTTCACGGAAGTGGCGGAGCACGCTGAGCACCGGGCTGGGGGCCGATTGCCCCAGTCCGCACAGGCTGGCGTCCTGGATGACGCGGGAGAGCCGCTCCAGACCCATCACGCCCTGGAAGCGCTCCAGGGCTCCATGGCCCTCTTCCCTGCGCCGCCCGCGGCTGATGCCGTCCAGGATGGCCTTCAGCTGGCGCGTGCCCTCCCGGCAGGGAATGCACTTGCCGCAGCTCTCGCGCTGGATGAAATCCATGAAATAGCGGGCCACATCCACCATGCAGGTGCTGTCATCCATCACCACCAGACCGCCTGAGCCCATCATGGCGCCCACGCCGCGCAGGCTTTCGTAATCCACGCCCACATCCAGCAGGTGCCCGGGCACGCAGCCCCCGCTTGGTCCGCCGATCTGGGCGGCCTTGAAGGAACGGCCACCGGGCACGCCTCCGCCAATCTCTTCCACAATGCGGCGCAGGGGCACGCCCATGGCCACCTCCACCAGACCTGTGCGCCGCACATGGCCGGACAGGGCGAAAACCTTGGTGCCCCGGCTCTCCCCCTGGCCCTGCTCGCGCCAGGCCTTGGCCCCCAGTTGGAAGAGGCCGGGCAGGTTGGCCAGGGTCTCCACATTGTTGATCACCGTGGGGCGCCCGAAGAGCCCCTGTTCCACAGGATAGGGCGGTCGAGGCCTGGGCATGCCGCGCTTGCCTTCGATGGAATGGATGAGGGCCGTTTCCTCACCGCACACAAAAGCGCCGGCACCCTTCTTGATGTGCAGGTCCAGACGGTGGCGCGTGCCCAGGATTTTGTTTCCCAGCAGGCCGCACTCCCGCGCCTGGGCGATAGCGCGCTCCAGCCTGCGGATGGCAAGAGGATATTCGGCGCGGATATAGATCCAGGCCTCCTCCGCCTCGATGGCCAAGGCGCCAATGGCCAGGCCTTCCAGCACGCGATGGGGATCCCCTTCAATCACCGCGCGATCCATGAAGGCGCCGGGATCCCCCTCATCGGCATTGCAGATGAAGATGCGCGGGCCCGGCTGCAAGCGCGCCAGCCTCCATTTGCGACCCGTGGGAAAGCCGCCGCCGCCCCTCCCCCGCAGCCCGGAGGCCTCCACCTCATCCACCACGCGCTCCGGATGACCCTGCTTCACCAGCCTGGCGAAAGCGCTCCATGCGCCACGGGCCACGGCCTCCTCCAGGCTGTCCGGATCCACCAATCCGCAGTTGGCCAACACACGGCGGCATTGGGGAGCAAAGAAGGCGTGGTCGTGAATGAAAGGCTGGTCGGGCCAGGGCCGCAGCCCCTCCTGGGCGAACTGGCCCAGCACCTGCGGCAGGCCGCTGCTCCATCGGCCCGTCGCCGCCAGCTCCAGCAGGGCCTCCACATGGCTCTGGCGCACCTGGCGGAAGCCCAGGCGACACAGGCCCGGGACTTGCACATCCACCAGGGGCTCCTCACTGCACAGGCCAATGCAGCCCACTTCCACCAGCGCCACACCGCGCTCAGGGCAAAGCTGCCGCAAGCTGGCCAGCACACGATCCGCACCAGCGCTGATGCCGCATGTCCCCGCACCCACCAGGATGAGCGGATGGTCCACATCCTCGCGCCGCTGGCGGCGGCCCCATTCCTTCAGCTCCAGGCCCGCGCCCTTGCCGGCCAGCACTTCCTGCACCAACATGCGGCCCACTTCCTGCGCCGCGCGGGTCATGCCAGCACCTCTTCCACGCTGGTGCTGGGCTCCAGAACGCCTTCACCCAGCGCCTGCAGCTTTGCGCGATAGCTGGCCACAATGCCCGGCACCTGTGTGGGACTGACTCCGGCGTGGTAATCGTCCCCCACGGCGATCACCGGCGCCAGGCCGCAGGCCCCAATGCAGGACACCACATCCAGGCTGAAGAGGCCGTCACGCGTGGTGGCTCCCGCCTGGATGCGCAGTTCCCGCTGCAAGGCCGCCAGAACGGCTGCGCTGCCTTTCACATGGCAGGCTGTCCCCCGGCACACGGCAATGGCGCAGCGTCCGCGGGGCTGGAAGCGGAATTGGTTGTAGAAAGTGGCCACGCCGTAGACCTTGCTTTCCGGCAAGTGCAAATGCGCCGCCACTCGACGCAATGCGGCGCGGGACAGAAAGCCCTCCGCCTCCTGGATTTCCTGCAGCAGGGGAATGAGATCCTGCCGCCCGCAGGCGCCGTGGCGGGCCAACAGGGCATCCACCAGATCCATGTCGCATGCTTGGACCATGTCCTCGTCTCCTCTCCACAAGGGAAGCATGGTCAATGTTATCTTTTTAACGCTTTGAGCACAAGTGTTGGTGAAAAAATGTGTGCAATTCTCATTCTGTTAGGTGATATCAATGAATATCAATCGTATTGCTATTCCTACAGGCTGGATCGATTCACAGATCTCTAACATGTTGTTTTCATTGATTATGCTATTCATTTCGTTTCATTCATTATATTGAACTTGCGTATCCTCTAATCATGGTGCCCGCTTTCATCCCACCCCCCCCGCCCGGCTTGTTACTTTGGCGCTCAAGGACTTTGTGGGATTGGGCCACTTGGCCATCATCGCCCCTGCCATCCGGGTTTCGGCAGCATCCGGCGACCAAGCCAAGTGAACCAAAGAAATCCCCGATCATTGGCTTTCGACACGTGCGACAACTTTTCCAAGGGCCAAGCCCCCGCAGTGGCCCCACAAACTCCAAGGCTGGCTGCCCGGGCCCCAGGCCGCAGCCCCCAACGCGGAGCTTTTCATGTCCCCAAGAATCTTCCTCCCCTTGCGCGCGGCACTCCTTTTGGCTGGCCTCGGCCTTGGCGTATCCTCCGCATTGGCCTTTGACGGCCTGAACCGGGTGGTGACGCTGAAACCCGGCGAACGCGTGGCCTTCACCGGTTCCCAATTGGCGGTGAGCACGCGGAAGCCCTGGATGGTGCTCTCGCCCCCGCCCGGATTGGCGGTGGCCACTCTTCCCAAGGAACTGGAGCTCACCGCCCGCCAGGCCCTGCCCTGGTGCGTGGTGGAGACCACCGGCGGGGACATCCTGGTGCGCACGGCGGAAGGTCAGGCGGTGGACTTGAGCTACGAGGGCGCCCCCGGCCACGAGGTGCATGTGGCGGGCAACTTCAATGAGTGGAGCGGGTTGAGCCATCCCATGCCTGAAGTGCGCCCCGGCCTGTACCGCACGCGCTTGATGGTGGCCCCGGGCGAGCTCATTTACCTCATCAAGGATGGCGAACGCTACCTGCGGGATCCCGCCAACCCGGACAGCATCCCCAACGGCTATGGCAGCTGGAACAGTCGGCAGTGGGTGAAGGAGGAGGGCGGCAAGGCGCCCTCCCTGCATCGATTGGGTTGGGAAATCACCGGCACCGGGCGTGTGGTGCGGTTCCTGGTGGAGGACCGGGGCACGGACTTCAGCTGGGCCGCCCTGCATGGCAACAAGGCCGTGCCCATGGACAGCGTGCATCTTGACGGCGACACGCTTAGCCTGCACCTGGGCAAGCAGGCGCGCAGCGGCCCTGAGCGGCTGCGTGTGGGCGTGTCCAACGGCACGCGCCGCTCTCCCCTGCAGACGCTCTTCTTCAATGAGGATTTCATCTGGCAGGACGCCGTGGTCTACGCACTCATGCCGGATCGCTTCCGCAATGGCGACCCGCGCAATGAC